>CAYUUU010000001.1:0-43157 GCA_964448065.1 uncultured Gammaproteobacteria bacterium
GTAATTTCACTAGAAAGAATTCCAAAAGGTAATTTTAATTTACTAAAATCGCGTTGTTTTTCCCATGAATCTTCCAGAAGTCGATAAATGAAAACATGATTAAATTCCAAACCTTTGGAACCGTGAACAGTTAATATTTTGATAGAATCGGAAGAATCGTAAGAAATTGATGGAGAAGAAATGGAAAGATTATTCTCATTGTATAAATGAATTCGGTCAATAAATTCTTTTAAAGTTAAATCTTTTTTAACAACGGTATCTTTGAGAAGTTTATAAAAAGTGTGAACTTGATTAAGAGTTTCAATATCGTTTTTAGATAATAAATATTTTAAAATTCTAAATCTTTTTAAGATTTTATTTAAAACTTTTTCTAAAGGATAATTTTCTAAATCGACTCTGGTTTTGGCAATTCGTTTACCAAATTTAGCAAGAATATGTTTGGTTTTATCAGAGACTTCAAGACTGTCAATTTTTTCTTGATTGAAAATTAAATCGGCTAAAACACATCTTGATTTAACTACTTTAACTAAATCGAGAGAGTTTAATTTAACAAAAGGAGCGGCCAAAATGTGGTAAACAGATTCATTGAGGTTAGGATTATCAACGAATTCGAGCAGTTTAATTAATTGAATAATAAGGGGATTTTTAAGAATATTAGAATCGGAAGGTAAGAAAAATTTAACATTAAAAGCCGATAACATTTTGGTTAATTCTTCAGCATCACGATTTTTACGAATTAAAATAGCAATTTCATTAGGACTTTCACCGGCTTTAATTAAGTCGGCAACTTTTTGAGCCACATAAAAATCTTCTTCAATATTGGAATTAAGAATGGTTAGATTAATTGGATTAGGATCATAATCTTTGGTGGCAATTAAACTTTTATCAATGTCGGTAATTAAGTTGGCAATGCGATTTTTGTTGTGACCAATAACACTACTGGAAGAATCTAGGATAAGTTTATGGCTGCGATAATTATTTTTTAAAACAATTTTTTGAGGGTTATATTTTTGATAAAAATTGTAGATGTTTTCAATTGAGGCGCCTTGAAATCTAAAAATAGATTGATCATCATCACCGACAACAAAAATATTGGGGGTGTCATAATAACTGCCAAGCATGTCAACAATTTTGCTTTGACTGGAGTTGGTGTCTTGATATTCATCGACGAGAATATATTGGTACTTTTCCTGAAAATTTAACAATAAATTGGGGTTTTGATTAAAGACATTAATGACAAAAAGAATCATATCTTCATAATCATAAAGAGATCTTTTTTGAAGTTCTTGCTGATATAAATCAAAAATTTTGACAAATTCTTTTTGTTTGGGAATATCTTTTTCAAAGTCTTGGTAAAATTTGCGAATTTCATTTTTAACTTGACTAAGATTTTCATTACCACTTCGAATTACTTGAAGATAACTTTTAATATTAATTGAAAGAAATTCGGAACTTAGTAAATTATCTAAAATTTGGTTAATTTGAGAATAATTGTTTTTGGTAGCTCGGATATTGGTTAATTGAGTAATAAAATCACCACAATTTTTAAAAAATATTTCTTCATCTTTAATTAAATTTAAAAGAGTTTTTTGGCTAATGTTTTCTCGTTTAGCTAAATGAAGATTATCAAGAATACTTTTTTGATAACAATATCTGTCTCCCCAACTGATTAAGGGTGAAGCATTATCTAAATTATCGATAATGTCTTTAATAATTTCGATGGTTTCTAGGTCGTCAATGGCTTTTAAACTAGAGGAAGAAAAAGGAAAGTATTGAGGATTAGAAGAAATAATATCGTTACAAAAACTATGAAAAGTACAGATTTTTATTTTGTAAGCATCGGGGCCAATCATGGTTAATAAACGATTTCTCATATTGTTGGCAGCAACATCAGTGTAAGTTAAACATAAAATGGAACTAGGCTTAGTATCGGTCTTGTCTAAAATATTGGCAATTCGAAGAGCAATAGTTTGGGTTTTACCAGTGCCAGCACCGGCAATAACCATAACTGGACCTTCAATAGTATCAACAGCTAGCTTTTGTTCAGGGTTTAATTTTTGATATTCTGATAAAAAAATTTGATTGCTCACTTCCCTATTTTAACTTAAAAATTAAGATAAAAATGCTGTAGAATTGGGTTAATGAAAGAGAATAGTGATTATTCATTTGGAGGAGAAAAAGAAATGGAAAAGAAAGAAATAATTTTGTTTGATATTGATAACACTTTAATCGATACTAAAAAATTATCGAATTTGGCATATACAGATATTGCCCAACAAACAGGAAAAACATTAGAAGAAATATCTGGACTTAAAGATGAATATAAAACAGGTTTAGAAACTAATACTGATTTTTATCCAGATAATTTAATTCATTTTTTAGAAGAAAAAACTGGTCAAAAAATTGATAATCCTTTTGATAATAAAGAAATTTATAAACAGTCGCTTTTTGGAGAAACAGTGGAAATATTGACCAAATTGAAAAAAACTAAAAAAATTGGAATTTTTTCGGAAGGTTTTGTTGATTACCAAACAAAAAAACTGGAATTTTCTGGAATAATTGATTTTTTTGATAAAGATTTAATTTTTATTAAGAGAAGAAAATTAGATGATGGTTGTTTAAATAATGAAATCCCAAAAGGAGCAACTATTGTTGATGATAGCCCAAAAGTAGTGGAAAAATTAGGACAAATAGAAAGATTTAAAACTGTCTGGTTAAATTTAAATATGTTTAACACTAGTATGACCAACAGTATAATAATTGGATCTTTGAGTGAATTAGCTGTTCAATAATTTTTCTAAAATTTCTTTAGCCAGTTTTGGACCTGCCTGCCGGCAGGCAGGTTGGCAGAAAAGAAACTATTTTAAAAGTTTTTCTAATATATTTTTAGCAATTACTGGATTTGCCGATCCTTTTGAAGCTTTCATTAATTGACCAATAAGAAATCCAATAGACATCGGATTTTTAAGATAGTCTGAAACTGCTTTTGGATTAGCCTCAATTACCTCTTTAGCGATTTTTTCAATTTCACCAGAATCAGAAACTTGAATTAAACCCTTAGACTTGGCAATTTCAACAGGATTAACACCAGTTTGATAACTTTCGACAATTACCTGTTTAGCAACGGTGGCAGAAATTTCTGAATTGGAAACGGCCCTAAACAAATCAAAGAAAAATTGAGAATTAATTTTTGATTGATCTAAGTCTTGACCACTTTCATTAAGATAAGTTTTAATGGCCCCTAAGAAAAGATTGGCTGTAAATTTGGCAAAATCTTTAGTTTTAGCCGAATCAGTAAATCCAACTAAATCTTTTAAAGATTTACCGACAATTTTAGTCAAATCATTAGTTTTATTTTTATAAATATAATCAACAATAATAGATTCATAAATATTGGCAAAAGCAAAATCAGCAGTAATGGTTTGAGCATCATAATCACTTAAACCATAAACTGTTTTATATTTTTCTATTTTTTGATCTGGAAGTTCAGGAACTGAGGCTTTAATGGCATCAATTTCGGCTTGAGTAAAATTGACATAAGGGATATCTGGTTCTGGAAAATAACGATAATCAGAAGAACCTTCTTTTTCCCGTTGCAAAAAGGTATGATTTTTATTGGCATCCCAACCACGAGTAGTTTTGTTAGTTTTAGATTTGGTTTCACCGGTTTGTTTAAATTCTTCAAGTTGACGATTGATCTCAAAATCTATTGCCATTTGAACTCCAGTTAAAGAAGCAACGTTTTTAATTTCGGCGAGAGGAGTATAAACCACCTGCCTGCCGGCAGGCAGGTCATCGGTTTCGATTTTTAAATTGACAGTTGGTTCACAACGCATACTACCCTTTTCAATATCTGCATCGGAAATACCTAAATATCGGATAATTTGTTGCATTTTAAGAAGATAATTTTTGGCCATTTGAGCAGAAGTTATGTCTGGTTCGGAAACTATTTCCACAAGCGGAACACCAGAGCGGTTGTAATCGATTAGGGTTAAATCTTGACCATTATTGGTTAAATGAACAGATTTGCCAGTGTCTTCTTCCATGTGGGCTCGATTAATTCTAATTTCTTGACCATCAACAACTAATTTACCGTTGATAACAAAAGGTTTTTCAAATTGAGTTAATTGATAGCCTTTAGCTAAATCTGGATAAAAATAATTTTTTCGCTCAAAAAATGAAGTTAAATTTGGAGTACAACCTAGAGCTAAACCCAATTTGATGCACCATTCACAGGCAGTGCGATTGGGAATTGGAAGAGCACCTGGAAGACCTAGACATACAGGACAGGTGTGAGTGTTAGCTTCAACATGAAAATGAGTTGCCGAACAACTACAAAACATTTTTGATTGAGTGCGAAGCTCGACATGAACTTCAAGACCGATTATTGGTGTGACTTTCATTTAAACCCCTCCGCCCTGCGGGCACCTCCCTTTGACAGGGGAGCTTTTTTATTTTGTTTTTGATTAATTTTCATTTTTATATTAAACCCTCTCCCGACGTTCGTCGGGGTCTCCCTTAAAGAAGGGCGATTAAAATAATTTTTATTTTAGATTTTTGGTTTTTGTAAATGATAATCAGTAATTTGTTGATATTGATGACCAATTGACATAATTTTTGATTCTTCAAAGAAATTACCAATCAGTTGGAAACCAATAGGAAGATTGTTATTATTAAAACCACAAGGTAGTGCGAGTGAAGGAACACCAGCAACATTAATACAAACAGTGTAAGCATCGGCTAAATACATTTCTAGAGGATTGCTACATTTTTCACCAATTTTCCAAGCAGGTGTAGGAGAAACTGGAGCCAAAATAACATCAACATCGGCTAAAACAGATTCAAATTCTTGTTTAATTAAAGTTCTGACTTTGGCAGCTTTGGTGTAATAAGCATCGTAGTAACCAGAAGACAGAGCATAAGTACCAATAATAATACGTCGTTTAACTTCTGGCTCCATAAATTGACCTCGAACATTCATATAATAAGAAACTATATTTGAACCATCTGGACTAGTTTGACCAAAACGAATTCCCTCGTAACGAGACATGTTGGCAGAAATTTCGGAAGGAACCAAAATATAATAAACAGCCAAGCCAAGATTAGTACTAGGAAGAGAAACTTCTTTTAAAATAGCACCTTGGTTTTCTAAAACCTTGGCAGCTTCTAAAACTTTAGATTTAACTTCAGGATTAATAGCCTGGGTAAAATATTCTTTTGGTAAACCAATTTTTAAACCTTTCAAATTAACACTGTCTAAAAGTGAAAAATAATCGGGAATAGTTTGATGGGTGGAAGTGGCATCGTTTTGATCGTGACCGGCAGTGAATTGAGTAACAGTGGCAATATCATCGACAGATCGAGCAAAAACACCAGGACAATCGAAAGAAGAAGCCATAGCAGTAATTCCAAAACGAGAATTTAAACCATAGGTAGGTTTTAGACCAGAAACACCACATAAAGAAGCTGGTTGACGAATGGAACCACCAGTATCAGTACCAAGGGCAAAATGACAAAGATTGGCGGCGGTGGCAGCAGCCGAGCCACCAGAAGAACCACCAGGAATCATATCTAAATTCCAAGGATTTTTAGTGGTAAAGAAACCAGAATTTTCGGTTGAACCACCAAAAGCAAAAGGATCAGTATTGGTTTTGCCAATAATAATGGCATCTTGGTCTAATAATTTTTGATAAACAGTGGAAGAATATTGAGGAATATAACCTTTTAAAACTTGGGAGCTAGCAGTGGTTTCAATGTCTTTGGTTAAAAAGATGTCTTTGACGGCCATAATTGAACCAGCTAATTTACCAATGGTTTCATTATTAGCAATTTTTTTATCAATTTCGGTGGCTTTTTTTAAGGCTTCTGTTTCGGTAATAGTAATAAAAGCTTTAATTTTGGGATCAATTAATTTAATTTTGTCTAAGAAAAACTGAGTAATTTCAGTGGCAGTGGCCTTTTTGTCTAAAAGTAATTGGCGGATTTGAGAAATTGAAAGAGTTGAATAGTCCATATTATTTTTTATCGATAGTTCTAGTAACAACAAAATAACCATCTTGGATATTTTTAGTGGAAGATAAAGCTAATTTTTGAGAAAAAGATTCACCAATTATATCTTCTCGCAAAGGATTTGATTCTTCGATAACTCTAAAGGTAGGTAAAACATGGTCAGTATTAACACTGTTTAGAACATCAAAATATTCAATAACTGATTCTAATTGAGGCAAAAAAACTTCCTTTTCGTGGTCAGACAATTTTATTCTGGCCAATTTGGCGATATGGTCTAAAGTTTCTAAAGTGATTTTGGTCGAGGACATAGTGTATTTTACCCCATTTTCTTATTTTTTTGGCTATATATCATGATATACTTCCAGCTACAAAAAGTTCTTTGAAAAATAAAAAAGAAGGAGATTAAAAAATGGAGACTAGAAAAATTAGAGTTTCCAGTATACCTAAAGGCCTAATAGCAGTGCCTTTTTGGGTTTATATCCGAATAATCGGAATAGAGTTGAATGCTGTTGAAACGTCTAAACCGTGGAATTTAGTTATGGGAAAAGGGACTGCAACACATTATATTGATTGTTGGGAAATAGAAAAAGAAGAATTATTAAGAAGAATGGAGGAGAAAAAATTCCATAAAGAAGCAGAATGGTTAAGAGAACATTCAATCTATAAGTCAAAAGAATCATTATTATTCAATATTGGTTCTTGCGACCTAATTCGTCAAACAATTTAATTATTTTTTATAAATATCTGGGTTTTCGAACTTTTTGTACAGATATTTATCTAGGACGGCTAGGGCTGAAACAAAGTGTGCTCTTAATTGAGTATATTTGTTTTAGTTTCTGGCCGTTTTTTATTTTCTGAAATTTTTTAGAATATTGGCTTTGAGACGAAGAAGTTTCCAACGAGCCTTATCGGTGTAATTATAAAGTTTGTATAAATTTTGATTAATGACTAGATCGTAAGTGCCAACATATTCAATTAATTGACCGCCATAACCTTGTTTAAAACGATGAAAACCAAAACCGTTTTCAGTTTCTTTGGCATTTGGACCAAGACAACCCCACATATCAAAAGTTTTACATTTTAATTCCTTACCAAGTTTAATTACTTCCCACATTAAAAGAGTTGGAGCCATAACTTGACGATTAACATCTAAGGACGAACCATAAGGATAAAACAATCTATCCCCTAATTTAAAAATCATAAAAGCAGACAAAACTTGATTTTTATAAGAAGCCAACATGATGTGAACCATACCAGTATCTTTTAATTTTTTCCAAAGATCACGATTGTATTTTTCAGAATGAAGATAAAAACCTTGACGTTTGGTGGTATCGAAAAGTAGTTTTAAATAAATTTCAAAACCTTTATCGTCGGTTTGTTCTCTGATTTCAACTCCATAACGATTGGCAACTCGAATATTGTAACGAGTTTTAGAATGCATGGATTCTAAAAGTTGAGTTTCACTCTTGGTTAAATCAACCAAATAAGTGTGAGGATAAAAGGCAACTTTAGGTGATTCTTTAAGATTTTCAAATTGAGGTTTTAATGAAATAACAGTTTCATTATTTAAACTATCGAAAGTTTTATAGGCAACATTTGGTTCAAATTTAACAAAAATAGCATTTTCCTTTTGAGCAATTTTAGTAACTTGTTCAATCATTTGATCATCGATCTCAGGACCTCGAAGAATGGTTCCAATAGAAAATTTTAATTTGGGAATTTTATGAAAACTAACAGAATAGGCCAAAATCATTTTATCTTTATCATCAAAAACTCCAAGACGATAAACTGTGTGGCCTTGAGAAATTTGAAAATCACCCCAATCCCAAGTTTGAACTGGATGAATAATTAACGAATCATATTCCTCTTTGTTTTTTGAAGTAAGAACTTTAGTGATCATATATTAGTTTATCAAGTTAAAAGTTTGTAAAGTTATTAATAAATATCAGGATCGTAAATAATGTCATCATCATTGGAAGATTTTGGTTTATGACGATAATCTCTGACATCACTTTCTTCAAATTCAAGTAAATCTTTGGGGATATCGATTAAAAAGCGACTTGGTTCATTTAAGCTACTTTTGCCAAAAAATAAACGACGGCTGGCATAAGAAATGTATAAAAACTCTTTGGCTCGAGTAATACCAACATAACAAAGACGGCGCTCTTCTTCAATTTCAGTTTCATCGATTAAACAACGAGAGTGAGGCAAAATTCCCTCTTCAAAACCAGCTAAAAAAACAACTTCAAATTCCAAACCTTTGGCTCCGTGAAGAGTCATTAGTCTGACACCATCATGATTTTCTTTTTTCTTATTTTTTTCCTGTAGGGAATATTCTTGTTGAACTAAAGTAATATTTTCTAAAAATCCATTTAGACTTGGATAAGAAGCGGCAACAGATTTTAATTCCTTGATATTCTCAATTCGTTTTTGATCTTCCTCGTCTTTTGGATCGAATTTGTCTAAATAACCAGAGTTAATAGTTAATGATTCTAATAGTTCTAAGGAAGTTATGGAATCTAAATTTAAACCATCTAGATAGAATAAAAAACTAGTTTTTTTTCTTTTCCCTATAATTTTATCGACTCGGTCTTCAGAAATTCGATCGGAACGATCGTGAGCAAATCGGAACAAAGACAAAAGGTCTTTGATTTCGGCACGTTCGTAAAAACGAATACCACCAAGTAAAACATAAGGAATACTAAGACGTAAAAGAGCTTCTTCAAGAGCACGAGATTGAGCATTCATACGATATAAAACAGCCATATCTCTTAATTCTATATGATAGTTTTCGTTTAAAAATTTGATTTTTTGAGCAATAAAATCTGACTCGGAAACTTCATTTTCGGCTTCAAAAACTTTTATTTTTTGAGTAGAAATTTTTTTGGTAAAAAGTTTTAAAACTGGATGAGAATTATTTTTGGAAATAACTGAATTAGCCGCTTCCAAAATTATCTGGGTGGAACGATAATTTTCTTCAAGATTTATAACCTTGGCATCTTTAAAATCAGTAGTGAAATTAACCAAATTATGATAATCGGCTCCACGCCAACCATAAATAGCCTGGGAAGCGTCGCCGACAACAGTAATTTGTTTATATTTTTCGGCTAGTAATTTGGTCATAAGGTATTGAATCTGATTGGTATCTTGATATTCATCGACCATAATTACTTTATAAATATTTTGATATTTTTCTAAGACTTGGGGAAATTGATAAAACAATTCAACTGTCTTGAATAATAAATCATTAAAATCTAGGGCTTGAAAATCACCTAATTTTTCTTGATATTTTTCGTAAACTTTAGCCGCATATTCCTGCCAAAAACCATGACTTTGAGCAATCATTTCTTTTGGAGTTTGATAAGAATTTTTGGCACTTTCAATAAAATATAAAAGACTGCTTGGTTTAAATTCTTTGGGAGTTAGACCTAAATCGTGAAGAATAAGTTTTATTAGATTTTCCTGATCGCCAGAGTCATAAATAACAAAATTTTTAGAAACACCAATATGGTGGCCATCGGCTCGCAAAACTTTACAACAAAATGAATGAAAAGTCCCCGCCGTCAGCTGTGCAGACTTGGCGGGCAGGCCTGATTTTACCTTATATCCAGATAAAAGTTTGGCCATACGATTTTTCATTTCGTCGGCAGCTTTGTTAGTGAAAGTTAAAAGAAGAATTTCACTAGGTTTGGCAATTTTTTTATTAATAAAATAGGCGGCACGATGGGTTAAAACTCGAGTTTTACCAGATCCGGCTCCAGCTAAAAGTAAAAGTGGACTACCCAAATGAGTAACCGCTTCTTTTTGTTGAGGATTTAGTGATTTTAAAATATCGTCCATCGGATTTAACTATAGTTGGTAAATCTTGGTTTTACCAGACTGAAATACAACTTGCCCACCAATCTTTATAAAAATGTCTTCGTTGAGATTTGGATATTTTTCGCGTTCTTTATTGCCAACAAAAATATATTTAACATTATATTTTTGTAACAAAGTTTTAGTTTCATTAGTATCTTGGGACTCATAAATTTTTTGAACATCATCTTGACGTTCTTTTGGTTTATCATAACCACCACGCCAAAGCCATTCATGAACAATCCACCCCTGGACAGTAGGTAAACCAGTAGATACAGAAACTTGACCAAAAGTGGTGTAGCTGTCCCCAACTGCTTCTAAAATTACTGGCTGACCAGAAACATTTTTGTTTAACCAGTTGATGGCAATAAAATTATCTGGATATAAATCTTTTAAATAATTTAAACCATATAAACCTTGATAATTTTCAATTCCATAAAATGATTTAATGGCAAAATAAGGATACGACAGATGAATAATAAAAATTATAACAGCTAATAGATAGTAAAAAATACGAATAATTTTTTGAGAAATTAAGGTTTTGGCCCGAAAAATAAAATATCCAGAGGAAAGAGAATACAAAATGAAGGCTTGGTAAACTAATTTGAACATCGTATTGGCTCGACGATGTTCGTAAATATAAATGTCTTTGATATAAACAAACTCAGGAATAATAATTAAAATGGTAGCGGTAACAAAAAGTGAAAAAGCAAAAATATCGGATTTGGTTAATTTTAAATAGCGACGGAAAAATCTATAAATTAAAACTAAAATAATTGGAATATTGATTAACCAAAAACCACCATACAAAATAAATAATTGATAAAAAGGAGTATGAGAATCGGCTAGTTTTATACCTTGAGTCATTGGACTAAAATTTAGGGAGAAAGGCAGAGAAAATAAATACCAAAAAACAATCGTTAAAAAACCATTTGATAAAGTTTTGTTAAAAGAGATTAATAATTTATTTGATTTAAGATTATTTAAAAAAGTAAAAATAGCAAAGAAAATTCCATAAATAGCAAAATCCCAAGCGTTGGTCATATAGGCAATAGCTAAAATTAAGGCCGAAGGAATAATAAGTTTAAAATTTAAAATTTTTTCTGATGATTTGATTAAAGAAATTGATAATAAAAAAGCCAAGAAAAAAATAACAATTGGCAAATCATTTAGATGACCATGAAGATCGGAAACAACAAAACTGTAAATTGGAAATTCATGAATGGTTTTATCGCTAGTAACTGGATCGTAACCAATAAAACGAGTAGCATCTGGATACCAATATTTTGAAGCAGATTTAATAAAAGCATCTTTGGTTAAAACTAATTTATTGTTATCAGTAATATTGATTTTAATAATTTTATATAAAGGATGAAGGTTGCCGCCGAAAGTTAATAAAAAAGCCGAGATTAAACCAAAAAAAACAACTTGATAACTAAACCCTTCCCTAACCCTTCCCTTGACAGGGCAGGATAAGAAAAGATAAACCAAATTGGAGACCAAAGAAAAAGAAAAAGTAAAAGCCATGGCACAAATAGTTGCTATTGATAAGTTATAAGTAATGGTTGAACTAATGGTGCTAAATTTGGTTAAAAAAGCAAAAATGTAATGACCAAAATAATAATAATTAATGGGGCTACCAGCAAACCACATATCTTGAGGAGGGGAAAAACGGCTACGTAGGATAGTGTTTATAAATCCCCAATCCATATATTTCTCTAGACCTTCAAGATCTGGAGCAAAACCACGAACAAAAGACCAGCTGATTAAAATTATTAAAAATAGAATTTCTTCAAAAACAAAAAACTTATATTTTTCTTTTAAAACTTGAATAAATTTTTTAAAACAATTTTTGTTAAAAAAGAAAAAAATAAAATTAGTAAGAATAATTAGGCTAAAAATAATTAAGAAAGAGGTATTAGTAAAAGGTAAAATTTTTAAAACTCCTAGAGTAAAAGTAAGATAAGAAAATATTAAAACACCAATTATTTTGGAAAAAATATAACCTTTATCCCAAAATTTTTTGAATAAAGAAAAAGTTAAAGGCAAAAAAATAAGAGCAATAGAATTTATGGAAAGGTACCAAAAAATGATGAAATTAAGATCGGACAACATGGCTAGTTTATAAAGTAAAAAATACTAGATTAAATATAGTCTGAATAAAATTATTAAAAATAATTGGAAAAGTTAGATCTTTGGTTAAAAACCAAAGTAAAATTCCAATAATTATTCCCCCAATAATATCGATTGGATAATGAAAACCTGATAGAACTCGAAAAGTTAATAAAGGAATAACTACCATTAAAAAAACCGGTATTGATAAAACTTGAGTAGAAATTACAAAAAGAAAAAAGACAGTAGTTTTCATGGTGTGGCCGGAAGGAAAAGAACCACTGTAATACCAATTATTTACTAAACCTTTTGGAGCTTTTTGACGACGATGAAACATTGGTCTAATCCAAAAACATTTTTTTTTAAGAATTCTCTCAATGATTTCAGCAATGAGAGTGGTGGTAAAAAGACGACCAAAAAAATTAATATCAAAACAAATTAATTTAAAGGAAACAAAAAAGAAAAATACCCAAATTGAATAATTTAAAAAAATTAGGGAAATTTCTCCCCAAAAATCATGATCAAATACAATTAGAAAATCTTTTTTTGGTTGCCAAAATAGAATTTTTTTAAGGGTTGAAAGCACTTCTTAGTTTATCATTTTTTAAATATAATAACTTTTGGATGATCATAGACAGAAAAGGCTTCTTCGGCAGTATCATCTCGAAAATAAATCCCTGGATAAGAACACTCGTCTATTTCTAGCCATTTGTTTTTGGTAGTTAAATAAGGATAGTTGGTTGGTCCAAAATAAATACATTTTTTAATGAAAGGTAGGAAAAATCCAGGATAAGAATTAAATTCGATTATTTTTTTAAATTGAGAATTACCTTGAAATAAATCTTGATAATATTTGGTGGTAACAGGATAACGAGTGGAAACAGTTGGAATCGAAGACCAGAGTCGATTTGAAGTAAGAAAAATATAATCAGTGTTATTTAAAATTGAATTAATTTGTTGCCATTTAGTGTCGGTATCTGGATCGTAAAGATGAAGATTTTGGTTTAGATAAAGATTTGAAGATGAATAATCTATCGATAGTGGTAAGGCGTCGTCCCAATATTCGTTGGCAACATTGCTACCATAAGCAATATTTTGATAAATCCATTGTGAAGCTTGAACCCGAGTATGAGGTCTGGCATAAATTGAAAGAAAAGAAAGACAATAAATGGAATTAAAAACAAAAGCTAAAAGAAAAAAATTTTTATATTTTTTTAAAGATAAATTTAAAAAAACAATTAAAAAACAGATAAATGGATAAATTGGAAGAAAATAACGCATAGTAGCTGTGAAACTGAGACCTTGTTGAATAATTAAAAAAACAATCCAAAAAACGGAAAGAAAAATAATATAATTGTTGAAGTTAGAAAAAATTGATTTAAATTTAATTTTTAAAATATTTTTAATTGGAATTAAAAATAAAATTGAAAAAGGAATTCCTAATCCCCACAAAATAATATTTTTAAGAGGAAACAAAATCGGAGTTTTGCTAAGCCACTGAATTTCTGGCGGATAAAAGACATTACGATTTAATAAAATTGATTTTAAATAAATTAAACTGTTTAGAAAATCTGGATTGATTTTTAAAAAACCAACAAAACTATATGGTTGAAAAATTCTAAAAATAATAAAAGAAAAAATAATATAAAAAATACCTTTAAAAAAAGTTTTAACTTTTTCTTGACGAAGATGATAAATAAAAATTAATAAAATTATGGGTGAAAAAAGAGCGGTAGAAATTTTACAACTCATAGACAATCCAAAACTAATTGAAGCCAAAAACAAAAACCAATTTTTGTTGGTTTTTAACCAAAAAACTAATAAAACAAAAGTTAACAAAATAAAAAAAGTTAAAAAAGTGTCTACCGCAAAAAAATGAGATAGTTGAAGTGGAAGAACAGTAAAACAATAAAAAAGACTGGGTAAAAATAATAAATTCTGTTTATTTTTAGGAAAAAGTAATTTGGCTAAAAAATAAAGACTAAAAACATTTAAAGAATCAGAAATAGCAGATAGAATACGACCAACAAAATGAATATTTGAATAGTCATTAATATTAAAAATATGACCAATAATTTTAATTAATAAAATAGGAAAATTACCATAAACAAAAAAATTAAATTGTTGATAATTAAAAGGATTTAGAGGTGAATTTTGAGTATCAAAATATTGACTTAAATTTGAAGGAAAATTGATAGTAGAAACCAACATAGTCAAGAATCTTTCGTCTGGTTGAAGATGTTGATTTTGATCCCAATTTAATCCAAAAAGACGCAGGCCTAGACTTAGAAAAAAAATTGAAAAAACTATAACTAGTTGATGTTTAAGATTTTTTTTGACAAACATAATAAACATGAGGATAGAAAAAATTAAAAAACTTTCCTTGTTTAATAATTTTAAAATTATTTTTAATTAATAGATTTTTCATATCTAATGACGATAAAAAATAAAGTTTGGAAAATTTGGTCATAACCAAATCATGAAAATAATTCCAATAAAATTTAGCAATAGGCTTAGTATCGATATCTTTAATTATTAAAAAACCATTTGGTTTTAATTTTAAAAAAGCATCTTGTAAAAAGATATTTTTTTGTTGAGAATTAATATGATGGAGAAGATCAATAGCCAGAATAGCATTAAAAACCATTTTGTCTTGATTGATTAAATTAGAAGTTTTAAAAGAAACATTGGAAATATTGGTGGAAACTTTTTGAGCAATTAATACCCTTTTGGAATTAATTTCAGAACCAATAATTTTTCGATTTTTATTTTTTAAAGCAAAGAAAATCGAAGTGAAACCATAACCACAACCAACATCTAGAACAATACCTTTGTTGGGTAAAAGAGATTCTATTTTAGCAACTGGCAAAATTATCGATCTAAAAATTGAATAAATTTTGGGAAAAAAATAAGGATAAAGACTAATGGTTTTTTTAATCATTTTTTTTATAAATTCTAATGGTTGGATTATCAAAAACACTCCAGGTTTCCTCAGCATTTTCATCATTTAAAAACAAAGATAAATTATAATTAAATTGTTTAATTTGATTAAAACCAAGCTGACCAGAAAAAAGAGATTGATAATATTTTTGACTGACAGGAAAATTGGAATTATTTTGATTTTTAAAGACTCGACGAGAAGGTAGGATAATATATTCCGATTTTGATAGTTGAGTAGTTAATTGTGAGTCTAGATTAGAATCAAAATCTAAATTATAAAAATCAAAATTATTTACTTGAAGATTAGAATTGTAGACTGGTAAATTAACAACATTACCAGATTCGGATAAAATTAAAGAGGTTGAAGGAATTTGATTAATTAACCAAATAGAAGCAATGGATCGATTATCGACCAAAAAATAACGACGACAAAAATAAATTCCTGGAAGGATGCTTAATAAGCATAAAATTAAATAAATTATTTTTGATTTAATTTTTGATAAAAAGAAAACTGTAAACAAAGGACCAATAAAAAATATTGGTGACATAAATCGAGTCCATTTTGTAAAAAGTTGTCCATTGTATAAAAAATAAATTAGACAAGGGAAAAGAATTATTAATAATTTTTTTTTAGTAGTTAACGATATTTTTTTGAAATTGAATATAAAAAAAATAAAACCAATAATTGAAAAAATGAAGATAAAAATACCAGAAGTATAAGGAAAAATATGAGTAAATTGAAAAATATAAGGAATAGTATTTATAAATTGACGAGTATAAAAAACAAGAATATTACCGGTAGCAACTCCGGTTTCGTAAATCATTGAACTTTTAAAATCAGAAATTTTTAGAAAAGAAAAAGGAGTAAAAATAAAAGTAAAAACTAAAGTTAAAAGAGATAAGGATAAAATTGAAAATAAAAATTTTTTAAACCTATGTAGAGACGCATCATGATGCGTCTCTACTAATAATGAAAAAATAAGAGAAAATAAAATTGGCAAAACAAAAAAGATGCCAGTAATTTTAGAAGCAATAGCAATGGCACTGACAAGTGCTGTTAGAAATAAATATTTTGTTTTTTGATGATTAAAATAATTTAAGGCTAGTAAAATATTGGCTGAAAAAGCAAAAAATAAAATTGATTCGGTGGTGCCAAAATGAGCTAACTGTATTAGACCTGGAGTAAAAATTAATAAAAAAACAAAAGCTAAAAGTTCTCTCTTTTGGGGAAAAATTTTTTTAGCAATTAAATAAAAAAATAAAATTGAAAAGGAAGAAAAAATAGCTGACCAAAAACGAAGAGTTAGAGTAACATGATAAAAATCATGTTTTGGGGTAGTAAAAAAAGTTAAAAATAAAGGAAATTGATTGTAAGCAAAAAAATTAGGATTAAGATTTTTAAAAGACATTGACAAAACAGAATTAACCATATTGTTTTCATCTGGATGGAAGAAAAAAGAATTACCCCAATTTAAACCACAAAAACGAGTTAACAAAATACAGATTAAAACTATGTTAAAAATTAGAAAAGATTTATTTTTTTCAAAAAAATTTTTTTTAGAGGACATAGACAATGCCAATAATTAGCAAGCCCCAAAGTAGAATAGAAAATAAAATTGGAATATCGGTGGCAGCAATCCTCTCTGGACGTTCACCTTCTTGCATTTCAAATATTATTTGGCCATAGCGCATAATGCCAAAAATTACTGGAATTAAAGTGATCATATACCATTTACGATCAATAACATTGGGAAAATTAGTTAATAAAAAATTATGAATTTTACCAGAACCATTAAAAGTAATAGTTTCTTCGAAAAAAGTAAACATGGCATAACAAATTAAAGTACAGACACCAAACATAGTGGTATAAAAATTAAGTAATGTTTTGCCATAACCGGATAAAGACGATCTGGTTTTGACCCCAGTATTGGCTAATTCGGTTCTTCTTTTACCACTGGCCAAAAATAGAGACAGAAAAATAACAGTTAGCATAATCCAAATTGGAAGATGATAACCGGTGGCTAATTCACCAGCAAAAGTTCTAATTATAAAGAAAAAGGCAATTCCAATAATATCAATAACCGCTTTCTTTTTAAGGAAAAATGAATAAGAAAATTGTAAAAGAATAAAAAATAAAGAAATAATAAAAAATGGAAAACTAACAAGAGAAGCAATAAATAAACCGCTTAGAAATAAACAACAAGAAACAAATATGGCTAATGGTTTGGAAATATCACCTCGAGCAATTGGCCTATTTTTTTTGAAAGGATGAAGTTTATCTTTATTAACATCGATGACATCATTAATTAAATAAGAACATGATGATAATAAACAAAAAACAATAAAGGCAAAAATATTTTTATTTAAAATAGATAGATTAAAAAGTTGACCATTAAGAATAATTGCCGAAAAAACAGCCAAATTTTTTATCCACTGCATTGGTCGAAGAGCTTCAATTAGAGAAATTAATTTAAATTTATGATTCATATATTTTATTTTTTAAAAAATAAAATCGAAGAGAAAAATAAAACAGTTGAAATAATTATTAAGAGTAGAGTTGGAATAAAATTTCCAGTTACAGGAACGCCTGAACTGGTGCTAGGACGAGTTGTTCTGGAACTGGTGGCAGTAGGATTAAGAGTAATGACTGGAATTTTGGTTGGAACTAAAGTTGGAGATAAAGTAGGTGTTGTAGTAGGTAAAGATGTTGGGGTAGGGGTGACTTTAGTAGCTGATGATGAGGCCGAAAAAGCAGTGTTATTATCAGCAGCTAGAACTACAAATTTTTTAGAAATAGTTTTTAAAACTCCGTTTTCGGTAGTAGTAACAGTAATAGTGTGTTCTCCCGGAGTTAAATCTGATGAAGGTGACCAGTTCCATGAACCATCACTATTGGCAGTAACTTCACCGTTGTAAACAGTGTCTGAATGAATTTCAATTTTAATTTTTGAATTTGATGGAGCTGTACCAAAAAAATCTGGTTTTTGAGTTGATAAATTTTCATTATCTTTTGGATTTAAAATGTCTAAACTTTTAGACGAAGCTACTGGAGTAACTGAATTTAATGATCCAGTATCTGGAAGTTTGGAAGTGTCAACAGTAATCGAAGAAAAATTATTTTGACCCAGAATAATATCAGGAACAGAATTGTTGCGACTAGTATTACCAGTAATTTGAGTTGATGGTTGGTCTTGAGCAATAACAATTATTTCTTCATCAATATTTAAAGGAGCAGTAAACCAACTAGTTTTAGCTTGGTTTAGACTATTGGCTAAGGAGATATCCCAATTACCAGATGATGTAACTAGAGCTGATAATGGATAAGCACCAGGGATGTTTAAATAAACAATAGCCTCGGAAGCTGGTTTTAAATCGGGAGTAAAAACTCGACCCCAAGCTAAACGAGAAGATTGAACCGATTCGTTAATTTTATTGGCAGTTTTAATTGTGTAATTATTATTTTCATAACGTTTTCCGTCGCTAATAATTGCATAAGGCAAATCTGAACTTTCTTTTAAATTTTCTAATTCAAAATAATGAACTTTACTTTTTATTTCTTGAGACGAAGTAGCTCTTTTATCTTGATAAATTTGGTTATTAACTGAAACAGTTGAAGAACAAACAGATGTGGTTGTAAAAGAAATTACAGCTGATTTATCGGTAATATTGGTTATTTGAGGATTGATTGGCTGACAATCCCCACTGGCTTTGGTAAGAGTATTGGCTCCCTGGCGATTAGTTAAAATAAAACCACCAACAATTCCCCCAAAAAGTAAAACTAAACCTAAAATTGAAGGAATTTTAAATTCTTTAATCATATTAATTTGGAATAGGAGTAACGATTAGGGCAGAATTGGTAGAAACTGGCGTTGGAGTGATAGGATTTTCTGGTTCAACAATTAACCCACCAGTTGAACTTTCAGGACGATTTTCAATTTCGGTTAAAACATCCAAATCTAAAGTTGGATTAATAGGAGAGAGTAAAGTATTTGATTGAATATTTGATTGAGGAACAGACACTAGATTAGTATAACTTTTTTGAACCAAAACAACCAAGACGGTTATTAAAGTTAAAATCGAAATAAAAATGAAATAAAAAGAAAATTTTATTTTATTCATTTTCTATTGGTAAATAATGTAAATCACTAATAAGACTAACACTTAAACCCGCATTATTGGAATTATTTGATTTACTAATTTGAATTTTATTTAAATCAACTAGTCGACGATTATTTAAAAATTGTTTGACCATTTTTAGAATATCTGAATATTGACCAACACCATTAATATCAACAATATAAGTTTTGTCTTTATTGTCTTGATTGGAATTATCGTTATTTTCAATATCAAAAGATAAATTAGTAAGTTTAATTGAATTATTGGCAAAAGAAGAAGCAAGGGAACTGGCACCTTTGTAATAATTTGGATTTGAAGGAAAACTGGATTCTATTAAATCGTATTTTTCTTGAACGTTAGCGTAAACCTCTTGGGCTTTAAGAATATTACTAATTTTAGTATCCATCTGAGCAACAGTTGCTTGTTTAGTTTTAATATCACCCAATAATTTGGAAATTGTAGTAATGGTTGGAAAAACAGCAAAAATAAGAAAAACAATAATTAAAGTAAAAGTTGCAGAAATTTCTAAATAGTTGAGAAATTTTTTATTTTCCGCCTGATCTCGAAGATATTTATAGAGAGAATGAAGTTGAAGCCAAGATTTATTTTCCATTAGTTTTTGTTGGATTAAAAATTAAGCTAACAAGAACATCATATTGATTTTCTTTTGGTTTTTTTTCTATGCGTTTGATGTCAACTTGTTGAATGTCTGGATTGACCATTAGATTGGTAATAAAGTTGACGATAATATCTTCACGATAGGAGACAAGATTAGAATTAACAATTGTTTGGAGGGTTTTTTCGTCTTGAGTTAAGGTTATATCTTTGTAATAAATTTCTTCGGGAGTGCTTTTAATAAGGGAGGTTAATTGTTGATCGTACTTTGGTTGATTACTATAAAAAAGTTTAATCGATGATAATTTTTGCTGAAGTTGTTTGAATTGAGATTCAAAATCCTGAGTACTTTGAAGAATAGCTGTTTTTTGTCTTAGGGTTTCAGAAAGGTCAGAATTTTTTCGATCTAACCAAAAACGAGAAATAAAAGCACACACCACTATTAGTTCTGTAAATATAATTATGACTCTACCACTGGTGGTTGACCATTTAATAATACGTGAACTGAGTGAATTAGGATTTTCGGAATTTGGTAACAAAGAAACTTCCTTTTTGACAGCCATATATTAAGTATATACGACTATCTTTTAAAAATAAAACTTCTTATTTTTAAAAGATGTTTTTGGTATTCAAACAATTCTTCGATTTTAAGAAAATAGGAACAAAAAATAAAAGTTATTAATCCAACTAAAGAAGAAATTATCATTAAAATTAAAACCGGTAGAGTACGAGAGGTGTTTAGAACAAAAATATCTAAAAACTTAATTGATAGCCAGGAACTTATACCCATAAAGATAGTAGATAAAACAATTTTATAAAATTTAATTAGATTACTTTTCCAATCGATACCATCTACTGTTTTAACAAAAATAAACAATAAACCAAATAATTGAACTAAATTACCAACGGAAGAGCTAACAGCTAATCCAATAACTCCAAAATTAGTGTAATTAACAAAGTAAAAACTACTAACAATATTAGTAAAAAGAGAAATTAAGGAAATAAAAAATGGAACTTTAGTATTGTGAAGAGCATAGAAAGCTCGAATTAAAATTTGAATTAATGCCTGACAAATTATGCCTGGAATTAAAAAGGCCAAAATCCTGGCGGTTAAAACTGTAGCTGACCAAGGAAATTCTCTTGATCCATACAAAATACGAATAATGGAGAGCCTTTCGGTAAGAATTAAAGCTGAAATTGGAAGAGCAATAAATAAACTTTGAAGAATAATTTTATTAACTGTATCTCTGAATTTATGTAATTCATTTTCGGCCACATTTTTAGAAAGAAGTGGAAGAGAGGCTTGACCAATAGTAGTACCAAAAATACGACTAGGTAAATACATAAATTGCAAAGCTAAATTGAGAAGAGAAATAGAACCAGCAGCTAAGGAAGAGGCAAAAAATAAAGTAATAGTGCTTTCGATCTCTCCTAAACCCAAAGAGAGAACTCGAGGAACCATAAGAACAAAAACTTCTTTAACCCCTTTTATTTTGAAATTAATTTTTTGGGAATAAACAAAACCCAATCGTTTTAAAACTGGAATTTGAATAGCAAAATGAAAAAAAGCACCAACAATAGCACCATAAACAACTCCATAGATTCCAAATAAAGGAGAGAGAGTAATAATGCCAATAATTATAAAAAAGTTATAAACGATAGGGGAAAGAGCTGGAACTATAAATATTTGATTAACTTGCAAAATAGCAGTAATAAAATTACTTAAAAGAAAGAATATTTGAGCAATTAAAAGAATACGGCTAAGGTTAGCCATAAGAATTAATTGATCTGGAGTAAAACCAGCAGCAATTAATTTGGTGATTGGAGTAATAAAGATAAAAGTAACAACAGAAATAATAGTAAAAGCAATTAGAAGAATATTGATAACTGTAGAAGCAAGTTCGTCGGCAACTTTTTTATTTTTGTGAAGATAACTGGAAAAGACTGGAATAAAAGAAGAAGATAAAACACCAGTAACTAATAATTTAAAAATTAAATCAGGAATTCTAAAAGCAGCATTGTAAACATCGAGTTGAGCCATGCAACAGGAATAAAAACGAGCATAGAGAAAACGATTTCTAAGTAAACCAAGGATAGAGGAAATACCGAAAGTAATAGCTAAAACCAAAGAGGCCGACAAAATAGTACTTTGTTTTTTTTGACTAATTAATTGGATTCTCTCTTTGAAGGTCATGAATTGAATTATAACTTGATTATCAACTAAATTGAAACATTTTTTAAGGGGCAAATAAAAAGATAATTAATAGTTGCAGAAAATAAACAGATAAGATAGAATATTGCTCATGCCAATCAGTTTATCTGCAAAAAAATCATTAAGAAAATCAGTAAAGAATCATAAAGACAATGTTTCTTTCAAAAACACGTTAAAAACTACTGTTAAAAAGTTTTTAGCTAAGCCAACTGCTGAATCTTTAAAAGAAGTCTATTCTTTTTTAGATAAAGCTGTTAAAAGAAATTTGTTTCATAAAAATAAAGCTGATCGTTTAAAATCTAACTATTCTAAAAAAGTTGGAGGAGAAGCGGTTAAGGCTGTGGTTAAGAAAAAACCTACCAATAAAAAAGTAGTTAAAAAAGTAACCAAAAAAACTAGTAAAAAAATGTAATAGCCACAGAAGTTTGGATTTATCCAAATAATGTGGCAAAATAAGGGTATCTTTAAAAAGATACCCTTTTTGTTTTTTAATATTAATTTAGAATCTAAATTTATGAAAAAATTTTTTATTACTACCCCAATTTATTACATTAACGATATTCCTCATATTGGACATACCTGTACAACTGTGGCCGCTGATGTAATTGCCAGATTACATAGACTTAAACAAGAAGAAGTTTTCTTTTTAACAGGAACTGATGAACATGGCCAAAAAGTAGCTGAAACTGCTGAAAAAGAAGGCTTGGATGTAAAAGAATATTGTGACAAAATATCTCCAAGATTTCAGGAAGCTTGGAAAGCTTTAAATATTAGTTTTGATTTTTTTATTAGGACTACTGATCCAAGACACGAAAAAATAGTTAGTGATATTTTACAAAAGATTTATGATAACGGAGATGTTTATAAAGCTAAATATGAAGGTTTATATTGTATTGGTTGCGAAAAATTTTTGACCGAAACAGATTTGGTTGATGGTCACTGTGGACTTCATCCACCAGAAAAAACAGTTCAAAAAAGTGAAGATAATTGGTTTTTTAGATTGAGTAAATATGTACCCCAAATTATTGAATTAATTGAGAATGAAAAAACTAATTATATTTTTCCAGAAGGTAAACGCTCGGAAATATTGGCAAAACTAAAAGCTGGAATAAGAGATGTGTCTATTTCTAGGGAAAATGTGGCCTGGGGAATTCCGACTCCTTGGGATAAAAAACAAACTGTCTATGTGTGGTTTGATGCTTTGATAAATTATTACAGCGCCACTCAATTCTTGGAAGGCAAAAAAGATTTTTGGCCAGCTAATTTGCATTTGTTGGGAAAAGAAATTTTATGGTTTCACACTGTAATTTGGCAAGCAATGTTACTATCAGCAAAGATTGAACTTCCTATAAAAACTTATACTCATAGTTTTTATATGATTGATGGCCAAAAAATGTCTAAATCTTTGGGAAATGTAATTTCACCACAACAATTAAGAGAAAATTTTGGAATTGATGGAGCCAGATATTTGATTGCAACTTCTTTTCCAACTGAAAATGATAGTGATGTGGGAATTGAAAGATTTAAGGAAAAATATAATGCTGATTTGGCCAATAATTTGGGAAATTTAGTTTCAAGAGTGTCGAAGTTGGCTGAAGGCCAATCTTCCCCCAACCCCTTCTTTGACAAGACGGGGAGTCTTGATATTGAGTTTGAAAAGTTGATTGATGAAGTTAAATTTGATCAAGCTATCCAATTTGTTTTTGATAAATGGATTAACAGTTCTAATTTAAAATTAAATCAGGAAACTCCATGGAAATTAGATAAAGAAGATTCTAAAAGAAAAGCGGTTTTGAATGAATGTATTAACAATATCAAACTAGCGGCTTTCCATTTGCAAATTGTGATGCCAGAAACTGCCGAAAATATTTTAAATTGTTTTGAAAATACAGTTAAACCACTAGAAACAGGATTATTCCCAAGAATAAAATAATTTTAAAGTTATTTTTCTCGGTGAATCCATTTTTTATCAATAGCTTCTTCTAAATTAATGCCTAAAAGATGGGCATTAACTATGGCCATTCCAATAACATCGGCTAATTCTTTACCTAATTCTTGTTTGGATATTTCTTCAATTACGTATTTACTTTCTCGACACTTTTTCTGATGGATTAGAAGAGCTTGAGCAAATTCACCTACTTCTTCAAAAAGCTTAATTGCGGCAAAATCCTGAGTAAATTCAATTTGATGCCTTTTGCCATAATCAAAAGCATTTTTAACTATTTTTTGTTCTAGTATTTTGAAATTCATATAAATTAAGTTAATATACCACTAATTATGATAGATACACACGCTCACTTAGACCAGATATTGTGCGACGTTGATAGGGGAATAAATAAAATAATTTTAGCAGCATCTAATTTGGAAAATTCTAAAAATAACCTATTGTTAGCCAAAAAACATCCATATATTTTATTGCCTGCAGTTGGAATACACCCTCAAGAAATTGAGTCGTCCCCTGCCGAACTTAAAAAAATAGTGGAAGAAAAATATAAAGATATAGTAGCAATTGGAGAATGTGGACTAGATTTTTCAAGCGATTATGATGAAAAATATCAATTGAAAATTTTTAAAATGCAAATAGAATTGGCTGAAAAATATGAAAAACCACTAATAATCCATGCTAGAAAAGCAGTTGATAAAACAATAGAAATTTTAAAAAATTATAAAAACCTATCAGGGGTGTTTCATTGCTATGCTGGAGGAAATAAAAGAATTAAAAAATTAATTGATTTGGGACCAGGTTGGTTTTTTGGAATTGATGGAAACTTAACTTATGAAATTGGACTGGCCGAAGTAGTAAAAAATATCCCAATGGATAGATTATTGATTGAAACTGATTCTCCTTACCTAACCCCAGTTCCATTTAAAGGTGAAACAAATAGTCCTAAAAATGTGCTTTATATTTATAAAAAAGTGGCCGAAATTTGGGATAAAAGCTTTGAAGAAACAGAAAAAATAATTGATGGGAATGCAAAGAAACTATTTGGATTTTAATTAAAACCCACCCACCCCGCAATGGCGGGGCACCCTCCCTTAAGTAATGGAGGGCGATTTTTATATTAAAACCACTCAGTCCCGATAAATCGGGACACTTGCCTGACGGCAGGCAGGTCTCCCCTTGATGAAAGGGAGCAGTATTATAAGTATTCGGAAATAAGCGATTCCAAATCTTTGAGTGAGGGAAATTTATCGACAAGAGCAATTTCATTATCGATTAAAAGCACGGTAGAGCCCTGGATGCCCATATTAATTACTTTGGTCATATCTTTGACATACTCAGGATCATAATCAATTTGAAGCCTTTTACAAAGAGTTTCAATATTGGCAAATAATTCTTTACCTTTTGGGGTTCCTCGATCAAAAAGTTGGATTTTCATATGTTTATTATAAACCCTCTACTTTAATTGTTTTTATATTACCTGATTTTAAATTAGGTAATAGAATTCGTTTTAGAAATTACTAAAATAGTTTATAATTCGATATGGCAGAAAAAATATCAAACACAAAAAAAATTGATATAACTTATAAAGAATTTGATTTAAATACATTTGATAAAGATGGTTATAATAAAAATGGATTTGATAAAGATGGTTATAATAAAAATGGATTTAATAAATTTGGTTTTAATAAAGAAACCCATACATATTTTGATAAAAATGATTTTGATATGGGTGGAACAAACAGAAATACTAATACAAAATTTGGCTTAAATGGTTATGATATAGATGGTTATGATATAGATGGTTATGATAGATACGGTTATAATAAATATGGATTCGATAGAAAAGGTTTTGATAAATTGGGGTTTAATAAAAATAGTATTAATAGGGATACTGGTAAAGAATTTGATTCAAAAGGATTTAATAAAGATGGTTATAATAAAAATGGTTACAATGTATATGGATTCGATAGATACGGTTACAATGCATATGGATTCGACAGACATGGTTACAATAAGTATGGCATTAATAGAAAAGGTTTCGACAGGAATGGTATTAATAAAAATACTAATACGAAATTTAATTTAAATGGTTTTGATAAAAATGGGTATGATAAGGATGGTTATAATAGAAATGGATTTGATAAAGATGGTTATGATAGAAATGGTTATAGTAGAAATGGTTATAATAAGGATGGTTATAATAAACATGGCATTAATAGAAAAGGTTTCGACAGGAATGGTATTAATAGAGATACTAATACGAAATTTAATTTAAATGGTTTTGATAAAGATGGGTATGATAAAGATGGTTATGATAAAGATGGTTATGATAGAAATAGATTCGATAAAGATGGTTTTCATAGAGATGGATTTAATAAGGAGGATTTTAATAAATATGGCATTAACAGAAAAGGTTTCGATAAAAATGGATTTGATATATTTGGCCGCAACCGAGAGACATTAACAAAATTTGATTTAAATGGTTTTGATCAAAAAGGTTTTGATAAAAATGGTGTTAATAGAGATACTAGTACGAAATTTAATTTAAATGGTTTTGATAAAGATGGGTATGATAAGGATGGTTATAATAAACATGGCATTAATAGAAAAGGTTTCGACAGGAATGGTATTAATAGAGATACTAATACGAAATTTAATTTAAATGGTTTTGATAAAGATGGGTATGATGAAGATGGGTATGATAAAGATGGTTATG
Organism: uncultured Gammaproteobacteria bacterium; assembly: GCA_964448065.1. Classification (GTDB taxonomy): domain Bacteria; phylum Patescibacteriota; class Microgenomatia; order UBA12405; family UBA12405; genus WARW01. The sequence continues at coordinate 26,521 of CAYUUU010000001.1, forward strand.
ATAAAGAAGGATATAATCACAATGATTTCAATAGAGACAATATTCATCGATTAACCAAAACTGAATATGATATAAAAGGTTTTAATCTTTATGGAATAGATAAAGATGGGTTTAACAGAGATACTGGTGAGATAGATGAAAATATAATATTAGTTAGACAATATTTAGAATCAAAAAATAGTAAAATTAAATTTGCCAAACAGAATAATATTAATATTGATGATTTAAATAAAATTTTAAAAATTGCTATTAAAATTTATCCTGTAATTAAAAGTCAGTTGGATGAAAAATCAAAGAAAACTGGAGAAATATTTTTAAATACTAGAAGAGAAATAGTTAAGGAACTGATTAGTGGCCAAAAAAATGTAGATGATTATTTGGAAAACGGAGCAATTGTTAAATGGGATGAATTGATGAAAATTGATTCATTTGATGATAAAAAACAATTAGTTAATATTTTTACTAAATGGTGTTCAAATAATCAACATATAGATATAAAAAAATATTTTAAAATATTTTTACCAAATGATGCTAGTTATAATATAAATGAGGTTATTCTACAATTTGTAGATATGATGACAAGAGCTAAACATGATAATAGTCTAACTTCATTAATAAAAAATCTTTATACTCAAAAAAGAGAATTGGAAACTTACAAAAAAACCTTTGAAAGAAAAGAATTTTTAGGTATGAGTCTAAATATAAATGGTAAAAGTATAATTATTAATGACGAAATAATTAATCAAGCTTTTGAAAAAGTTAAAAAACAAGATAATTATATTTGTTTTAAAACAGTAAGTGAAAAAATAATGGAGATTGTAAAAGAAAATAAAAATGATTAGATTTCTGACTTGGCGATGTGAACAGTGTTGTAGAGAAGTGAGGTAATGGTCATAGGACCGACGCCACCGGGAACTGGAGTAATGAAACTGGAAATCGGAGCAACTTGGTCAAAATCAAAATCGCCAGAAACTTTATTATTGGAATCAGTAGCAAAACCAACATCAATAATGATGGCATCTTTTTTAATATATTCACTGGTAAAAAATCTTGGTTTACCAATTGAAGAAACTAAAATATCAGCTTGTTGGCAAATTTCTTTTAGATTTTTAGTGAAAGAATGACAAATAGTAGTAGTAGCATTTTTGGATAAAAATAAGGCTGATAAAGGAATGGCCACTTCAGAACTACGACCAATAATTACCGCATTTTTGCCGCTTAAATCAAGCTTATATTCTTCTAATAATTTTAAAATTCCAAGAGCAGTAGCCGAAACAATTGGCTGAGATTTTTTTTGAAATAAAAGACCTAGGTTTAAAGGATTTAGACCATCAGCATCTTTTTGAGGATTGATAAGGGACAATACTTTTGGAGTATCAATTTGAGAAGGAAGTGGAAGTTGAACCATTAAAGCAGTGACATTTTTATCTTTATTTAAACGATCGATTAAATTTAAAACATCATCAGTAGTGCTGTTTTGATCCAAGTGATGAACTGTACCACCAATACCAATTAAAGAAGCTTGATTTTGCTTCATGGAAACATATTTTAAACTGGCAGGATCGTTACCAACAATAATAATATCCAAAATTGGATGTAAATCTAATTTTTTTATTTCTTCTTTTAAGAAATTAGTTGTTTTTTGAGATAGAGTTTTGCCGTCTAAAATTATCATGGTGTAGTTAAAATTTCGTAACCATTATTAGTAATTAAAATGGTGTGTTCGAATTGAGCTGAAAGAGAACCATCGACAGTGCGAACAGTCCAATTATCTTTTTGATCAATAAAAACTTGAGGGTTTGAGGAAGAATTAATCATTGGTTCGATAGTAAAAATCATACCAGCTTTTAAAATAACTTTGTCTCTTTTGGTGTCAAAATGAAAAACAAAAGGATCTTCATGAAATTTAAGACCAACTCCATGACCACCTAGTTCACGAACAACACTGTAACCTTTTGATTCAGCGTAAGGTTGAATTATTTTACCAACACAATTGTTTAAAGATTTGCCTGGCTTTAAAGAATGAATAGATAAATCGAGAGCGGTTTTGGTAGTTTTAATTAAATCTTGAGCTAAAGGACTAATTTTTCCGATTGGATAAGTGGCGGAAGTGTCACCATAATAACCATTTAAGATAGTAGTGATATCGAGATTAATAATATCCCCTTCTTTTAAAATTTCGGTTGGTGAAGGAATGCCGTGACAAACAACATTATTAATTGAAGTACAGATACTTTTGGGAAAACCACCATAATTAAGTGGAGCTGGAATAGCTTTGTGTTCAATAATATATTTATGGGCAATAGTATTTAAATCTTGGGTGGAAATTCCTGGTTTTAAAAACTTGGATAAATAGACCAAAGTAGCAGCGGCCAATTTTGACGATTTACGAATACCTTCGATTTGTTTGGCATTTTTTATAATAATCACTCGTTAATTATACCCCAAGCTACAGAAAATGTTAAAATCTAGCCATGGAAAACAGTTCTTGGCAAAAAGTAAGCAAATGGTACAACCAATCGGTTGGAGATGAAGGTCATTATTATCATCAACACGTGATAATGCCAAACTTGAAAAGAATTTTAAATCTGAAAGATAATGAATCACTTTTAGATTTGGCCTGTGGTCAGGGTGTTTTGGAAAGAAATTTAAATAAAAATATTGAATATATAGGGGTTGATTTGGCAAGTAATTTAATTAGACAAGCAATTGATAGAAAAAACAATCCAAAACATAAATTTTTATTGGCCGATGTAAGTAAAGATTTGCCAGTTACTAAAACAAATTTTGATGCTGGAGCGATTGTGTTGGCATTACAAAATATCAAAAAACCATTTGGAGTAATTAAAAATTTTGCCAAACATTTAAAAAATGACGGTAAATTGGTTATAGTTTTGAACCATCCAATTTTTAGAATTCCTAAACATAGTAGTTGGGGTGAAAATGAAGGAAGACAATATCGTCGAATTGATGACTATATGACTCCTCTAGAAATTCCAATTTTGGCTCATCCTGGGAAAAAAGAATCCGAAAATACCTGGTCATTTCATTATCCCCTGTCAGCTTATACCGAAATGTTGTTTAATAATGGATTTGTAATTGAAAAAATTGAAGAATGGATATCTGATAAAAAAAGTACTGGACCTAAGGCTAGAATTGAAGATAAGGCCAGAAAAGAAATCCCTTTGTTTATGACGATTATTGCTAAAAAAAATTAGTATTTTAACATCCAGCTATTGATGGCTTTTTCAGGGTCAACTTTTACAACTTCCATAAAAAATTTACTCCAATCTGGATCTTTGTAATCATTTTGGATAAGCAATTCTCTTTTTCTCTCAAAAAAACGATGATTACCATCATCGATATAAATTATGTCTTTTTTGGCAAAAACTTGAATAGGACCTTCCGTTTCTGAACTTTTAAAATCATCAATAATTATTGGAGAAAGCATAGACATAGGTAATTGCATATGACCATTGAAAGGTAATTTATTAAATAATTCTTTATAATCTGGAATTGGTTGATGCTCTTTGTTTTCCATATTAGTTTTCATTAACAAAAATTTGACAATGCCAGATTTCAGGAATTGATTTAGTTTGAGGAGAATTTTCAAACCAAAAATAAGGTTTATTTTTAAATTTATTTTTAATTAAAGATTCAATTTCGGTTTCCGAAAGCTTACCTTTTTTACTCCAAAGACAATAATGGCCAATATTACCGAGATTTTTGGTTAGATGGTTATAGGGAAAAGCATTTCTGATTATTTTGACGTCATTTTTACCAATAGTTTTAAAAATTATTTTATGACGAATTTCTTTGGGAAATAATTTTTGATAGTTTAAATAAAAAATTTGATCATCATGAAATCGAAGATTATCACAACCACAAGTACCCAAATAGTTTTTGAGAGAAACAAGTTCTTGCCAATTTTTAGGGATTTTCGATTGGGGAATTTTGGGATTTTTCATATTAACCGACAACTAATTGTTTGCCAAAAGCAACACAAGTTTGAGTGGTTTCAACCAAAGAAAAACCTTCAAATTCAATTGCTTCTTTGGCAATTTTATTTAAAGAAACAATATCTTTGGCATCAACCGATTTGGCATAAACATTAGGGTTGATACTTTTAATTAATTCAATAGCATTAATGGCTTCGTTGTTGTTGCCTAAGGGAGTTGATTTAGTATGAGAACCCTTGGGAGTGGTAGGACTGGTTTGACCGGTGGTTAAACTGTAAAGAAAATTATTGGAAACAAAAACCGTAATATTGATATTAGCTCTGACGGCAGCAATAAGATGATTTAACCCTTCACCATAAGTACCACCGTCACCACCAACAACAATGACATTTAATTTAGGATTAACCATTTTAATTCCCATGGCAGTAGCTATAGCTCGACCATGAAGACCATGAATGGCATAAGTTTTTAAAAAGTCAGCCATATTGCCAGCACAACCAATATCATAACTAACAACTAGATTTGAAGGTGAGATTTTAAGAGCGTTAAAAGCAGTTTGAAGGGCACTAAAAACTAAAAAATTATGACATCCAGGACACCAGGTTGGAGCAATTGTGGAACGGTAATTAATCATATAATTTTTAATTCAAAATTTTTAATTTTTAATGTCTAAAATTTTAACAATTTCTTCAGTAAAGAAAGGACGACCATCATTTTTATTAATAATTTGAGTTGGATTGAAATCAAATTGAGATTTTAATAAGGTAACTAATTGGTTGGTTCCATTATTTTCAATAACAATAATTTCTTTAAAATTATTAATTAATTTTTGTAAATCTGGATTGATTGGCCAAAGAGTTTTTAATTGCAAAAAAGCATAATCCTCTTTGTTTTTAATCATAGAAAGAGCTTGTAAAATTGCTCCTTTGGGAGAACCCCAACTAACAATAAGTTTTTTGGCTTTTTCGGTGGCAAAGAAATTGGCTTTTGGAGCTAATTTAATGGCTAATTTGGTTTTAGCCATTCTTTTTTCAAACATTTTTTTAGAAACTATTTCATCTTCGGTAGCAAAACCAAATTCGTCATGTTCATAACTGTTGGCTAAAAATTCACCGTTTGGAGTACCAGGAATAGTTAGAGGAGAAATGCCATTTTTAGTAAATTCATAACGTTTAAAATCTGAGGTAGGGTTAGCTTCAATATTGCCTTTTTCTATTTTTACCTTTGAATCTGGTAAATAAGTAGTGCTAGCTCCAGATTCACCAATCATTTTATCGCTGACGACAATAATTGGAGTTTGAAGTTGAGCGGCTAGGTTAAGAGAAGAAACACCCATTTCAAAAGATTCTTGAGCATCGCCTGGAGCTAAGACAACTTTAGGAAATTCACCATGACCAGAATAAATAGCATGCATTAAATCGCCTTGAGATGTCCAAGTTGGTAAACCAGTAGCAGGACCAGGTCGAGAAACTAAATAATAAACCATTCCAATTTCGGCAACACCACAAAAACTAACAGCTTCGTTCATTAGGGCAAAACCACCACCAGAAGTGCCAGTAGCAGCTCGAGCCCCAGCAAAGGCAGCTCCGGCAGCCATGTTAGCAGCCGCAATTTCATCTTCTGGATGAACTACGGTTAAATTATATTCGGCTTGTTTGGCAGCTAAAAAATGAAGAGTGCCAGTAGCTGGAGTCATAGGATAAGCAGCATAAAAATTACCACCACCTTTGATAAATCCCCAACCAAAAGCTTCATTACCATCATAAAAACCTAGTTTAGTTTTCTTTTTAGGAAAATTTATTTTTAATTTTAAATTAGAAAAATTTTGAGAGGCGTACTGATAGGCTAAATCAAAGGCGGTAGTATTTAAATCACCGTATTTTCCATAAACTTGGCAAATTAATTTTTTGGCTAAATTTATATCAAGATTATAAATATAAACGGCCACACCAAGACAAAAAGTATTAATAACTAAACGACTGCCAGCTTGAGTGGCAAGATCGGTTAGAGGAAGTTTAATAAATTTAAAATTAACATTTTTTGGATCTTCTTCGTCGGAAAAAACTAAAGTGTTTTTAGTAAATTCTTTGACATGTTGTTGCCAATGACCAGGATAGACTGAAAAAAATAAATCTACTTTGGAAAAAATAAAATAAATAGGGTCGGAAGAAAATGAAATTTGATAAGTGTTGTGTCCCCCTCTGACTAAGGAGGGATATTCGCTGTAATCTAATAAATTAAAAGATGAATTAATTAAAAGTTTGGAAAAAATTTGTCCACTAGATTTAATTCCAGAACCGGCTGGGCCAGCAATTTTAATAGTAGAAAAATTGGAATTCATCTTTATATTTTACTACAGAATAAACAACTTAATTAATAATTAATAATAAAAAACTAATTTTTGTGTAGACAAAGGCGAAAAAAACAGATATCTTTAATTGTGGTATTTAAAAAAATCAAAGGTTTTTTAAAAAAAATGGGACCAGGTTTTATTACTGGAGCAGCCGATGATGATCCATCTGGAATAGCGACATATTCTATTTCTGGAGCCAAATATGGCTATAAATTGAATTGGGTGATGTTGTTTTTATGGCCAGCCATGGTGTCGATACAGGAAATGTGTGGACGGGTAGGAATGATTAGTGGAAAAGGATTGGCAACTATTATTAAAAAATATTATTCCAAAAGATTATTAGTATTGGCAACTTCTTTGTTGGCAATTGCCAACATTATTAACATTGGAGCTGATTTGGGAATAATGGCCGCTTCGATGCAAATGTTGTTTAATTTTAATTATTTTTATTGGTTGGCAATAATGGCTATTTTTATAGTTTGGATGCAAATTGCTATTCCTTATAATAAATATATTAAATATCTGCAATGGTTGAGCTTAACCTTGGTAGTTTATTTAGTTACGGCTTTTTTGGTTAAACATGATTGGGCTACTTTGGCTTGGGACACTTTTATTCCTCAGATTGAGCTAAATTTAGATTTTTTAATGATAATTATTGGTTTGGCAGGAACAACTATTTCGCCTTATTTATTTTTTTGGCAAAGTGCTCAGGAAGTTGAGGAACAAATTGCCACTGGAGAAATTAAAGATTTTAATTGCCATCCAATAACTACCAGAGGAGAAGTTAAAAGAATGCAATTTGATACTAAAGCGGGAATGTTTTTTTCCAATATTATCGCTTTGGCAATCATGTTAACAACCGCCGCAACATTGAATAAAAATGGAATTTTATCAATAGAAACACCAATTCAGGCAGCTCAAGCCTTAAGACCCTTGGCGGGAAACTTGGCTTATATATTGTTTGCTGTGGGAATAATTGGAATTGGATGGCAATCAATTCCAGTTTTAGCTGGATCTTTGGCTTATGCTTTATCAGAATCTTTTGGTTTTAAAGAAGGATTGTCAAAAAAATTTAGCCAAGCCAAGTTTTTTTATATAATTATTGCAATAGCTACTGGAATTGGATTTTTAATAAATTTGTTGGGAATTAATGTGATGGAAGCTTTGTATTATTCGGCGATAATAAATGGAATTGCATCGGTGCCATTGATTGCTATTATTATTAAGATTGCTGATAATGAAAAAATAGTTGGAAAATACAAAACTAAAAAAAGAAGTAGAAATATAACTTTAATAACTTTTCTGTTTATGACTATGGCAGTGTTGGTGTTGTTATGGCAAGTGTTGGTTAAATTATTTTAATTTACAAAAAAAAAGACCGTAGAATTTATAGACACATTACTGTGAATAAAAACTACGATCAGTTTTATCTGAAAATCTTATTTGAGTTGTTGGAACATGGCGGATATTTTTTCCATCTTGTCAATGATTATGTATAAATGAAAATGTTCTGGGGTTGAATAATAGTAATTCCTTTTGTTATATCTCCTAACTGAATAAAGATTGTATGGTTTAATCTTGACTAAAAACCTATTTAGAGTTGATTCGGAAATTTTAAGATGCTGACATAGGTTGATTTTGGTAACCACAGGGTTTTCGTTTAAAAAATAGATGAATTCTTTAGTGTATTTGTTGTTTAACAATTCAAGATTTTTTTCCTTAAAATCAATTTCTGCTTTCACAGAGTAATAAAAGAATAATAAGACATTTAAAGTGGCAAGAGAATATATTTTTCTTTTTTCCAAATCTTGAAAAATGTTTTTCGACGATAATCTACGAAGATAACTACGAGATTTTGACAACTCATTTAAAATTGGTGGGTCCACAACATAATTGTCTAGATTTGGAATGTCTTTGTTGATTATATAACCCCTTGTCATTGATACAATCATATCTAAAATTTCAATATACTTATCTTCACTAATGTTGTCTTTAAACAAGTCAAAGATAGAATAATTTTCCATTTTTTTACCTACTTTCTTTTTTTATAAAAAAATTTTTATATTTAAAGAGCCACCTCTTATTTTTTTAAAATTTTCATATTATTAAGGAACTAAAAATTTAAATTCAGTGCAAAAACTGATTAAATTATTATTTTGAATGGATTTTAGGGTTTTTTACAAAAAGTCAAATCTTTAATTTGCAATTGGGAGTGGGTATGGTAGACTACAGACTGATTTAAGCAAATTGGTGCATTTATATTTTGTGGGCACCGCAAGTTCCTAGGTTACGGCCGAAGAATAGTGTTTGGGTCAACAAAATTATGTATCAAAACAAATTCACTAATAATAGTGGTGCCAGTCGTCGTCGATTTGGTACTCAAAATAGACCTGTTTTTGGAAGTCAACCACGATCAAGTTCTAATAATCATAATAATTTCAATAAAAACAGACCATCTTTTGGTGGTCAACAAAGATCCCATTTTGGTGGTGGTCGAAGTAGAAGTAAAAAAAGTTTTGCTAGCCAAATTGACCCAAGCATGTTTATTAGAAAAGCATGTCCAATTGTAAAAATTGAAGATGCTCCAGTAACTAATAATTTTACTGATTTTAATTTTAATGAAATTTTAACTAGAAATATTATTAGTAAGGGTTATATTAAACCAACTCCAATCCAAGACCAAATTATTCCCCATATTTTAAACAATCAAGATGTTTTGGGAATTGCTAATACTGGAACCGGAAAAACAGCTGCTTTTGCTTTGCCTTTGATTCATCAACTTTTAACTGATTCTAATAAAAGAGTTTTAATTTTGGCCCCAACTAGAGAGTTGGCTCAACAAATTAAACAAGAAATTAGATCATTTACTTTTGATTTAAGAATTTATGTAGCTTTGGCGATTGGTGGTGCTTATATTAGAGAACAAATTTTAGATATTAAACGTGATCCACATATTATTGTTGGAACTCCTGGTAGAGTTAAAGATTTAGCTAAAAGAAGAGTTTTAAATTTTTCTAAATTTAATACTATAGTTTTGGATGAAGTTGACCGAATGTTAGATATGGGTTTTGTGAGTGATATTAAAGAAATTATTGAGCAATTACCTAAGCCTCATCAAACTTTATTTTTCTCGGCTACAACTAATAAAAAAATTGATATTTTGATTAATTCATTTTTAAATAATCCAGCTAAAATTTCAGTAAGAACACAGGAAAGTTCTAAAAATGTGGAACAAGATGTAATTAGAGTTAGACGTGAAGATAAAGAAAAAACTTTAATTAATTTACTTAAACAAGATGGTTTTAATAAAGTTTTAATTTTTGGAGCTACAAAAGTTATGGTAGAAAAAATTTCCACTACTTTAAAAGCTGAAGGATTCAAATGTGGATCACTTCATGGAAATAAAGCTCAATATCAGAGACAAACTACATTAAAAGCTTTTAAAGAAAATATAATTAATGTTTTAGTCGCTACTGATGTGGCAGCTAGAGGTTTGGATGTGGCGGATATTACCCATGTAATTAACTATGATATTCCAAATAATTACGAAGATTATGTTCATAGAATCGGCAGAACCGGTCGTGGAGATGCTGCTGGTGTAGCTTTGACTTTCATTGAAGACAGATACTAAAGTAGACGATAGATCGTCGATCTTAGATCGTAGATAAAATCCAACCTTTGACATCTTTCATTAATTCAGTACATTCGGTTTGAAGAATGCCCCCAATTACTTCCATTTTTTTACCATTAGTAGGAATTAATTTTTGAGCATGATTGACGGCGTGATAATCAGAAATTTCATATTTATTTTGAGAGACATCTTCTTGAAAAGCCCCAAAAACAACTCTGTTTAAGCCCGCCCAAGAAGCGGCAGCCAAACACATGGAACAGGGTTCGATTGTAGTATAAAGAGTGCAATCTGAGAGGTCAAAAGTATTAAGTTTTTTGGCGGCATTATTAATACAATTAAGATCATTATGACCCGCAGGCTCTGGAGTTCCATGACCTTCGGCAATAATTAAATTATCTTTTACCATTAGAGAAATTAAGGGTAACTCTTTGGCAACTAATCGTTGTTTACCTTTAGTAACAACTATTTTCATAAAATCTTGATCGGTCATAGTCTCATTCTACCATTTTAATTTCAATCTTCCCCTGCCCCCTCTTTGACAAGAGGGGTTAATTATTTTTTCTTGTTGTATTTGCGGCCAGTGAGGGCTTTGGATAAAGCTTCACGATAAGCAATTTTAGGTAATTTGTCTTGATTAGTCTGAAGATAAATTAAAACTTCATCTTTATGAAATTTAACTAGACTTCTGAGTATCCAAGAAACAGCTTTAGTAATTAAAATTTCTTTTTCTGATTTTAAATTTTCAATATTTTCAAAAGCTAATTTTGACAATCTTTGGTCGTCAGATTGACTTAAAGATTTAGTTAATAAAACTAGACTAGCTCGACGTTTATTAATATTAGAATTTTGATTAAATTGTTTTAAAATTTTTTCCCAAGCTGGCCAATTAGAAAGTAAAATTTCACTAGTAAAATTTGACTGACACAAAACATCATTTTCAGCCCAACCACAGGTATAATTTAACCATAAATCTAGATGTTTAGGATCGAAATTTTGAAGGACATTTTTTGATAATCCTAAAATTACAGCAGCAACAGCAATCTCAGTATAAGTGGTGCCATGTTGATAAAGAGAATCTAACAAATCAATAGTTTTAATTTCATCTAGATTGTTTTCTTTAATAATTTTTTTGGCAAGATTTGTTATTTGGGCACTGGTAAAACCATGATAGATTTTGTCAGTACCAAGATAATTTTTAGGCCATTGATAGTCAGATTTGGAGTCTGGTTTTAATTGATTAATATCTTTTAAAAGTTGGAGATGAAAAGAATTTTTTATTTTATTGTTTCTTTTTAGAGAGTTTTTTACCGATAACATATATAGGAATAAGAAGAAGTAGTAACCACCACCAATTAATTAATTTTTCAGCAGTAGAAGAACCTAAAACATCACCAAGTTCTACTTCTGGAGTTGTAGTTGGATTAATTTCTTCTTCTATATTAGCACCTAAAACTTCTGTAGAAAAACCTTCAGCTGGTTGATTAGGAGTAGTACCGGCAGCTCCAATAATAGTGCCAGTATTTACTTCATTACTGTCGCTACTTTGATTTTGAGCACCATCAACAGCTTTAACAATGAAATAATAGTTACCGATACCAAGACCTTTAACTGTGTAAGAAGTTATATTACCAACTCTAGCTCCATAAGGATGAATTCCTTGAACTGAACCATACCAAATAATGTAATCTTTAGCATCATCTATGGCATTCCAAGAAAGAGTGGCTGTACCACTGCCAATATTATCCAAAATGAGAGTTGGAGAGATTGGAGAAGTACGATCGACATTTAAATCAATAGAAGCATCTTTAGCTCGACCACTTTGATCAAAAGCAACAACTTTAACTGTCCAGCGACCTTCAATTAATTGATCAATTTCAACTTCAGTTGTTCCAGCACCGACAGTTTTGGAATAAGAATGTGAATTATCTAATTTCCATTGAATTTCATATTTATCGATACCAGTATTATCTTTAGCAAATTCCCATTTAATTTTGGAAGTACTACCACTGGTTGGATTTGGATTAGCAGAAAGATTTTGTGGACTATATTCTAAATCTGTTTTATCCCATCTAATATTTCTAAAATCAATTACAGAATAATTACCGGCTTTATCGATAGCTCGATAATATAAATCATGATTTCCTTCAGTTAAGGGTTTAATGGCAACTGAATAAGTTGTCCAAGAACCTTCAATTTGAGAATCCCATTGATATTCAATTTTATCTAAATTAGCATCAGTACTGGTCAAAGTTATTTCTGGTTGAGTCCAATACCAACCATTTTGACCATCTGGAGAGACTGGATTAACTGAAGATGAAATTGTTGGAACAGTATTATCAATATTTAATTTTTTTAATTCACTCCAACCACTTTCATTACCAAATGAATCAACTGCTTTGACTCGCCAATAAAAACTAATAGTTTGGTTGCCACCAACAGTTCTATAATTATTTTTTCCGGTATTTTCAGTATGAATTTTATTTTTAGCTTCACTATCTCTATAACTTTCATAAATGTAATGATCTACACCATTAACCTCAGTCCATGACTGTTTTGGATTTCCATTAACCAAGGCATCATTAAGTGGAAAAACAAGAGTTGGAGTGTTTAAACAAGAACTTGGAGTTCCAAAACATTGCCAATTATTTTCAACAGTACAAGAGCTAGAACAACCATCTCCATTTATAATATTCCCATCATCACATGTTTCATTTGAATCAAAAATACTATTTCCACAAATTGGAACATAACAAGCAGCAGTAGCATCACAGATTTTGTAACCACCAAAACCATTAGGAATAGAATTATTACTACCAAGATATCCACAAGTTGTTGGACAAGTACCGGCTGGGGTATAAGTACAAACAGAATTATCTATAACTTCAGTATTAGTGTTAAAACTAGAATCATAATTTAAGGCTTTGGAATCAGTACAAATTTTAGCTTTTTGGTGACAAGTATTATTTTCTAAATAAAATCCATCGGCAGCAGTTATTACATAATCTTCAGTCTGAGGTAATTTTAAAAAATTATCTATTGCCCACCAAGGAATCTCTGAACTTATGCTTGGACGAACACAATTGTTTGAAGTTGTTGATTTTTCGTAAGCAATGGTTTTATTAAAATTTTCAGTTATATATGTGGCAGGAATATAGGTTCTATTAATAATAGAAGTAGAAATTTTTTGTATAATTCTTGAACAAGGTTTAGTATTTTTGTCACTATAATAGTATATGTCTAGTGATGGACATTTACCAAATATGTTTTTATCTGCATATTTTGTTTCATAAACAGTAGAAATCACAGTACATGTTTTACCATCAATATTTGGAATACCATTAGTACAATCAGCATAATGTTCTGGAACATCTATTATTATTCTGGTTGCGGTGAAATTTTTGGTTGGACAAGAATAATTACAATTTTGACTAAGAACTTCAAAATTTATGGAATCAATTTTTGAATAACTTCCAAATATTTCTTTTTCAAAAATAGCACTCCAAGTTCCAATAGTATCGTTATTTGATAATGTATAAGAACAAGAAACAAAATGACCATTAACAACAGGACAAGTTTTAATGGTATTACCATTGTTATCTTGAAAAACAATCCTTGACGAATAATAAACAGGATTTAATATTTCCGCATAAACTGTTTCACCTTGGATATAAGAATATTTTTTAACTGTTAACGAAGGATCAGAATAAGTAACAATAAATAAAGTGAAATGGTTGAGATTACTAGTGGTAGCAGTTAAATTATTTTCAGTGGTATTATCGGCAGTTTGAGCTGAATTAATTTGAGAAATTTCTTCGGCAAATTTAATGTCTATATCCTTTCCTTTTGAAGATTCTGGAATTGGAAGAGAAAGATTATAAGCAAAAGTACCATCGGTCATATCGGAAGTAATATCATAAGCTTTATCTGATAATGAACCAGTTTGTTGTACTTGTTCGGCGGTTAAATTAATTTCTTGAATTTTTATATTACCTGATTTTTCTGGTAATTTGGTAAAAACTATCTTTACTCCACTGTTTTGCGGAGCAACATATTCTTTATTTAATTGAACATTTTCAAAAGTCCAATTATTAGTAGTTTGCTCGACTAAAACAGGAATTTCAGTTGGAGTAAATGAGATCGTAGGTGATAGATCGTCGATCGTAGATGGAATTGGGGTTGATGTTGGAGTTATTATTTGTTGTGGTTCTGGAGTTAGTTCTGGTGTTGGAGTAATTGTAGATTCTATGGTTGGTGTAATTGTTTCTGTTGGTGTAGTTTCTGGAGTAATAGTTGGTTCTATAGTTGGTTGTATGGTTGGTTCTGGAGTTATAGTTGGAGTAATTATTTCAGTTGGAGTGGCTTCTTCGGCATAAACTGGTTGAGTAGCTAATAAAAATGGAACAAAAGAATTTAATAATAAAGATAAATTTGCAACTATAGCTATAGCTTTTTTAATAACTTTTATTCTTAACATAAAATTACAAAACATCAGTAATAATTAAATCAATTTAAAGTATATTGATTTTTAAAAAAATTACAATTAATTGAAAATTTACTTAAAAATATCTAAAAAGAATAAACTATTTTTTCAAAATTAATAATTTTATTATTTTTATCGACTTTAATTCCCTCTTGTTTATAAAGTTGATCTCGCCATTTATTATGTTCTGGATCAAACCAAATTTTGCCACTGGAATAAACAATCCGATGAAAAGGAATTTTATCGACCTGGTCTGATTTACCTAAAATATTAGTAATCATCCGAGATAACATAGGATGACCACCAGCAGCGGCACAAAGTAAACCATAGGTGGTAACTCGACCTGCTGGAATACTTAGGGCTAACTGAACAACTTTTTTAGAAAATTCACCTGGTTTTTGGTTCATAGATTATTTTAATATATAGATTATTTAAGATTGTAGAGACGCCCCGCGGGGCGTCTCTACAGAAGTTAACTTTATTTTTTCAGTTCTAGATAATTTTTTAATTCTAGATTCTTCTTTGGAAGCAAGTGATCTGTTTTCAAATTCTTTGGAATAAACTAATTTTACGGGACGACGAACTTTGGTGTATTTGGCACCTAATTTAGAGCTGTTATGTTCTTTGATTCTTCTTTCTAAATCGGTGGTAATTCCAGTGTAAAGAGTTTGATCATTACACTGAATAATATAAAGAAAATACATTTTATTTTTTATAAAATTTATCTTTTTGCCAATTAATAGGGTTATTTATTATATAGTTTTTAACTATTGATAGTTCTTTTTTGTTTTGAATAATATGATCGTAAAATCTTGATTGCCAAGAAAAAAATAAATGTTGTTGATCACAAATTCGTTTGACTGATGATTTAAATTGATTAATGACTTTAGGAATTTCTTGATTTGATTTTACATTTAATCTTTTAAAAAACTCTGGATGGTTTTGATGTGATGGAATAATAATTGGTGATATTTGATCTTTATGTAGAGACGCCCCGCGGGGCGTCTCTACAAGAATTTCCCGTATAGTAATCAATAAATGAAGATGGTTGGGGGCATTACCACCCAAGGGTTTATGATTAAATTATTTCGAAGGGAAATTGTTTTTAATAATTCATTTTTGGTTATTTTTCCAATTTCTGATAATTCCATTTTATTATCAATAATTTTTCCAAAGAAATTGTTTTTATTGTAAGTACAAATAGTGATGAAATAATAGCCAGGGTTTGAATAATCCCAGTTATTTAAACGAGAAGAATTAATTTTGTATCGATCATCAAATCGATTTTCCATTTTCATTTATTTTTTGGTTTAAAATATTTTTTACCTTTTAATTTTTCAGGTAATAAATCCTCTTTTGAATACATTTGGTAACCCTGACCATAGCCAATCTCTTTCATTAGTTTAGTTTCGGCATTGCGGAGATTAAGCGGTATTGGAAGATTACCATATTGTTGAACATCGGCCAGAGCGGATAAATAACCCTCGTAAGCAGAACGGTCTTTGGGACTCTTGGCTAAATAAACAACTCCATGGGCTAGATTTTCCCGACACTCTGGATAACCAATGGTTTCACAGGTTCTAAAGACCTCATTGGCTAACATAAGAGCTGAGGAGTTAGCAATTCCAATATCTTCACTAGCAAAGACAACCATTCGTCTGGCAATAAACTTTGGATCTTCTCCGGCTTCGATTAGACGAGCTAGATAATAAAGAGAGGCGTCGACATTTGATGCTCTCATACTCTTAATTAATGAGCTGATAGTATTGTAATGTTCCTCCCCTTTTTTATCGAAGCGAAGAAAAGTGTTTTGAAGAGCCTGTTTAAGACTTTCGAGTTTTAAATTGCCGTATAAAGTATAGGCATTATCAAGCATAGTAATGCATTGACGAGCATCACCGTTGGCCATTTGAATAAGCCATTCCTTGGCATCTTTTTTAATTAAAACCCCTTTTTTATCTAAACCCTTCTTTGATTTCACAATCTCCCCTAACCCCTCTTTGACAAGAGGGGGACTTAAAACAGAAACAGCCCTGTCTATTATTTGACCTATTTCTTCATCAGATAATTCTTTTAAAACAAAAACTCGGCAACGAGAAAGAAGTGGAGAGATAACTTCAAAAGAAGGGTTTTCGGTGGTGGCCCCAATTAAAATTAAAGCTCCTGATTCAACTGAAGGAAGTAAAAAATCTTGTTGAGCTTTGTTGAAACGGT
>CAYUUU010000002.1:0-32813 GCA_964448065.1 uncultured Gammaproteobacteria bacterium
GTTTTAACCAAAGATGGTACTAAATTTGAATCTCAAGGATTAGATTTTTTCTATTCCGGCAAATGTCAAAATGTTTCCAATGGCCAACCATTTTTATCTAAAGATCTAGCGCTCCAAAGTTCTAAAGCTCTAGTATGGGGTGCTTCTGCTGCTCTAGTTGTCTACAATAAAAAAATAATAACTAAAATAGGTCTTTTTGACCAAGATTTTTTTGCCTACGAAGAAGATGTTGACCTAGCTCTTAGACTTCACAATCTTGGATTCAAAACTCTCTATGTTCCCCAAGCTTTATCTTATCATCTCGGTGGTGGCACCAGTAATAAAATGAAAAATATTAGAAGCCGTTCATCTTTTAGAAACTGGTTTTTTATAATTCTTAAAAATTATTCTAAAGAAGAATTTAATTTAAATTTTAAAGATATTTTTATAGAAAGATTTCATAATTTTTCTTATTTCTTTAGAGAAACAATTAAAATTTATAAACTAAAATCTTTTATTATTTTTCCTTTTGAATTAATCAAAATATTAATCGAAATTTTATTTAAACTTCCAAAAATGTTCAAAAAACGCCAAGCTATTAAAAAGTTAAAAATTAATCAAGGAACAAATTTATAACTTTATAAACTTTTAACTTTATAACTTGATAAACTATCATTATGATCATAGGTATAGATATTTCTTCAACTCCCTACAAAACTGGTGTCAGTAATTACACTCTTAATCTAATTCGAAATCTAGTTAAGGTTGACAAAACCAACACTTACAAATTTTTTTATTCTTCAATGCGTTTGCCAATTCCAAAAGAAATTTTGGATTTACAAAAAAAACATTCGAATATAAAAATTTATCAATTTAAACTTCCACCAACTTTACTTCAAATTATTTGGAATCAACTCCATTTATTTCCAATTGAATTTTTCATTGGTAAATGCGACATTTTTCATACTTCAGATTGGACTCAACCTCCAACTATAAAAGCCAAAACCATTACTACTGTTCACGATTTAACCCCATTTTTATACCCCCAGTGGCATCACCAAAAAGTTATTGTGGCTCACAAAAACAAAATGAACCAAGCTGTTAAAAAATGCAGTGCTTTTATTTGTGTCTCTGAAAATACCAAAAACGATTTATTAAAGATATTTTCCAAAATTAATCCTGAAAAAATATTTGTTATTTACGAAGCTGCCGAAGAAAAATATAATAATTTTCTAAAACTTTCAAAGATTGATCAACAAAAAAAACATGACACCATAAAAAAACAATATGGTTTGGATAAATTTATCTTAGCTCAAGGTACCAGAGAACCACGAAAAAATTTAAAAAAATTAATTGAAGGCTTTTTAGAATTTAAAAATAAATATCCAACTTGCCATGTTGAATTGGCCATTGCCGGAAAATATGGTTGGGGACAAGATGTTGATGGTAAAAAAGATCCTTCAATAAAAATTCTTGGATTTATTCCTGAAAAAGACATGGTTGCTCTCCATGCTAGTGCTATTTGTCTAGCCTATATTTCTTTATATGAAGGATTTGGTCTTCCTTTAGTTAAATCATTAAAAGTTGGAACCCCAATAATTACTAGTAATGTTTCTTCAATGCCAGAAGTTGCTGGCAAAGCAGCTCTTTATGTTGACCCTAATTCAACCAAAGAAATAGCTTTGGCTATCGAAAAAATTGTTAAATCTTCCAGTCTTCGCCAACGCTTAATTCAAAAAGAAATTACTCAAGCCAAAAAATTTGATTGGTTAATCACTGCTCAACAAACTTTATTAATTTATAAATCTCTAACGTTCTAAAGCTCTAATAATATGATAATTGGAATTGATGGTAACGAAGCTAATATTAAAAACCGAGTTGGGGTTGGTCAATATGCTTTTAATTTAATTACTCAATTAAATAAACTCGACAAAAACAATCAATATATTGTCTATCTTAAAAATCGACCTTTACATGATATGCCAAAACCATCCAAAGATTGGCAATATCGAGTTTTTGGCCCATCAAAACTTTGGACCAGATTTGCTCTGCCTCTTCATTTATTTATTGAAAAAACAAAACTAGATTTATTTTATTCTCCAACTCATTATTCTCCTCTTTTTTGTCCCTGTCCCACCATTCCTACAATTCACGATTTGGGTTACTTAGAATCTCAAAACCAATTCACCAAAAAAGACCTGTATCAATTAATTAACTGGACAAATCAATCAATTAAAAAATCAGCTCACATTATTACGGTTTCTAATTTTTCCAAAAATGAAATTGAAAAAAAATACAAAATTAATCCAAAAAAAATCACTGTTGCTTACAATGGCACTGACAATCCATCGAAAATAAGTAAAAAAAATCAAGAAGAAATACTATCTTTCTACGATCTACAATCTAAAAACTATTATCTTTATTTGGGTACACTTAAACCAAACAAAAACATTCCCTTTTTAATTAAATCGTTTGCTAAATATCTAAAATCTCCCCGTCTTGTCAAAGAAGGGGATGGGGGAAGATTTGATACCAAACTCGTCATAGCTGGTAAAAAAGGTTGGTTATTTGAAGAAATATTTAAAACTGTTAAACAAGAAGGAATAGAAGAAAAAGTTGTTTTTACTGATTTTATAAACGAAGACCAAAAATGGACTTTGTATAAACACGCCAAAGCTTTAGTTTTACCATCTACTTATGAGGGTTTTGGAATTCCAGTTATTGAAGCTATGAAGTCCAACACTCCTGTAATTGCCAGTAATATTGCTCCATTAAAAGAAGTTATTGTTGATAATGGTTTTTATTTTAGTCCAACTAAACAAAAAGAATTGGTTAACCAATTTGTTAAATTAGATTCTCTTAAACCATCAGAAAATAAAAAAATAACTGATAAAGCCAAAATTAGAGCTGATTTTTTTAGTTGGGCCAATACTGCTAAATCAGTATTAAAAGTTTTTGAACAATTTTGCTAAACTAAACATATGAAAGATCGAAATGGTAACAATCTAAAATCTCCAGAAGTCTCTCAAAAAATAATTACCCGTTTAAAAACAATCTTACTTGAATTTTGGTTAATGGTTTTAAGATTCGTTGGTTTTATTCCAATTCATTTTATTAGAAAATTTTTCTATATTATTTCTGGAGTTAAAATGCCATTCAATTCTACTATTCATATTGGGGCTAATTTTTTTAAACCTTCAAACATTACTATTGGTCACGACACCATTATTGGTGATCATTGTTTTTTAGATGGTCGTGCTCCTCTTAAAATTGGTTCCCATGTTGGCATCGCCAGTCAAGTTTTAATTTACAACGACGAACACGATATTAATTCCCTAGATTATAGTAATTCTTTTGGACCAGTTGAAATTGGTGATTATGTTTTTATTGGACCAAGAGCCATTATTTTGCCAAATATCAAAATTGGCAAAGGCGCTGTTGTTGCGGCTGGAGCCGTAGTTACTAAAGATATCCCAGATTTTGAAATTTGGGGCGGAATTCCAGCTAAAAAGATAAATGACCGTCAAAATAAAAACCCTAATTACAAAATTGGCAGAGCTATGTTGTTTCAATAAATATGTTTAAAAAAATATTAATTTTTTTATTTTGTGCTTTTAATCTTTTAACTGTCGGTTATTTATTATTACCAACTCCAACTCTTCCAAACCTGGTTAACAGTGTTAAATCAGATGAAGTCGGGGACACCATTCAAATCAGTAATGTTTCCGCTTATTACACCAACATGACCCGCAGTGAAGTTATCGATTTTTACAAAGCCTATTACAGTGGCCCACTTCGAATTATTTTAAATCACCCTCCAGAAAAAGCTAAAACTGTTATCAAAGACACCATCCAAAGTTATTATTTTGAAGAATTTGTTTTGCCATTTAAAGAATCTCTGTATATAAATGGTTTTGAATGGGAAAATGATGTTTTTACCAAAGCCGAAAAAAGAATTAAAAATAAGCTTATTTTCCAAGGCAAAGAATATAAAGCCAAGATTACTATTCGTACTTTTCCAGTTTCCATTCCAAAACGTTTAATTTCTTTTTTTACCACTGAATTTGTTATTTTGTTTGGCGTCTACAGCTATATCAAATTTCTAAAAACCAAGAAAAAATGAATCCTTTATTGTCAATAATTATTATCTCTTATAACACCAGTCAAATAACCATTGATTGTCTTAAATCTATTTTTTCAGACAAAGGTTTAACTTTTAATTTAAATAATATTGATAACTCTCAATTAACTCCAACCGAAATTATTATTATCGATAATAATTCTCAAGACAATTCGGTTTCTGAAATAGAAAAATTAATTAAAACTAATTCCAAGGCAAAAAATATAAAATTTATTAAAAATAAAAATAATTGTGGTTTTGGTAAGGCCAATAATCAAGGTTTAAAAATAGCCAAAGGAAATTATATTTTATTATTAAATTCAGACACTTTAATTCTTCATTCGGCCATTAGTCAAAGTTTGGACTGGCTTTCTTCTCATCCAGAAGCTTCAATTTGTACTGCTCAACTTTTAAACAAAGACAAAACCATTCAAGCCTCTGGTGGTTATTTCCCCACTCTTTCCAATGTTTTTGCTTGGTGTTTTAATATTGACGATTTACCTTTTTTAAACAAAATATCCAAACCTATCCATCCTCACCCTCCTACATTTTATACTCACGATAAATTCTATTTACAAGATCATCAACAAGATTGGGTAACTGGAGCTTTTATGTTAATCAGAAAATCACATTTAGACAAAACTAATGGTTTTGATGAAAATTATTTTATGTATGGTGAAGAACTTGAATTGTCTTATCGAATCAAAAAACTTTTTCCCAAATTCCAAACCTGGTATTTAATTGGTCCTCAAATTATTCACCTTGGCGGAGCTTCAGCTGTTAGTAAAACAGATCCAATTATTAATGAATACAAAGGTATTATTGCTTTTTTTACCAAACACAAGCCACTTTGGCAAACAAAAATTGTAAAATTTTTAATCAAAATTAATGCCTTTAGTCGAGCTGTTATATACTCTATATTAGGCCAACATCAACGGGCTAGTATTTATACTCAAATATGTTCAAAAAAATAAACCTAAACATTTTTCGTCCAATAATTGCCATTCTAATTTTATTTATTCCCTTGTATCCAAAATTTCCTTTAACCAATGTTGACGGCACTTATGTAGCTATTCGTCTGGATGATGTAGTTATTGCTTTGACAATTTTAATTTGGGTAATTTATCAAATAAAAAATAAATTTCCTGTTTTCAAAACCAAAATTACTAGCCTCTTTATTGTTTATTTTTTATCAATAATCGCCAGTTTTGTAACTGCTTTTTTGGTTTATCAAACCGATTCTATTAGTCTACTTGGACTTCATCTTTTACGTCGTTTTGAATATATTTCTGTTTTTTTTATTGCTTTAAATAGTATTAAATCCAAATTTGATTTTTCTTTTACTTATATCTTTTTGCTTATATCTACCGCTCTGGTTTCTTTTTATGGTTATGGTCAAAAATACCTAAAATTTCCAGTAATTTCTACTATGAATTCCGAATTTTCCAAAGGTCAACTACTTCAAATGGATGTTTGGACCCGAGTTAATTCCACCTTCGCCGGACATTATGATTTAGCTGCCTTTCTGAGCGTAGCCTTGATTATTATTGCTGCTGTTTTTTTAATTTCTAAAAACAAATTAATTAAAATTTTTAGTCTATTGGTTTGGATTCCATCTTTTCAAATTTTAACCTTTACTGCCTCTAGAGTTTCTATTTTTGCTTTTTGGGGCGGAGTAGTCGTTACTTTTTTTCTCCTTAGAAAATATTTTTGGATAGTTCCTGTAACTATTTTGGTTATTTTTAGCATGTTTAATTCTAAAGATTTAAGTCAACGATTATTAGCTACCATTCCTGCTTTAAAAACCCAACTAATTAAAACATCTGCTGTTCCATCAGTTACTCCAACCATAACTATTATTCCAACCCCAACTACTGCCCCAATTGCTATTGGTACCAAAACAACTCCTGTTCCAACTATTACCCGACACAAACCAATTACTGAAAATTACACCATCGATGCCGACAGTGGAGTAGCTCGATCTGGAGAAATTAGATTTAATGTTGAATGGCCTAGAGCCATAAATGCTTTTAGAAAAAATATATTAACTGGAACTGGACTTGGCTCAATCAGCCTGGCCACAGATAATGATTATTTACGACTTCTTGGTGAAGGGGGATTGTTATCTTTTATTTCTTTTATGGCAATTCAACTATTCTTTATAATCAAAACTCTACATCTTATTTTTAAAAAAAGATCTACGATCTACGATCAAATATCTATCATCTTCTTTGGTGGACTATTAACAACTCTAGCTAATGCTATTTTTATTGATGTTTTTGAAGCTTCAAAAACAGCCTATCTTTTCTGGATTATGATGGCTTTTTATTATCAATCTTTAAATCTAAAAGAAAACAATGAACTCAAAAAATAAAAGAAATATTTTAATGATTACTCCTTATTTACCTCGACGTGCTCAATCCGGCGGTCAAAATAGTTCCTATTATTCAATAAAATATTTAGCAGCTAAAAATAATATAACCCTAATTTGTTTCAGTCGTGATCAACAAGGTTTAGAAGAAATTAAACAATTTTGCAAAAAAGTTATTGTTGTCAAAAGAGGTAAAACTTGGGATTTAAAAAAAATTCTATACACTGGATTTACTACTTATCCTTTTTTGGTTGCTAACTATATTAGTAAGGATTTAAAACAAACCATTTCTGCCGAGCTCAAAAATTCTAAATACGATTTAATTCATTGTGAATGTTTTTACCTGATGCCCAATATTCCCAAAACTAAAATTCCAATTGTTTTAGTTGATCAAACTATTGAATTTGCAGTTTATCAACACTATATTAAAACCGTCAAGGGTATTCGAAAATTAATTTATCCGTTACTTTGGTTAGACGTTAAAAAATTAAAACATTGGGAAACATACTATTGGAAAAATACTAATACTGTTGTTGCTTTTGGCCAAGAGGATCAAAAAATAATTTCCAAAATAACTGGCCGTAATGATATTGAATTATTTGATAATGGAGTTGATAATAAATTTTTTGATTCAAAACCAAAAACAGAAAAAAGTAAATTTCCATCTGTCCTTTTTGGTGTTTCCAATATGAAATGGATGCAAAATCGTGAATCTGTGGAAATGATTATGAAAGATTCCTGGCCAGAAATCAAAAAAACAATTCCAAATTGTAAACTCTACATTATTGGTCGACTTGCTCCAGATTATTATGGTCATTATCGATCTAACGATGTTATTGTTGAAGAAGCCGATTTTGATGGTGAAAAACATGATCCTATGTATTATTATCAACACTGTTGGGCATTAGTTGCTCCTATGGGCAGCGGTGGTGGTAGTCGCAATAAATTTTTAGAAGCCATGGCTTGCCATCTTCCTATTATTACTACACCAGAAGGGATGGGGGGGATAAAAATTGAAAATTTTAAACAATCGATTATTTGTGAATACAAAGATGTGGCCAAACACACCATCAATCTTTTAAAAAACAATAAAAAAAGAATTGATATGGGCAACGAAGCTAACAAATTAATAAGTAGTAAATATTCTTATCAAAATAGTGTCGATGGTCTAAACAAGATTTATCAAAAAATTACTAACAAAAAATAAACATGGATCTTTCGATTATTATTCTTAATTACAATTCTGCTGACTATCTAAAAAAATGTCTCGAAAGCATCTCTAAATCAAATATTGGTAATTATCAATATGAAGTTATTGTTGTTGATAATTGTTCAACTGATAACAGCATTAACCTAGCCAAATCTTTCACTAATTCTCATCTACGATCTACGATTTACGATTTACTCAAAACTAATTTGGGGTTTGCTCATGGTAACAATCAAGGATTAAAAGAAATTAATCCTAAGACTAGATTTGTTTTATTTTTAAAT
This sequence comes from uncultured Gammaproteobacteria bacterium, assembly GCA_964448065.1. Lineage (GTDB taxonomy): Bacteria > Patescibacteriota > Microgenomatia > UBA12405 > UBA12405 > WARW01. Next base: position 7,962 of record CAYUUU010000002.1, read on the forward strand.
CCAGATACTGTAGTTGAAAAAGATACTTTAAAAAAAATGATTGAATTTTTCGACAAAAATAAAAATGTTGATGCTGCCACTTGTCAAATAAACTTAGCTCTTACCGGCCAAATGCAACCAGAATGTCATCGTGGTTTTCCCACTCCATGGCGATCATTTTGTTATTTTTCTAAACTCCAAAAATTATTTCCCCATTCAAAAATATTTTCTGGATATTTTTTAGGCCATCTTAATACTTCAATTCCACACAAAATAGAAGCTTGTGTTGGTGCTTTTTTAATGGTTAAAAAATCAGTTGGTGACACAGTTAAATGGTGGAATGAAAAATATTTTTTCTATGGTGAAGATTTAGAGTTTTGCTATCAAATAAAACAACATGGTTTAAATTTATGGTTCAATCCAAATTGTAAAATAACCCATTTTCAGGGAGTTTCTTCTGGATTAATTTCTCATTCCCAAAAAATTTCCAACGCTTCTCGGGAAACTAAAATTAAAGTTGCCAAAGCTTCCACTAACGCTATGAGAATTTTTTATCGCCAAAATTTATTTAAAAATTATTCTCCAATAACCAAAGCCTTAGTTATGTTGGGCATCAATTTATTGGAGATAAAAAGAGTCTTTAAAGCCAAATATTTATGAAAAAACATATTGTTATTGATGCTCGACTTTATGGGCCCAAACATACTGGTATTGGTCGTTATACTAAAAATCTTTTAAAAGCCTTAATTAATCTTCCTGATTTTAAAAAATATAAATTTACCCTAATTGTTTATAAAAATCTTTTAGAAGATATCAAAAAAGATTTAGGTAACAATTTTAATTATGTAGCCACTAATATTCCTCATTATTCAATCAAAGAACAACTTTTTTTACCATTTATTTTATATCGTCTTAATCCAAATTTAGTCCATTTTACTCATTTTAATAAACCAGTTCTTTATTTTAAAAAATCAGTTGTAACTATTCATGATTTGATTAAACATTTTTTTACCGGTAAAGACACCACTACTAAAAATCAATTTTTATATAAAATCAAACATTTAGGTTATCTTTTTTTAATTAATAATATTGTTAAAAGAAATCAAATTATTGTTCCTAGTAATTTTTGGCGAAAATATTTAATTGAAAAATTTAAATTAGAACCCAATAAAGTAGTTACTACTCACGAAGCTGTTGATCCAACTTTTCTAAAAAATAATCAAAATAATGACATTCAAAAACCTCTAAATTACATTATTTATACCGGTAATTTATACACTCATAAAAATATTAAAATTATCCTAGAAGCTCTAAAAAAATTACCCAATATTAATCTTAAAATTATTTGTGCCAGAAGTTTTTTTAGCGATAAATTAAAAACTCAAATTTCCCACATGGGCATTAAAAAACAAGTCGAATTTTTAGGTTATTTAAACGATCAACAATTTAAAGATATTTATAAACAAGCTCTGGCTTTGGTTCATCCATCTTTAATGGAAGGTTTCAGTTTAACCGGTCTTGAAGCTATGGCTCTAAATTGTCCAGTTATTTCTTCTAATTCCAGTTGCTTACCAGAAATCTACGAAAAATCAGTTCTTTATTTTGACCCCAACGATTCTTCAGATTTAATTAAAAAAATAAATGAACTTAATGGTAATTTAGATCTTCGTCAAAAACTAATCAATTTAGGACAAAAACAAGTTCAAAAATATTCTTGGTCCAAAACCGCCAAGCAAACAATGGATGTTTACAAAAACATTCTTAATTATTAATTTTTAATTATTAATTGAAACCAAAAATTGCTCTCTTTTATGATTGGCTTAACCAATGGGGTGGAGCCGAAAAAGTTTTATTAGATTTAATTAAAACTTTTCCCAATGCGCCTGTCTATACTCTAATTTACAACCCTAAAACAACCAAATGGTTGCCAAAAAAAATTAAAATCAACTCATCTTTTTTAAATAAAATTTCCATATTTAAAAAAAATTCCATTTTTCAAACTCCATTTTATTATTTAGCTCTAAAGCATTTTGATTTTTCTAAATACGATATTGTTATTTCTACAACTCAAGTTATCGGACACAGTTTAAACGTTCCCAAAAAAACTATTTTTATCTGTTATTTTCACAATATCAATCGTTATGTTTATCAAACTCCATCTCATTTTAATTTTTTAAAACCATTACTAAATATTTATAAAAAAATCGACTTTAAATTTGGTCAAAAACCAAATTATATTTTTTGCAATTCTAAAACTGTCCAACAACGAATTGAAAAAAATTACCATCGAAAAGCTAAGGTTATTAATCCTGGTATTGACACTTCCTTTTTTATTCCATCCGCTATTAAAACTACTAATGATTATTTTTTAATTGTGTCTCGTCTGGTTACTCATAAAAAAATCGATATTGCCATTAATGCTTGTCATCAACTTCATAAAAAACTTTATATCGTTGGAAATGGTCGAGATTATTCTCGTCTTAATAAAATAATTTCTAAACTAAACGATCCTAATATTAAATTGTTAGGATTTGTTGATGATCAAAAATTATTAACTTTTTATCAAAATTGCCAAGCTTTAATTTGTCCCCAAATAGAGGATTTTGGCCTGACCCCACTCGAAGCCCAAGCTTGTGGTAAACCAATTATTGCCCTAAGAAAAGGTGGTTTAACCGAAACTGTAATTAATAATAAAACTGGTATTTTTTTTAATCACCAAACAGTTAGATCATTAATCCATGCCATTAAAAAATTTGACCATCATCGTTTTAACAAAAATATTTGTCGTCAAAATGCTCTTAAATTTTCTCGTCAAAAATTTATGTTAAACTTTAAAAACGAAGTTTATTCCCTATGGCACAAACAACAATAAATCATTATATTTTTGTCCTTTGTGGTGGTACTGGTCCCAGATTATGGCCACTTTCTCGCAAACAAAATCCTAAACAATTTTTGTCTTTTTTTGGCAAAGATTCATTATTAGAACAAACAATTCAAAGAGCTGGCAAGGTAGTCGATTCAAACAATATTTTTATTGTTAGCAACGATAATTATTTACAAAAAATAATTAAAATTGCTCAAAAATTTTCTATTAGTAAAAATATTATTACCGAACCAGAAAAGAAAAATACCGCTCTTGCCATCCTGTATGCCACCACTAAAATTAAGCAATTTGATCCAGAAGCAATTATTACGACTCTACCATCAGACCATTATATAAAAAATATTAATAAATTTAAAAACGACTTAATTAAAGCCAAAAATATTGCTTGTAATTATCAAAAAATAGTTACTATTGGTATTAAACCAACCAGTCCAAATCCAGCTTATGGTTATATAAAACCTAAAATTTTTGTTGACAATTATTATTCAGTTGAATCTTTTGTCGAAAAACCACCAGTCGAAATTGCTTCAAAATTGATTGAAAATAATTCTTATTGGAATTCTGGAATTTATACTTTTTCCATAAATACTCTAATTAATGAATTCAAAGAATTGCAACCAGAATATTATTCAATATATAAAAAATTAGAACAAAATTTAAATCAACCCCAAAAAATTAAAACTATTTACCAACAAGCTCCAGAACTAGCCATAGACCGAGCCATCTCAGAAAAATCAACTAAAATGGCTATGATTCCAGCTTCTTTTGATTGGAGTGATGTGGGTGAGTGGGGTGCTATTTTTAAAACTCTTTCAAAAGGTGACAATAAAAATATTTCCCTTAATTCTAAAACTCAATTTCTTAGTACTAATTCCAATAATTGTCTTATTTCTGGAACCGACAAAAAATTAATTGGTTTAGTTGGTGTAAAAAATTTAGCTATTATTGATACCAATGATGCTCTTTTAGTTTGTGATTTGGACTCTAGTTTTAATGTCCGTGATTTAGTAAGCTTGATAGTGAAACACAAAAAATATAAAATCTATTTTTTAGGCAAAAAATGAAAAAAATTACTTTTAAAATCTTCAAAAGAACCATCGATATAGTTGGTTCGTTAATTCTTTTAGTTATCTTTTCTCCTATTTTTTTGGTCACTATGATCCTTGTCAAGGTAACTTCGCCAGGACCAATATTTTTTAAACAAAAAAGAGTCGGCAAAAACAGTAAACAATTTTGGATGTATAAATTTCGTTCCATGTATACCGGAGACAACGATAAACGATTAAGAGATAATTATCCTGAATTGTGGAAAAAATATAAAGAATCTGGTTGGAAATTAGAAATGTCCGAAGATCCCCGAATTACTCCAATTGGTAAAAAAATTAGATCACTAACTATCGATGAATTTCCTCAATTAGTTAACGTTTTAAAAGGGGATATGAGTTTAGTTGGACCACGAGCCTATCGAGAAGAAGAGTTACAAGAATATGAAGCCAAATTTCCTCATACCAAACACCTTATAGACGATATTCGATCGGCCAAACCAGGAATTACTGGAGTATGGCAAACATCTGGCAGAAACGATATTTCTTTTGAACAAAGAGCTCAAATGGATTCCAATTATATTCGTCACCAATCATTCTTAAACGAAATTGTCATTATTTTTAAAACTCCAATGTCGATGTTATCACGTTGGTAATTTAATTAATTTTAAGTTAAAATTGAAACATGGATCAATTAACCGCTCAAACAAACACTGTTAATCAAACCCCAACAGTCAAAAAATCTCTTAATTTAAAAAAAATTAAGTTTAATAAAAAGAAATTTCTTAAGGTTTTATCAATTATCTTAATAATTTTTTCTGTTCTTTTTGTTATTTGTTTCTTTTCTGTTATTGTTCCTGGTACTAAATTAAAAAAACAAATAGAAACTCTTAAAAAAGAAGCTCCAATTATTCAACAAGCCATAACCGATAAAGATTTAGACAAAGTAAAATCTGAATTAAATGTAGTTAAATCTCAAATAAAATCTGTTGAATCAACTTACAAAAAATTTAGTTATGCCAAAATAATTCCTGTAGCTAAAAATTATTACAATGATGGAACTGAATTAATAAATATAAGTAAGGAAGCAATTGATGCTGGAAATATTGTTATTCAAGCCATAGAACCATATAAAGATTTCTTGGGAGTTAAAGGAGCCGCCACCAGCGGAGAAGAAACTACCCAGGATCGTATTTCCTTTTTAACTCAATCTGTTGAAAGTCTGGTCCCTTATATGGATACTTTGGAACAAAAACTTTCTAAAATTGAAACTTCTTTAAACAAAATAGACCCCAATCGTTACCCTGAAGAATTCAAAGGTATTGCCATTAAATCTGATTTAAATAAAGCCAATGAAATGGTTTCTCAAATTCATACTTTCCTTAAAAATGGTCAACCAATATTATCCAAAACTTCTTGGTTGTTAGGAAAAGATTCTCCAAGAAACTATTTATTAATCTTTCAAAACAACGCTGAATTAAGACCTACTGGAGGTTTTTGGACAGCTTACGGATTAATCAAAATTGATAATGGTAAAATTACTCCTTTAGCTTCAAGTGACATTTACTCTCTTGATGCTCAAATTAAAAGTACGATTCCTGCTCCACGTCCAATTAAGGCTTATCATATTAATGTTCCTTACTACAATGTTCGAGACATGAATATTTCTCCAGATTTTCCAACTAGTATAAAATTATTTTTGGAAAATTATGAAAAAGTTAATAAAAATACTAAAATCGACGCAGTTATTTCTCTCGATTTGGATGTTTTAGTTGATTTAGTTAAAGTTCTAGGTCAAGTTGGGGTTAGTGGTTTTGGTAATTTCTCTGCCGAACCTGACACTCGTTGTGATGGTTGTCCTAATATTATTTATCAACTTGAAGAATTAGCTGATAAACCAAAAAGTTATATTGATACCAATCGTAAGGGATTTTTGGGACCTTTAATGAATTCTCTATTATCAAACGCTATGGGTTCAGAAAAAAGTAAAATGGGACCATTAATGGAAGCCTTCTTTACCAATATTAATCAAAAACATATTATGTTCTACTTTAAAGATACTGATATGCAAAAAGCTGGTGAATTAGCCAATATTGCTGGAACTATAACTCAAACAGACAATAGTATTGATTATTTTCATTTAAATGACGCTAACATGGCTAGTGCTAAATCAAATCTTTTTATTACTCAAAAAATTAAACACGAAATTTCTACCAAAAATGGCAAAGTTACACATAAAATTAGTATTACTTATACTAATCCAACCGCTGCTTCAAATTGTAATTTGGAAAAGGGTGGTCTGTGTCTAAATGCTGCTAATTATCGTGATTGGTTTAGATTTTTTGTTCCAACTGGATCAACTATGATAAAAATGACCGGATCTGAAGTTGAACCAGTCAAATATGAAGAATTAGGCAAACAAGTTTTTGAAGGATTCTATGGTAACAAATATCCTCTTCAAGCTAAATCTAATTTAAAAACATCAATCGAATATGTCTCTTCTGTTCCTGCTAGTAAAAATTACAGCCTTTTACTTCAAAAACAACCTGGAACCAAAGCTATCGATTATCAACTAATTGTTAATGGAAAAGAACAAGAAACATTTAGTTGGGTAGCCGATAAAACTATTCGATTATCTCTTTAATGGATAAATATAAAAGTACTCTTGGGCTTGTTATTAATAAAAAAACAGTTAAAGAAACTGATTTATTAATAACTCTTTTAACCCCAAAAGAAGGCAAAATTATAGCTTTAGCCAAGGGTGCTAAAAATATTAAAAGTAGTCGACTAGGAAATCTTCAGTTGGGTAATCTTATTAAAGTTCAACTTTATTCAAAAAACGATTATCTTTGGATTTCAGAAAGCCAAAATATAAATCCTTTTTTACTACAAGACAAATCCTTAACTCAAATTAATTTATTGTTTTATTTTTTGGAAATACTTAATCGTCTATTGGCTGAAAATCAATATATAAACAAAGTTTTTGAGATTTCTAAAAATATTATTGATTCTATTAATCAAAATAAATTTGGATCATATATTAAAAATGAAATTATTTTTTTAGAGGTTTTGGGTTTTGGTGTTCCCGAAGAAATCGAAAAATATTATCAACAACAAGACTATCGAACCGCCCAACAATTAATTAAAAAATTTTTTGAATCTATTATCGAAAAACCCCTCGAAAGCAATAAATTATTTCGATAGTTTGATTTATGTTAAAATACCGGAAAGTTAGAAAAAATAATATATTAAGTAAATCAACAATCAATGGCAAGAAAAGAAGTAGGAGAAATAAACGATAAAAGTTTTACTCTAAAAGGCCTTAAAAACCTAGCTAAAGAAATAAACATTCCTATTGAAGAGACGTTTCAAGAACTTAATATTCAAAACGGAAAAATAGCATTATTTCTTTTAGCTGAAGATATTCTTAATGAAGATCATTCACTCCCAACTGAAAAACTAGTTAGTCATGATTATTCACCCACAGACAAATCTTTTTTTTATAATTGTGCCCCAGCTATTAGTAGTGCTATACATGAGCGTGAAACAGCGTCTTCTCCAAAAGAATTAAAAACCGCTCTAGAAAAACTAGACCAAATACTCATCGAGAAAAGCGAAAAAGCTGAAACTGTCTATCAACTAAGTACTCTTTACTATACAGCTCCTACTGGAAGTAAAGCCAGAAAACCTATTTTGGAAAAAATCTACAAACTATTAAATTAATAAACTTTTTAAGTAATCTCAGGTTATAATATTCCATGGCAGAAAAAAACCAAAACGAAATAGTTAGTAAAATAATCAGTCTTTGTAAAAGACGTGGAATAATTTTTCAAAATTCAGAAATCTATGGCGGCGTCCAAGGTTTTTACGATTATGGTCCCATTGGCTCTTTAATGAAATTAAATTGGAAAAATAAATGGTGGACAGACAATGTGGTTAAACGTCGTGATGTGGTTGGAATTGATGGTTCAATAATTACTCATCCACGAGTTTGGGAAGCCTCTGGTCACGTCAAAAACTTTGCCGATATTATGGTCGAATGTAAAAAATGTCATAAAAGATTTAGGCCGGATCTTTTAGAAGATCCCTCTAAATGTCCAGAATGTGGTGGTGAATTTACTGAAGGTCGAAAATATAATATTTTATTTGAAACCGAAATTGGAGTCATCGAAGGAGAAAAACAACACGCCTATCTAAGAGGGGAAGCTTGTCAAACCATTTATCTCGACTTTAAAAATATTGTTGATTCTAGTCGTGTCAAAATACCTTTTGGTATTGCTCAAATTGGAAAAGCTTTTCGAAACGAAATTACTCCAAAAAACTTTTTATATCGCACTCGAGAATTCGAACAATGGGATATTCAATATTTTGTCCACCCTTCAGAAATGGATAAATGGTATGAATATTGGAAAGCCAATCGAATGGCTTGGTATCAGGATATTTTTAATAATCCTCAAAACTTAAGATTTCGAGAACACGAAAAAGATGAATTAGCTTTCTACGCTAAAAAAGCTTTTGATATTGAATTTAATGCTCCATGGGGATGGTCAGAAATGGAAGGAATTCATTGGCGAAGTGATTACGATTTAACCCAACATTCAAAATTTAGTGGTCAGGATTTATCTTATCTAGACCCAGTTACTAACGAAAAATATTTACCCTATATTACTGAAACTTCCGGTGGTGTTGATCGAAGTTTCTTTTTTATGCTTTTAGATGCTTACCAAGAAGAAAAAACTACTTCTGGTGATATCAGAATTGTTCTAAAAGTTAAACCTCAAATTGCTGCTTATAAAATGGCCATTCTTCCATTAGCTGCTAATAAACCAGAATTAATTGATAAAGCAGAATCTATTTACCAATCACTAATTACTAAATATTCAATTGATTGGGATGATAGCAGTAATATTGGTAAAAAATATCGTCGCCAAGATGAAATTGGAACTCCATGGTGTCTAGTTGTCGATTATCAAACTCTAGAAGATAATACTGTCAGTATTCGTGATCGCGATACCATGGAACAAATCAGAATAAAATCTGATGAAGTTGACAGTTGGTTAGAAAAACAGTTAAATAAATAATATGAATAAAAAAAATTTAATCTTAGTTGCCTTAGTTATTTGTTCTTCTTTTTTATTTTCTGGTTGTGGCAAAAAGAAAACTGCTACTGTCGAAACCAAAGCCATCAAACAAACAGCTGTTGAACTAGAATTATCAAATTCCCAAAAACCATATATTTCTTTAATTCCTAGAAATGATGGTCACGAATTAACCTTAAAGGTTAGCAATATTTCTTCAAAAATTACCAATGCTGAATATGAATTAATCTACACTGCCGAAGACGAAGGACTAGAAATTGAAAAAGGAGTTAATGGTACTGAAAAGATAAGTGGTTCTAGTTTTGAAAAAAAATTATTATTAGGAACTGAAAGTTGCACCAGTGGTTGTAAATATAAATATGACGAAGGTGTTACTGGTGGAACCTTATCTATAACTTTTACTACCGATGATAATAAATTTTATAAATTCGAAGCTCCTTTCAATATTAAAAATTCAACTGACATCAAAAAATCTGGATATTTATCTCTAGATTCAGAGGGATTTAAAGTATCTGGAACTGTAACACCTAAGAGTGATTATTTTATTGTTATTAAAAATTCTTCGGCTTATTCCATTTTTTCAAACGGTACCGGTAACGGAAAAATATCATCTATTGAACCATCCACTGTTACCAAATCAGACAAAAATACTTTTGTTGGTGACTATTTAATTCAATAAATGGAATTTCATACTCCTGTCCTAGCCACCGAAACTATAGATTCTCTAGGTGTCAAAGAAAACGGTATTTACATAGATGCTACTTTGGGTCATGGTGGTCACACTTTAGAAATTTTAAAAAAAGGCGGTGTTGTTTATGGGTTCGATCAAGATCCTATTAATTTAAAAACAGCCACCGACAGAATTGTTAGCCAAGGTTTTGACTCAAAATTTTTTCCAATTCACGCCAATTTTATAAATATTGAATCAATTGTCAATCAAAAAATTAATCAAAAAATAGATGGTTTAATTGCTGATCTTGGTCTTAGTCAAAGTCAACAAATTGGTCAAGGCAGGGGATTTTCTTTTAATGATGAACAATCTTTGGACATGAGATTGGACCCCAAAAATCAAGAATTAACCGCTGAAAACATAATTAACACTTGTGATTATGATGAATTATTTGAAATTTTTAGTAAATTAGCCCAAGAACAATATGCTAAACCATTAATTTTAAAAATAATCAGAGAACGACAAAAATCTCCTATTACTTCTGGTTCAAGATTGGCCGATATTATCCGTGAATATTATAAAAACAATCATCTTAAATCAAAAATAGACCCTAGCACCAAAATATTTTTAGCTTTAAGAATTTATGTTAATGATGAATTGACCAATCTTAAAAAAATTCTTTATCAGAGTTTAAAAATAGTTAAAAAAGGAGGAGTTGTTTCTATAATCACTTTTCATTCTGGAGAAGACCGAATTGTTAAACAATTTATTAAAGATTATTCTAATCAAAAAGTTATCATCGAAAATAAAAAACCAATTAAAGCATCTTTTACTGAAATCAAAAACAATCCTTTATCTCGCTCAGCTACACTCAGATCGTACAAAATAATATAGAATAAACTAATGCTTAGTAAAATTTCTATTTTTGCTACTATTCTAATTATTTTTATCCAATTTTTATTTTCCTTTTATTATTCTAGTGAAATTATTAATCAAAACAATTTTAGCTACAAAAATCAAATTGAATATCAACAATTAAAAATTACCAACCAAGATTTAGAACAACAATTAGCCAGTCTTAATTCTATAAATTATCTTTCAAAAAATTTAAATTTAACCGATTATTCCCTTATTAAAAATAAATTTTAATTAAATGTCACTAACCCAATCAAGAGTTAAATTATTATCTCTGGCCATCTTTTTCACCTTTATAGCTCTTATTGGTCGCCTTGTTTATTGGCAAATTATTAAAGGTCCAGAGCTTCGAGAAAAAGCCAAATCACAAACATATAAACTTGAAAAAATAGTTCCCGAAAGGGGAAAAATTTATTCTTCAGACAATTTTCCTTTAGTTTTAAACCAAATTTCTTATCAAATTTCTATTTATAAACCAAATCTTAAAGACAATTTAGACACTGTTATAAATCAAATTAATAATGTTTATCCAGACTTTATTAAAATTAATCAAAAAAATATTGATAATTTTAAAAATAATTCTAATCAAAAATGGATTACTTTTCCAACTCTTTTTTCCAATCAACAAAAAGATCAACTTAAAATTGCCGGACTTGAATTTCAAAAAATAGATAAAAGGTTTTATCCTGAAGAAAATATGGCCAAAGAATTGACTGGAATTGTCGCTAAAAACAGTCAAGGAAATATTATTGGTTATGGTGGACTTGAGGCTTATTATCAAAAACAATTAACTGGTAAAACTGGCTTCATTTGGGCTCCACAAGATGCTACTGGAAAAACTATTCTAACCAAAAAAAGTTGGAGTTCTGAAGCTACAGATGGTCGTGATATTCATACTAATATTAATCGTAGTGCTCAATTTTATGTTGAAAAATTACTTCGTGAAGGAATCGATAAATACAACGCTGATTCTGGTTCTGTTACCATTATGGAACCAAAAACTGGAGCTATTTTAGCCATGAGTAACATGACAGCCAGTTCATCAGCTTCAATTAGTGCTATTAAAAATCCAGCCATTAGTGATCTTTTTGAACCAGGTTCAATTTTTAAACCAATAATTGTTTCTATCGGATTAGATACTAAAAGTATTGATACTAATTTTGTTTGTGTCCGCTGTGATCAACCTCATCAAATTGGAAAATATGCTATTACTAACTGGAACGATGAAACTCACCCTAATTCATCACTTCAAGATATAATCAAAAATTCAGATAATATCGGTATGAGTTTTATTATTCAAAAAATTGGTCTTAACAATTTTTTAGAATATTACAAAAAACTTGGACTTAATCAAAAAACTGGAATTGATCTTCAAGGCGAAGCCAAAGCTCCAATCAAAGATACTTGGCCCGAAATTGATTTGGCAACTGCTTCTTTTGGACAAGGAGTTTTAGTAACTCAAGTCAGCATGCTTCAAGCCTTTAATACTATTGCCAATAACGGAATTCTTGTTAAACCCAGAGTAGCTAGTTATTTTGTTCAAAACGATAAAATCATTAACAATAAACAACCAGAAAGTTATCGAGTTTTCTCACAAGATACCACAAAATCAATGAAATCAATTTTAAAATATTCCGTTGAAAATGGAGTTGTGGCTTCAATGAAAGATAAAAATATTGAAGTTTGCGCTAAAAGTGGCACGGCCCAAATAGCCATTAAAGGTGGTTACACTGATTCCGCCACTATTGCTTCCTATATTGGTTTTTCTCCCTGTGATAATCCCAAATTTACAATGATTGTCACCATTAATAATCCCAAATCATCACCCTGGGGATCCAGTACTGCTGCTCCTATTTGGTATGATTTGGCCTTAAAACTAAACTATTTGCTATAATAGCTATATTCAAATGTCTAAAAAATCTATTTCCTCTCTTAAACAAAGGATAAAAAATAAATTGTGGCACCGACCTAAAAACTTTTTAATTAGTTCTTACTTTAAATTTCCTTCAAAAAAATTAATTTTAATTGGAGTTACAGGAACTGATGGTAAAACTACCACCTGTCATTTAGTTCATCATGTTTTAACCAATGCTGGCATTAAAACAGGTCTAATTTCTACTACTGGTGCCAAAATTGGTATCAATGAATATCCAACTGAACTTCACATGACATCTCCCGATCCAATTTTAATTCAAAAATTACTCAAAAAAATGGTTGATGAAGGAGTTACTCACGTAGTTTTGGAAGTTACTGCTCATGCTTTAGATCAATATCGTTTTTTAGGTTGTCATTTTGAAGTTTCAGCTATCACCAATACTTCACATGAACATTTGGATTATTTCAAAAACATGGAAAATTACATTAATATTAAAGCTAAATTATTTAAATATTCCAACAAAGTAATTCTTAATAAAGATGACCAATCTTTTAATCAAATTAAACAACAAATTAATAAACCAGTTAAAAGTTACAGTATAAAAAACAAATCTGATTTCCAAGCTACCAAAATAAAATTATCTTCAAATTTACTCAGTTTTAAAGTTAATAATCTTTCTTTTGTTACCGACAGTAATTATTATTATCAAACCTACAACATATTAGCTGCTTTAGCTATTATTGATAGCCTTAAAATTAGTCCAGAAATTTTAATTGAAACTATTAAAAAATATCCTGAGACCAGTGGTCGTAGAGAAGAAATTTCTAACAGTTTTAAATTTAAAACCATTGTTGATTTTGCTCATACCCCAGCCGCCTTAGAAAATACTCTTTCTTCCCTCAAAAAAAACACTTCCGGTAACCTAATTGTTATTTTTGGAGCTACTGGTGGTCGAGATCAAAGTAAAAGACCATTAATGGGAGAAGTTGTTTCTAATATCGCCAATATTGCTATTATTACTTCTGATGACACCAGAAACGAAAAAATAGATGATATTAATCAACAAATTATTAGCGGTATTAATTCCAAAAAGTCTGAGTTTGTTGATTTTCAGGTTATCGAAAACAATAGTCAAGTTCAAAAAATATTAGAATTAGCAAAAAATAAATTTGTTTATTTTAATATTCCTAACCGCCAAGACGCTTTTAATTTGGCTATTAAAATAGCTCAGACCAACGACACTGTTATCGCTTGCGGTAAAGGCCATGAAACCACTATACTTAATGGTAAGACCGAATATCCCTGGTCTGAAGCAGAGGCTTTTAGATCTGCTTTCAGGTTTCGAAAACTTTAATTATGTCTCAATACAATATTTCCAATCAAAACGATTTAGAAACCAACTATTCACTAGGCTATTTACCTCAAAGAAACAGTCCTCATCTTTTTTATTTTGACAGCAGTTGTCGATCAAACTTAATCAACTTTAAACTTAGTTCTGAAAATCGCCGAATTTTGAATAAAACCGAAAATTTTAGTTTTACTAAAACAGAATCAAAAAAAATCAATTTTTCATTAGAAATTCAAAAACAAATTTTTGGTTGGATTAAAAAACTGGAATGGGATTTTCCCATTAGTTCAGTTAAAAATATATTTACTAAACATATTTTTAATTATATTTATGTTTGGAAAAACGAAAATAACGAAGTTGTTGCTTATGGTTTATGTCTTTTTACCCAAAGTATTAGTCATATTGCTTATGTTTTTTACAATCCAGAGTACAGTCATGGAAATTTACCTATTAGACTAGTTCTTCAAGTAATTATCGACAGTCAAGAATTGGGGCTAAAATACTGTTATCTCGGTCGTTTTTCCGAGTCGACTGGTTTTTATAAACGTAACATGCCCGGTTTTGAATATTTTAAAGATAATAATTGGATTACTTTATAGTATGAAATTTTTATTAAATATTTTAATTAAATACTCCAATTTCCCCTCCTTTTTTCAAGGGAGGGGATTAAGGGGTGGATTTTGTTTTTAATTATGCATATACATATCGTCGGTATTGCTGGAACAATGACAGCCAATTTAGCTGTTAGTCTAAAAAAACAAGGCCACATAATTACCGGATCGGATCAAGAAAAAATCTACCCACCTATCAGTACTACTTTAAAAAAAGCCAAAATTATTATTAACGACACTCCAATTAGCCACGATATAGATTTAGCTATTATTGGTTCTTCTTATGATTCTTTTGAGAAAACTAAACAAGAATTTGAACAAATAAAAAGTCTAAAAATTCCTTTTATTTCGGCTACCGAATACGTTGCCCAAAATTTAATCAAACAAAATTCAATTTTAGTTGCTGGAAGTTTTGGTAAAACTACTATTACCAGTTTAGTTAGTTGGATATTTTTAAAAGCCAAAAAAAATCCAAACTACATGATTGGAGGTAATATTAAAAACAAACTCGATTCAGTTCATTTTTCCCCATCAGATTGGTCAATCACCGAAGCTGATGAGTCAATTCACGGTCTAGATACTATGGCTAAATTTTTATATTATCCAGCTAAATATTTGGTTTTAACTAGCGCTACTTGGGAACACAAAGACAGTTATTCCAGCGAAATTGATAATTTCAATTCTTTCAAAGAACTAATTCTAAAAATTCCAAAAGATGGAGTAATTTTAATAAACAATAAAAATGAGACTGCTAAAAAATTAGCTCTTTTTGCTAATGCAAAAGTTATAACTTATAATTCTTCCGATTCAGATTATTTTATTGAAAAAATCCAAATTAAAGAAAATTTAACTACCATTTTGATTCATACTCCAACTGGATTAATTAAAGTTGATACCAAACTTATTGGTCAATTTAATTTTGAAAATATTTTAGCTGCTGTGGCTATTAGTGATTATTTGGGAATTAAAAGTCATTTTATTCAAAAGGCTATTTTTTCTTTTAATGGAGTTAAAAGACGATTAGAACTAATTGGTAATCATAAAAATATTTTATTTTTTGATGATTTTGCTCAATCAGATGATCGCATAAAATCGGCCATAAATGCCATAAAACTTCACTTTCCTAAACACAATATTAAAGTTTTGTATCAACCTCATGCCAGTTTTATTCAATACAAAGACAGTTTAAAAAATTTTTCTTCTGCTTTTAATCTAGCTTCCGAAATAGTAGTTAGTCAAATTAACTATAAAAAAGATATTTCCAAAGATCAACGAACCACAGTTAGAGATTTTCAAGATCAAATTGGAAACAAGTTTCACTATTTACCTATAGAAAAAGATATTATTAGTTATTATAAAAAAAGTTTAAAACCAAAAGATATTTTAATTAATATGAGTTCTGGTGGTAAATCAGGTAATCATATAATTAAAAATATAATTAAAATTTTTAAATAAATATGTCTAGATATATTATTACAGGTGGTAAACCACTCCAAGGAGAAGTTTCTATTCGTGGAGCTAAAAATGCCAGTTTTAAGGAAATTATTGCTAGTTTATTAACCAAAGATACTATTAAACTTTTTAATGTCCCTCAAATTTCTGATGTCAAAATTACTCTTAGTATTGCTAAAAGTTTAGGTTCCAAAATTAACCAAACAGGGGATCATTCATACGAAATAACCACCTCTAAAATTTCTAATTCAACTGTACCTCAAGGCACTGGCGAAAAATCTAGAACTTCATTTATGTTTGTTGCTCCTTTATTAAATCGAACCGGAAAAGCCATTATTCCAATTCCTGGAGGAGACAAATTGGGAAGTCGTCCATTAGATCGACTTTTTGATTGTTTTCGTCAAATGAATATTCAAGTTGAAGAAAAAGATAATCAAATTATATTTACTACCAATGGAATTATTGGAACTAATTATTCTTTTTTAAAACCATCCCATACTATTACTGAAGTTATTCTTATGACTGCCGCCCTAGCTAAAGGTCAAACAATTATTAACAATGCTGCTCTTGAACCAGAAATTGATGATCTTATTTTAATGTTAAACAAAATGGGTGCTAAAATTTCCAGAAATAAAAACGATCAAAAACAAATAATAATCAATGGAGTTTCTAAATTACATCAAGCCGAACATACTGTAATTTGTGACCGAAATGAAATTGTTACTTTTGCTTGTGCTGCTTTGGCTACCAAAGGTAAAATTAATATTCTCCGAGTTAAACCTCAAGTAGTCAAGTCTTTTTTAGAAACCATTAAAACCATGGGGGCTGATGTTCAATCATGTGAGGATGAAATTAATATTAAATGGGTTAAACCATTAATTGCTATTAATATTCAAACCGCCCCAGAACCAGGATTTATGACCGATTGGCAAGCTGTTTTTAGTGTCCTTTTAACTCAAACTGTTGGTTGTAGTTCCATTATTGAAACCGTCTTTCCTTCTCGTTTTCAACATATCGAAAATCTAAAAAAAATGGGAGTAAAAGTCAATTTTTTTAACCCTGTGGTTGATAATCCCGATCAATACTATCAATTTAATCAATCCAGTGATAAGCCAGAATATTTTCATGGAGTCAAAATTTATGGACCAAACAAACTTAAACCATCAGAATTTATAATCAATGATCTTCGAGCCGGAGCCTCAATTACTTTGGCTGCTCTAACTGCCGAAGGTCAATCCGTTGTCAAAGGAGTTGAATATATAGAACGTGGTTACGAAAAATTAGCCCAGCGTCTATGCGCCCTAGGTGCTAATATAGAGTATATAAAAATTTAATTTTATGATTCATTTATATCTAGGTTTACTTTTATTTTCCTTTTTGCTTACCAGCATTTTAGTTGTTCCTTTTATTAATCTTCTTTACAAATTAAAATTTCAACGTCAAAAACAAAAAACTATCGATTTTCAAAATAAAAGAACTCCTATTTTTGATAAATTTCACAACTCTAAATCTGGAACTCCAGTTGGAGGTGGATTGTTAATTATTGTTTCAGTCTGTGTTTTATTTTTATTTTTAATTCCATTATTCAGAGCTGCAAAAATTTTTATTTCTTCAAATTACAGAATCGATTTAGAAATTAGAATTTTATTTTTTACTTTTATTAGTTTTGGATTATTAGGTTTATACGATGATGTTTATAAATTTTTTGGTTTCAAAAAAACAGGTTTTTTTGGATTAAAAATGATTCATAAACTTATTCTTCAATTGGTAATTTCTATAGTTATTTCTTTGATGATTTATTTCCAATTAGGAATTAATTTTATTTATTTGCCATTTTTGGGAGCTATCAATTTAGGATTATTATTTATTCCTGTTTCCACGATTATTATTACTGGATTCGCTAATTTTTTTAACATTACCGATGGACTTGATGGTCTATCTTGCGGACTTTTAATGATTGCTTTATTTGCTTTTTGGATATTGGCCAGTACCTCAATGGATACCGTTATTTCAACCTTTTTAGCTCTTTGGTTAGGAGCTTTAATAGCTTTTCTGTATTTTAATATCTTTCCAGCCAGAATTTGGCTAGGTGATGTTGGTTCACTTTCCTTTGGAGCCACATTTGCTGTTATTGCTATTTTGTTAGGTAAAGTTGTTCCTCTTATTACTGTTGGTTCACCATTTATTATTGAAGGTCTTAGCAGTGCTATTCAAATGATTAGTAAAAAATATTTTAAAAAGAAAATTTTTCCAGCTGCTCCAATTCATTTAACTTTACAACAAATTGGTTGGGAAGAACCAAAAATTGTTTCTAGAGCCTGGTTGGCTGGTATTATTTTATCTATATTTGGTCTATGGTTAGGATTAAATTAACAGAATTACAAGAAGAAATCAGTCATTATCTTGGTGTTCCTTATTGGAAAAATAAACTTGATAATGGCAAAATAATTAAAGAAGGTTTTGAAGGTGGTAAGGGCAATTGTCGACAAATTGCCACCGAAACTATTCGACTTGCTCAAAAACAAAAAATCGATTTGGTGAATTTAACCGAACAAGAATTTTATAATTTTCAAAAAAGAAATCATATCGGAATAGACTGTTCCGGACTTGTTTGCCAATTGTTAATTTTTTATGGTCAACTAATTAATAAAAAAATTGAATTTAACATTCGTCGTACTTCCGCCAATATGTTAACTTCATCTCCTTTAGCCAAAGAAATAAAACTAAAAGATGTTCGAACAGGGGATCTAATTCGCCAAAAAAATGGCCATCATGTTTTATTTATTATCGACAAAGAAGGGGATGTTATAAATTATGTTGATAGTTCACTTAAAGGCCGAGGAGTTAAATTAGGACAATATAATATCAAAGACAAAAATTTTGAAAATGAAGGATTTTTCCGTTTATTTTTCTTCGATTAATTCTCTGTATTTAAGAGGGCTAAGAGAAATAATCTCTACTTCAGTTCCACATTCACTACATTCCAAAATATCACCAACCATTAAGTTTTCACTTAATTTAATTTCGCTTTTACAATCTGGACAAATAACTTTTTCATTCATAATTCAATTAATTTTAATTAACTAGTATAATTTAGATATTATATGCCAAAAACACCATTAGTTAAAATAGACAATTTTTATCTTAAACGAGAAGACTTAAATTTAACCGGATCAGCCAAAGACCGAGCTATTATTTTTCAAGTAGAAAATTTAAAAAAACAAGGTTTTAACCAGGCTGTAATTTCCAGTACTGGCAATGCTGCTATTTCCGCTGCCTATTTTTGTCAAAAAAATAATATTAAATTAACTGTTTTTTTATCTCCTGATGTTAATTTACACAAATTGGAAATCATTAAAAAATATTCTCCAGAAATTATTTTTTCCAAGACAGCAATTAGTGACGCTATTAAATTTTCCAAAAATAATCAGGCTTATTTACTTCGACAATCAACCGATAAAACTGCTCTAATTGGTTATCAACAAATCGGTAAAGAAATATTGGACCAACTTCCCCAAGTTACCAGTATTTTTATTCCAGTTGGCAGTGGCACAACTTTGTTAGGAATCAGTCAATCATTACCATCAAATGTTAAAATTTTTGCCGCTCAACCAGCCGTTAACTGTCCTATTTCTAAATTTTTTGATTCAAAATTTATTCCAGAAACAAAAAATATTACTGACGCTATTACTGTTAAGGCCGTTCCTTTGAAAGATGAAATTATAAAAACTATTAAAACTAGCCAAGGAAATGCCTTTACTATTCAAAATCAAGAAATTATCGAGGCTTCAAATAAATTAAAATCAAACAAAATTGAAACCTCTTTAGAAGGAGCACTTGCCCTAGCTGCTTTTTTAAAAGCCAAAAATCAAAAAACCGATTTTGGTAATTATCCAGTCATTATTCTTACCGGATGTCAAAGATAAATTTAACCACTCTTTTAAATAAAAATTTTGTCTTCTTCTTTTTAGTTGTTGACAATTTTTTGGATATTGAAGTCCCTAAACTTACTAATTTTAAAAAGATTTATCTGTCTGATTATCCATCAATAAAATTAAAAAACAGTGGAGCTCTTTTAGCCAATCCAAAAGTAATTCAATACATTAAAGATAATTCTGAATCAAAAATTCCAGTTATTGTTCCTTTCAAACCATCAGCTAAAATCGATTTTTTGTGCAAAAAATACGGTTGGTTAAAAGCTAGCAATGATGGTCAAATAAACCGATTTTTAGAAGATAAAATAAAATTTGCTCTACTCTGTAAAAAATATAATTTGCCAACCATTCCTCAAACAATTGATAAATTTAATCAAAAAAATTTTTCTAAATATCAAAAATTATATGGATCAAAATTGATTATTCAAACTCATTTTGGTTGGGCTGGAAACAGTACTTATTTATCCTCATCATGGTCAGAAATCTCAAATAAAATTGCTCCAAATGTAATTGTTAAATATTCTCCATTAATTGAAAAATCTTACTCTCTTTTAAACAATTGCTGTTTAACCAAATTTGGTCTAATTCAAAGTCCACCAGCTCTTCAATATACTGGATTAAAAGAATTAACCAGTAATCCTTTTACCACTGTTGGTCGTCAATGGCCTTCTTGTGCTCCTGTGGAAATAACCAATCAGGTTAAAGAAATAACTCAAAATTTTTCCAAAATTCTAGAAGAAATTAATTACAAGGGATTTTTTGGTTTAGATTTTTTAGTTAAAGACAATCAAGTTTTTCTTTTGGAATGCAATCCTCGATTAACAGCTTCTTTTGGTTTTTATACCAACCTTGAATTAATTCAAAAAATTACCCCTCTTTTTTATTTTCATTTAATCGAATTTACTCAAACAGATTACAAAATAGATATTGAATCAGAACAAAAAAGATTTTATCTAAATTTTGTTGGCTCTGAAATAACTGCTAAAAATAAACATCAACAAACTATAAAAAAAGTACAATTTTTAAAACCGATTTTTGACAACACAAATCTAACCAATTCTTCAATAAATTTATCGAAACTTGCCCATGAAAAAACTTAAATCGCCATTGTTAATATTTTTAATTAGCTTAATTGTTATTGGTTTTGTTTTTATTTCTATTGCCTCATTAACCGAAGGAAATTCTACTATTGGAGACAAATATTATTTCATTAAAAAACAATCCATTTGGTTAGTTTTAGGGTTTATTAGTTTTTTTATAAGCTCCAAAATAAAAATAGATTTTATAAAAAAAATTTCTTTTCTACTTTATAGTGCTTCTATTGTTGGTTTAATTTTAGTGTTAATACCTGGATTTGGAAATGAAGCCTTGGGTGCTAAACGTTGGTTAAATCTTGGATTTACCAGCATTCAACCATCAGAAATATTAAAACTAACCTCAATTATTTATTTCTCTTATCTCTTTTCCAAAGAAGACAAAAAAAATATAAAAACCCTAGTAATTTATTTAGCTATCCCTTTTATCCTTATTATTATTGAACCAAACCTAAGTATGGCCTTATTAATTTCTGTAATTGTTTGTTCCATTTATTATCTTTCTGGGGGCAACATAATTCCACTTTTTTTTATTAGTCTTTTTGTTTTAATTATTAGTATTCCTTTAATTTTTTTATCTCCATATCGTTCCGCTCGTTTTAAAACTTTTATTAGTCCGGAACAAAACCAAGAAGGGTCTTCTTATCATAGTAATCAAATTGTTTTGGCTCTGGCCTCTGGAGGAATGTTTGGTAAAGGTTTTGCCAACTCTGATCAAAAATATAAATTTTTACCCAAAATTTCCACTGATTCAATATTGGCTGTTATTGGTGAAGAAATGGGATTTGTTGGACTTTTTGTTATCTTATTAATCTATATTTCTTTAATCAATTATCTTTTTAAACTTAGTAAAAATCTTATCGATCCTTTTCAAAGTCTTTTAACTTCAGCCACTGCTTGTTGGATTGCTTATCAAAGCCTAATTAATATAGCTGCCATTGTTGCTGCTATTCCTTTGACCGGAGTTCCTCTACCTTTTATTTCCTATGGGGGATCTTCTCTTTTAACCCTTTTAACCGCTATGGGGTTAATCAGAAATATCGAAAAAAATAATCAAAACTTGATATACTCAGATAGTAATAATGAAAATAAAAACTCAAAAAATAATCATCACCGGCACCCATCTGACTCCAGCCTTGGAACTAATTCGTCAATTACAAGAAGATAAAAAATATAATTGGGAAATATATTATATTGGTCGTAAAAAAAATTCCAGTGTCGATAATACTGCTTCAATTGAATCACAAATTATTCCTAATCTAGGGATTAAATTTTTTCCAATTGATTGTGGAAAACTAGATCGTCGTTGGCTTCCAAACACCATAAAGGGAATTCCTCAAAGTGTCTCTGGTTTTTTTTCTGCTTTTAAATTAGTTAATAAAATTAAACCAAATATTGTTATTTCTTTTGGAGGATATGTTTCTGTTCCAGTTATTATTATTTCTTTTTTTAAAAAAATCCCTAGTATCACCCACGAACAAACTTTAACCAACAGTTTAACCACCAAAATTAATAGCCTTTTTGTTACTAAAGTAGCTCTATCTTTTAAAAATAACCAGCAAATTAATCAACTTCCCAAAAATAAAGTAGTTATAACCGGAAATTTACTTCGTTATCAATTATTTAACTCCAATACCATCTCTATTAAAAATTTCCATACTAAAACTAAAAATTATCCTATTATTTTTATTACCGCCGGAAACCAAGGATCCCATGTTGTTAATCTAATTGTTAAAAAAATCATTAAAACTTTACCAGAATATTTCTTTGTTCATCAAACTGGTAAAAATGACATTTCTGAATTTAAAAAAATAGAATCAAAACAAAAAAATTATCTTTGTTTTGATTATATTAATACTAACGATTTTGGTTATTTGCTTAAAAATAGTAATTTAATTATTAGTCGAGCTGGCGCTAACACTTGTCAAGAAATAGTTGCTCTAAATCAAAAGTCAATTTTAATTCCACTTTTAGTTAGTCAACAAGATGAACAAATCTTAAATGCCAAATGGGTAAAATCTCTTAATCCAAATGAAACTGAAATTATTTATCAAGACAAATTATCTTCACAACTATTAACCAACGCTATCAAAAAATTAATTGACCAGAAAACAAATAAAAATAAAAAAAATATTGAAATTAATTATCAACTTTTAAAACTTGTCCATGAAATTGTTTAAGTTTTTGTTACCATTATTATCTTTAGTTTTAATCAGTTATTCAATTTTTTCCCTAAATCATTCTTTTAAACCAGAAATTACTCCTATTTCTGCTAAAAATGATTTTTATACCAAACTAAACAATTCTTTGAATCAAATTAATCTAGATATTAGTCAAATTACATTTAGGGATTATCAAAATCAAATAGAATTCTATATAATGGAAGATAACAACACTAGTAAAGTTCTTTTATCTACTCAAAAAGATCCTTATTGGCAAATTGCTTCTTTGCAAGAAGTTTTAAAAAAGTCTAAAATTGAAGGGAAAAAACCTTATTTAATCGATCTTAGCATCGATAACCCATATGCAACATTCAAAAATAATTAGCGGTATAGACATTGGTACTTCAAAAGTTACCACCATAATTGGTCAATATTTTGAAATTGAAAATAGTTTTAATATTATTGCTGTTTCTTCTATTCCTGCTTTTGGATTCAGAAAAGGTCAAATTATAAATCTCGAACAAGCTTCTCAAACGATTACTAAAAGTATTGAATCTGCTGAAAGAATGGCTGGATTTCAAATAAATAGTGCCCATATTTCCTTATCTGCCCCTCATATAGAATCTATTAATTCTCGTGGAGTTGTAGCTATTAGTAATCAAAATGGTGAAATTAACGCCGAAGATATAGTTCGAGTTACCGAAGCTGCTAAAGCCATCGCTTTACCAACTGGCAAAGAAATAATTCATATTATTCAAAGAAAATTTACTGTTGATGGTCAAGAGGGGGTTATTGATCCAATTGGAATGAACGGAATTCGACTTGAAGTTGAAGCTCATCTAATTTTAGCTTCCTCTCCAGCTTTAAAAAATCTTAAAAAAGCCTTTGAAGATATTGGTATCAGAATTGAAAGTCTAACTTATGCTGGTCTTAGTACTGCCACTACTGCTCTTACCGAAACCGAAAAAGAACTAGGAGTTGCCCTGGTTGATATTGGTGGCAGTGTTACCAATATTACTATTTTCTCCGAAGGTTCGCCAATTTTTTCTTCAGTTTTACCTATTGGTGCTAATAATATTACCAATGATTTAGCTATTGGTCTCAGATTTTCTATCGAAGATGCTGAAAAAATAAAATTAAAATTAGCCAAAATGTCTGAAAGTAAAAAATTTGAAGATGAAGTTGAACTTTCTCATTTTGACATTACCAACGATGATAAAAGAAAAATATCTCTTCAGACTGCCATCAACGGTATTGTTAAACCCAGATTAGAAGAAATTTTTAGTTTAATTTATTCTCAAATTGAAACTAGTGGGTTTCACCAAATTATTCCTTCTGGAATTGTTTTAACCGGCGGTGGAGCTTTAACTGTAAATGCTAAAGAAATTTGTAGTAAAATAATTCCTCTGCCATTTAGAATCGCCGAACCACCAAAGATGGGTGGTATCGTTGATGATATTTTAAATCCAGCTTACACTAGCTCTATTGGTTTATTAATGTACAATAAAGACAATATTAGTAAAAAAGGTGCTAATTCTGGAATTAAAAAACCTAAAATATCAATTAATGGTATCGTTAATAAAATTAAAGGATTGTTAGAACCAATTCTCCCTTAAATATGGGATTAATTAAAACTCTTACTGGTCAATTTGCTAAAATTAAAGTCATCGGTGTCGGTGGCGGTGGTAACAATGCTGTCAATTCCATGATTTCCGAAGATAGTATCTTAGGTGTCGATTTTATTGCTGTTAATACCGATTCTCAGGCATTATTAAATTCTCTAG
>CAYUUU010000003.1:0-25975 GCA_964448065.1 uncultured Gammaproteobacteria bacterium
CTTGGTCGGCAATAGCACGAGTGATGGCTTGTCGAATCCACCAAGTGGCATAAGTGGAAAATTTAAAACCACGATGCCAATCGAATTTTTCGACGGCTCTCATTAATCCTTGATTTCCCTCTTGAACTAAATCTAGGAAAGTTAAACCACGACCAATATATTTTTTAGCAATAGAAACAACCAAACGTAAATTGGCATCAATTAATTTTTCTCGAGCAGAGGAAGAACCTTTTTCGATTTGTTGAGCCAAGTCGACTTCTTCTTCGAAAGTTAAAAGATTAATTTTTCCAATTTCTTTGAGGTACATTCGGACTGAATCCATGTTCCCTTTTTGACCTAAAAGATTGAGATATTCACTAGGATTGGATTTTTTATCTTCGGCTTCGACAACTTCTTTGGATTCAATTTTGTCGAAAACATCGATGCCGTGTTCGAAAAGATAATCAAAAATATCATCAAGCTCGGTAATGTAACGTTCTGGTTCGGGGATTTGACTTAAGATTTCATCGTTGGTAAGATAATGAAGCTTCTTTGCTTGATTAAGTAAGTTCTGTTTGACTTTGGATATGTTTAACGTGGCTGTCATGCGGATATTGTATATGAAAATAGGGAAAAAATCCACCTTTTATTTAATTAATAATTAATAATTAAAAATTAATAATTTCAATCTTCCCCAACCCCTTCTTTGACAAGACGGGGAAAAATATTTTATTTTTTGTTCAAAACCCCTCATTAGGCAAGGGCGAATTGCAATTCGCCCCCTACAGAAAAAATTATTTTTTAATCTGCAGGGATGAGAGTTCGCTGAGGAGTTGATTATATTTAGCTTCGATTTCGATTAGACCAGTTTCATCATCGGCAGATTCGAGTTGAGCAATTTGACTGCTAAGACGAGTTAATTCGTCTTTTAGATAAGCAGTGGCAATTTGATTGGTAACTTTTTTGATTTCGACTAACCTGTCTTCTGATTCGAGATTTTGTTGATGGGAAGCAAAATAAAGATCTTGAAAAATTGATTGAAGTTCAGGGGCAAGATTGTCTTGAAAATCCTTAAGGTCATTAAAATCTTTTGACAATAGAGCTTTGGCAATTAATTGAAAACGAGGAGTATTGATGTAATTTAAATATTTTTCCAAATTTTGAGAAAGTTTGAAAGGATTTTTGGCCCCAATGATTAGAGTTAATAATAATTCCTCGAATTTTTCGGTTTTGGAAATGATGGTGGGAGTTTTGATAGTAATGGGAACTAAGATGGAATTAAGACGGGATCCGCCAACAGCTGAAGCAGTTTGGGCGGACAGGTACTTTTTTGATTCTTCATAAATAGCATCTTCGTTGGAACCAATTTCGGTAGCTAATTTATGAAAATAATCGGAACGAGTGACAGCATTGCTGATTTTGACTAAAAATGGCAAAACATTTTGAAGAACGGTTTGTTTGCCTTTGACGGTGTTGATATCGTTGGCTTTAATCATGGAATTGATAATGAAATCCCAGACAGAAATGGTGTTTTGAAGTTGAGATTTGAAAAAATTTAAATCGGCTTTGATGGCTTCATCGGGATCTTTGTATTTGTCGCCGAGAGTTAAAACTTTAATATCAAAGGCCATAGAATCGGCCAATTCGATGCTTTTTTTGGCAGCATTAGAACCAGCAAAATCAGAATCGAGAGCCAAAATTAGAGTGTCGGTGTAACGACGAAGAAGTTGGAGTTGTTCAGGAGTAAAGGCGGTACCTTTGAGAGCAACTACATTTTTGATACCGGCTTGGTAGGGAGAAATCATGTCAAATTCCCCTTCGGTGACGATAACTGAATTTTCAATTCGAATTGATTCTTTGGATAAATTTAGACCAAAAAGCATTTGGCTTTTGTGATAAATTGGAGTTTCAGGAGAGTTGATGTATTTGGCGAGATTTTTATTTTGAGAGGATGGCAAAATACGACCAGAAAAACCAACTATGTTGCCACGATAATTAGGCAAGGGAAAAATTAGACGGTCTTGAAAACGATCGTAGAGCTGTTTGTTATAGTTGCTGATACCAAAAGTACCAGTTTCAATTAAATCTTTTTGAGAAAAATTCTTTTTACTGATGTAATTAATTAAATGACGGGAATCTTTGGGAGAAAAACCAATATTGAAAGTTTTAATGGTGTCCATGGTTATGCCTCGATTTAGAACATAATCCAGGGCTTCTTTGCCAAGTGGATGACTGGTTAAGATATAGTTATAAAATTTGGCGACTTGGGTATTAATTTCAATTAAAGTTTTCTTTTGTGAATCTTGATGGTCGGTAAATTGACTTTTTTTAAGGGTGACTCCGGCTAGTTTGGCTAATTCTTCGAGAGCTTCGCGGAAATCGATTTTTTCGTATTCTTGCAAAAAAGTAAAAATGTCGCCAGCTTTGCCACAACCAAAACATTTAAAAATTTGCAGTTCTTCGGAAACGGTAAAAGAAGGAGTTTTTTCGCCATGGAAAGGACAACAGGCCATGTGAGTGCGGCCTCGTTTTTTGAGAGGCACATAGCGATTGATGACATCGACAATGTTGAGTTTTTGTTTAATTTCGTCTACTTGGTTATCCACTAAGCCTATTATACTTGATAAAATGGTTTAATATTTAAAAAAATAAAATGACTGATAAAAATATAGTTCAAAAAGTTGTCTTAGGTGGTGTAATTATTGAAGATAATAAAATTCTTATCCTTCAACGTAATATGAATGAAGATATTTATCCTGGATTATGGGAGTTACCAAGTGGTAAAAAAGAAAATCTTGAAACAGCAGAAATTGCGTTAATCAGAGAATTAAAAGAAGAAACAGGATTAGAAGTTGAACCAATTATTCCATTTGATGTTTTTAATTATCAAATTGAAAAAACTGATATTATAAAAGATTCTACTCAAATTAATTATTTGGTTAAAAATAAATCTGAGTTAAAAGTTATATTAAGTGATGAGCATCAAGATTATAAATGGATTTCTCAAAACGAAATTAATTTCTATAATTTAAGTGATTCCACAAAAAATGTAATTGAAAAGGCTTTTAAACTGGCTCCCTTCTTGTTTGGTGTATAATATAAATGAATAAATGAAAATACTTTTTGAGTTTTCTCGGGCTGGTTTACCTGATTATTTACACTCTTTTGAAAAAATAAGGGAAACCTTACTCGATAATAAACATAAATTAACATATGACCTTTTATTGGAAACTAGCAAGGTTGGAAAAGAAAAAGATCTATCATCTAGAATATCTGAAAGAATTAACAATTCTATTTCTGAAGCTGACTGTGTGATTATTGAAGGTTCTATTATTAGTTTGGCGGTTTCTTATATATTGACACAATCTATAACTCTTAATAAACCAGTACTTTTTTTAACCCATTCTAAATCTCCAGAAATTAGTCGAAATAGATTTATAAATATAATTGATTCAAAACTACTTACCGTTGGTCAATATGATGAAATTTCACAAATACCAAATATAATAAAAAAATTTTTTAATAAAAACAAATATATTAAAACTAGATTTAATCTAGTTTTACCTGCCGACGTCAATAGTTTTGTTACTATTCAAAGTAAAAATAAAAATATATCAAAAACCGAATATATAATTAACCTTATTCGTAAGGAAATGAACTAGAATGTTTGCTTATGTAAATAATTTTTGCAATCTTTTCCTAAAAAATTGAAAGATTTTTGAATCTTTTCTTGTAATAAATTTTCTTCTTTGTTTTTAACTTCTTGTAAAATATTAATTTCAAAAGGATTGTTTCGACATGGTTTTATTTGACCATCTGGAGAGACAAATAAATCATTATGTTTATTACAAAATTCTCCTGGATTATCACTTTCCATGGCCATAGCACAAAAAATTCTGGTTAAAGAAATTTTTACACTTCCGTTTGAATAATTAAGTTTTCGGACTTCTGTAGTTGTTTTTTTAAATCCTAATTTAGTTATTACTTTTGCAATATCGTTTAAACTTACATAACCATCACTTTTTGGAGGGAAAAGCTCGACAAATTTTATTGATGCATTAATTTCTTGAGCAAAATTAATGACATTAATCAATTCTTTCTTTGAATAATTTAAACCTTTAACACAGGCAGAATTTATAACTATTTTCAGTTTTGGATATTTTTTTCTTAAAAGCCTAATTCCTCTTAAAGCTTTTTCGTAACAATCTTTTTTCCCTACTGTTATTTCATAAATTTCTTTATTGGCAACATGAAAAGAAACATTAACTTTGTCTAAGTATTTGCCTATTTCAAGATTATCTTCAAACAACATACCATTCGTAGTTAAAGTAATTTTAGCTCCTTTATCTTTGAGACATTTTGTAATTTCTAAAATATCACTCCTAATTAATGGTTCACCTCCTGTTAAAGTAACTGTTTCAATACCAAAATTATTTTTAGCAACTTCAAAAAGATATCCAAAATCTGCCGCTTTTAAACCATCATTCTTTAAAGATTGCAACCCTTCACCGTGACAAAACAAACAATGATAAACACATTTTTGAGTTACTAATAATCTTAAATCTCTATTAGAATAATTTTTTTTATTCATTGATTCATTGACTAATTTATTTAACTAAATAACTATTAATTGTTGATTTAATAATATTGGCGTATTCATGAAGAACTTGTTTATATTCACTAGTTTCATATATATCAATTGGAAACTTTATGGCGTTATTAAAAAAAATTTCAGCAACAGGAAAATCGCCAATTTTATAATTGATTACATCTTGGTATTGAGGAAACAAAAATCCAGGTTCTTGAAATAATTTTAAATAATTTAAAGGACAAGTTGAATTTGGCATATCTGCATCGACAATTCCATTTTCTATTAACTTTGTGCAAAGTTCGCTTGTACTAATATTAAGTTTTTTTGAATCGACTTGAATTACGTAAGCATACCAACTTGATTCAAAATCAGTACTAACTTCTGGTAATTTTATAAATGGACAATCACTTAACAACAAACTTAAATATTTTGCATTGTTACATTTGGCTTTATGCCATTTATTTAGATGATCGAATTGTTCGTTAGCAATAGCTATGGCTAATGGATGAGCTCTAAGCTTTAACCCAAATCCAGTTACAGCATATTCATAATAAGGAGAATTTTTATCGATTTCTTGTTTACAACGTTTATTATAATGACCAAATAATAAAGCTCTATAATATATTTCTTGATTATCAGTTATTAAAATTCCACCCTCTCCTCCAGTAATTATTTTTTGACCTTGAAGACTAAATATGGCAACATCACTCTTTGTTCCAATCATTTGATTTTTATACTTGGCTCCATGGGCATGAGAACAATCTTCGATTAATTTAAGATTGTATTTTTTACAAATTTGAGAAATGTGATCAATTTTACATGGTTTTCCCCACATGTGAGTTATTATTATGGCTTTTGTTTTTGAAGTGATTAATTGTTCAATTTTATTTGGATCAATATTACCATCATCCATTGAATCGCATAAAATAGGTATTGCTCCTGTTTGAAAAATTGGAGTAACAGTCGCATAAAAAGTATAAGCTGGACAAATAACCTCATCTCCAGGACTAAATTTACAAGCAACCATAGCTGAATGTAGAGCGGCTGTTCCAGAACTAATTAAAAGAGCATATTTCTTTCCATAAAAAGTGGCAAATTTATCTTCAAAAGTCTTAAAAATACTAGATCGATCATAAATTGAAATTACTTCCGTATTTAGTTGATCATCGACCGCTTTTTTAGTTTCTTTTGTAATGTGTGGCCAAGTATATTTATACATTATTTTTGTATATGCGCATACATAACGCATTGATATTAAAAATAATTATACTACCAAAAAAATATTTATGGTGATTTGTTACATAATTTAAAATTATCGATACTTAACGATAAAAATACATTGTAAATTAATAATCACGGGTGATGATGAATGAAAAGTTCATCAAGTTATAAAGTCAAAAGTTTATAAAGTTGAAAGTCTAAAAATTAGTAAGTTCTGGTGACAATAAATTTAAAGATAGATAGAAGTTCGGAGCGGAAGGGGTCTTTGGACATAAATTTTAATTCATTATCAAAAATGGTTTGGGCTTGGTGGGCATAATCTTTGGCTAGATTACGACCATAATCGAGACTGCCATATTGATTCATTTTATTGATGACAAACTGGATATCGGCGGAAGTTTTTTGATTACGAGATTTAGATAAAATTTCTTTTAATTTTGACAAATCGGAAGGATTGGCACTGTTTAATAAATGAATTAACATGATGGTTCGTTTACCTTCATAAATGTCCCCCCCCTGTTTGGTTTTTTGACCGGCAAAATCAGAAGTTAAATCGAGAAGATCATCGACAATTTGAAAAGAACGACCAAGCATAATACCAAAACGATAAATGGAATCTAATTGAGAGTCGGAAGCCCCGGCCAAAATGGCTCCAAGTCGCATTGGGCCAGCAATGGTGTAATAACCAGTTTTACTTTCCAAGATTAATAAAATATCCTCTTGGGTAAGGTCAAAACGATTGTCTTGAGTCCATTTAATTTCAATGGTTTGACCAAGAATAGTACGATTTAACATCGTAAAAAATTCATTTTCAATTTTTTGAGCAATATCTTTGTCTAAAATTAAATAATTTTTGGATAATACTTGCCACATTAAAATATGGAGAGCATCACCGGCATTAAGAGCTAATTCGGGACCATATTTGACTTGGATAGCGGGAAGACCACGACGTTTTTCGGATTTGTCCTCAATATCATCGTGATTTAAAATCCAATCTTCAGAAATTTGCATCGATTCGGCACTATAAATAGTATCTTTTAAATCGACACCCATGGATTGAGCAGTTAACATCAGAAGAGTTGGACGAAGATATTTTCCCTGTCTTGCAGGATAATCGGAAACCATTTCAAAATGTAAATTTAAAAGAGATTGATATTTGGAATCGATTTGGCAAAAGACGGGATAATCTTTAATTAAATTAAGATGGTTGGCAATTTCAGGCCAGAGAATAGATTTATATTTGGTTAAAACATCGATGGCATTTATTTTATTCATGATATTTTTTCTAAAACGGGTATTTCAACAGGAACCTGTTGAGTTGGTTTTTTTAAAAGAAGCCCAAAAGTGTAAGGATAAATCATATACATGATTTCGAAAGTGGTAACTGAAAGTTCAAAAGCAGACGGGATATTATTGGTAATAAAGAAAGCACCTAAACCAAGAATGACGGCATTTTTTAAACTTTGACGCATTTTATCTTTAAAAACTTTGGCAATTACGCTTTCAGGAATGTTGGATAAGGCGGCTTTTTTGGCAGCTTCAGAATTACCTTTATAACCAGCATGAACAGTGACAATAAAAGTGCCAACTGCGGTAGTGAAATTCATAGGAGTGTTTTGACGACTGAGATTGGCAATAAAAACAAAACCTTGCAAAGCAGTAGGAATATGACGCAAAAAGATGATTCCCCCAATAAGCAAAACACTGCCAAAACCACTGACTGTCAAAAGAAAACGATTATATTTAATGCGAGCAAAAAGAATTTTTTTGTTGCGAGTAAGAAAAACCCTAACAATGCGCCATAATAAACGAAGAATAATAAAAAACAAAAAGGTAAAACCAATAATGGTAAAAATTTTAGACCAACTAAGAGCCATGGTTTGAGTAATTTTAAAAAGCGGAACATGAAGATCGATGCCTTGAAGTGGATAATTTGGATAAGGAACAAATTTATAAAGTAATTTCATTTTTTGAAGCTTGAGAGGATCGGAATAAAAATCGATTAAAAAGATACGACCGGCCGAGAAAAAAGCAATGGCATTAACGAAAAAATTAAAAATATAAAAAACAATGGGAAAACTTCCCTCTTTAACTTTTTTATTAAAAACTAAAATTTGTTGGTCTTCTTTTTCAACTTTGTCGAGTTCATCCTCAAAATCTTTGAGAGAACTGTTGACATGGTTGCCAATAATACGCATAGGCAAAAAGGCAAAGTTTTGAAAAATACCCATTAAAATAACCGAAATCCAAATTTGATGAGTAACTGAATAAATACAAAAGAAAATACTGGCATAGAGACGAAAACTGCCACCCTGGAAAAACCAAACAAAAAGAGCAATTAAAAAGATTAGTAAAAAAGTGGTTAAAAAAGGCAGCCATTTGCGACTGTTGTCTATTTTGCGAATTTTAAGAAGACTAGTTTCTGATTCAACCATTGTGTTAATTATACAGTTTAACTTATACTGTATACATGGCTGAAAATGAAAAAGAAATAATAAATAATCAGATTGAACAAAATAAAGAACAATTTCAAAGCCCAGTAGAAGGAATGGTGGATTTGAAAAAAAATGAAGAAGCTTTTGTGCCTAGAGAAGTTAAGGGGTGGATGGAAAAAGTGGAGGAAGACCCAGATTTAACTAACCAAAATCAACAAATTGGTGACGATGATTCAATCTTGCAGCCAATTGCTCCAGCGGTAGTTAAAATTACTTTACCAACAACCAAAAAGACTTTTACTAATGGTTTTCATAAAACTATGAGTGATGCTGGCCGATGGTTGTCAGAATTTGTTTTTAGATTGATTAAAAAGAACAAAGGTAATGTAAAATTTAATGAGGAATGAATTTGAATATAAATTCGATAACTGACTATTTAATACATTTGGCTCTGATAGGAGTTTTATTTTTGGTGATAATTGGAGTTTTGGGAGTGTTGATATTTGGATTACTTTTATGGTTAAAATGGAAAAATAGGGAGAAAAAATCTTTGGAGATGGTGAATTTGCTAATTGCGGTTCCAAATGATAATGAAGTAAAAATTGATGCCATGGAACAAATTGTGAATTCGGTAGCTAGTTTATACAAATCGTCTAAAATTAAATTTCTATCGTTTTTAAAAGCTCAACCATGGCTTTCAATGGAAATTGTGGGGACTCATAATGATATTAAATTTTATATATCGGTGCCTAAAAAATATCAGGATTTAATTGAAAAACAAATTTATAGTGTCTATGCGGGAGCAGATATTAGAGAAGCCGAAGAACCTAATATATATAGTAGTGAGGGAAAAGTGGAATATTGCTGGTTAATTTTAAAGAAAACTGCTTTTTATCCAATAAAAAATTATAAGGAAATTGCCACTGACCCATTGGCTGCCATAACTTCGGCATTGTCTAAACTAAGTGAAAATGAAAGTATGGCGATTCAACTGGTGGTGTCGCCAACTGATGGAAAATGGGCAAAGTTAGGGCGAAGTTTTATTAGTGGAACTAAAAAATCAGAAGCCAATCCAGAAAAAGCTTCTTATAAAGTTGACGGAAAACAACTGGAGGCAATTGAACAAAAAAGTAGTCGAATTGGTTTTGAAACAGCCATAAGAATTGTATCGGTGGCTGATAGTAAGGAAATAGCTAAAACAAATTTGGCCAATGTTAAGGCTTGTTTTGGACAATTAGAATCCCCTTGGAATAAATTTAAAAGTAAAAAAATTAATAGTAAGTCGATGTTTATGGAAGATTTTATCTATAAATATCCAGTGATTTTGTGGATTAAAAAACCAACTATTTTGTCAGCAGATGAAGTGGCAACTATTTTTCATTTACCTAATAAAAGTATTGAAACTCCAAATATTTATTGGTTAAAAGCTAAAAAAGCTCCAGCTCCAACTGACTCCCCTCAGGAAGGTTTGTATATTGGAGACAATATTTATCGAGGAGTTGATAAAAAATTTTGCATGACAGCTAGTGATAGACAAAGACATTTTTATATTGTGGGACAAACTGGTGTGGGTAAATCTTGGTTGTTGGCAGATATGGCCCTGCAAGATATTAAGGCCGGAAAAGGAGTTTGTTTTATTGATCCACATGACACTTATGAAAGTATTTTGGAACGTATTCCGCCAGAGAGAATTGAGGATGTAATTTATTTTGATCCGTCTCAGACTGAAAGACCAATGGGCTTTAATGTGATGGAATGCGAACGAGAAGATCAAAAAGATTTCGTGACGAGCTCGATTATTAATTTGATGTACAAACTGTACGATCCTTATAAAACTGGTATCGTCGGTCCCCGATTTGAACACGCAATTAGAAATATAATGTTGACGGTGATGATTGAACCTGGGGCAACTTTTATTGAAATTGTCCGCTGTTTGACTGATCAAAGTTATGTTCAAGAATTGTTACCAAAACTGACCGATCCAATGGTGAAACGTTATTGGACTGATCAAATTGCTCAAACAAGTGATTTCCATAAATCGGAAGTGTTGGATTATATCGTGTCAAAATTTGGCCGCTTTATTACCAATACAATGATGAGAAATATTATTGGCCAAAGTACTTCTTCATTTAATTTTAGACAAGCTATGGATGAGGGAAAAATTTTGATTATTAATTTGGCTAAGGGAACAATTGGGGAAGAAAATTCGGCCTTTTTGGGATTAGTGTTGATTCCAAAAATTTTAATTGCGGCTATGAGTAGACAAGATATGCCGGAAGCTGACAGAAAAGATTTCTATTTGTACGTGGATGAATTTCAAAATTTTGCCACTCAGGACTTTGCAGTGATTTTGTCAGAAGCTAGAAAATATCATTTGAATTTGACGGTGGCTAACCAATTTATTTCCCAAATGGATGATGAAGTGAAAAATGCCGTATTTGGAAACGTTGGTACTATTGCTAGTTTTAGATTGGGTATTTCGGATGCTGGATTTTTGACTAAACAATTTCAACCAGAATTTGGGGAACATGATTTGTTGAATTTGGGAACTGGAGAAATTTATATGAAAACTATGGTTAACGGAATTCCAAAACAACCATTTTCATTGAAAGTGGCGGCCGCAGAAAAGAAAAAACCAGGCGATCCTAAGAGAGCGGAAATGATTAAACAGTTATCGGCTTTGAAATATGGCCGACCACGAGCAATTGTGGAAGCGGAAATTGCGAAAAGAGCAAGACTGTAAGATAGATGATAGATCGTAGATGATAGATCGTAGATTGAATTTTGATTAAAACGCACCTATCCTAATAATTAGAAATAAGCTAAGACAGGAAATTTTATTGTTAGATTGTAGATTGAATAAGTTTGTAAAGTAATAAATTTTAAAATTCGTTTTACACAAAATACATTTTTTATGGTAAAATCGCTACAAAAGACAAGGAGTCTCTCATCTAAATCATTAAGTGAGTTTCTTTTTTTAATAAAAGACTTCGTTCTTTAACAAATAAACATATGGAAAAGATTAAGAGTTATAATTCAGTGTTAATTTAATCAAAGAACAATTAAAAGAAAGGAGAATTAAAATGGACAAACCAATCACTCGAGTTTTACCAGGTTTTATGGAACTTCTTCCAAATGAACAGCTTGCATTTAATAGAATCAAGCAAATTATTATGGAGGAATATCAATCTTACGGATTTACACCTTTGGATACCCCTGTTATTGAGCGATCAGAAACACTTCTTGCAAAGGCAGGCGGAGAAACTGAAAAACAAATTTATCGCTTTAATAAGGGAGAAAATGACCTTTCTCTGAGATTTGATCTTACGGTACCATTAGCACGATACGTTGCAGAACATTTTAATGACTTAGTTTTCCCTTTCAAACGCTATCAAATCGACAAAGTTTACAGAGGTGAAAGCCCACAAAAAGGCCGATTCAGAGAGTTCTATCAATGTGATATTGATGTCATAGGTCACAATTCACTAGACATTTATTATGATGCCGAAATTCCGAGCATAATCTATTCAATTTTTTCCAGACTAAACTTTGGAAAATTCACTATCAGCGTTAATAATCGTAGAATATTAAACGGTTTAATGGAATCAATTGATTCTAAAGATAAATCGACTGAATTTTTACGAATTGTTGACAAGGTTGAAAAAATCTCAAGAGATGAAATTATAAAAAGTTTAGAAGAAATTGGAATTAAGCCAAATCAAATTGAAATGTTGATGAAGTTTATTTCAATCAAAGGTGACTATTTGGATGTTATTAATTCTTTAAGAGAACTTAATATTTCTAATGAAGAGTTTTTAACCGGAGTAGACGAATTGGAAACAGTAACAAAGATGATGAGCACGATGGGTATAAATAAAAATAATTTTAAAATTGATCTGTCAATTGCTCGTGGTTTGGACTACTACACTGGAACTGTATATGAAA
The DNA here is from genome assembly GCA_964448065.1 of uncultured Gammaproteobacteria bacterium. Lineage (GTDB taxonomy): Bacteria > Patescibacteriota > Microgenomatia > UBA12405 > UBA12405 > WARW01. The sequence goes on from CAYUUU010000003.1 coordinate 12,172, forward strand.
CAAAATTGGATGATTATCCACAAATTGGTTCAATATGTTCTGGAGGTAGATATGATAATTTGGCTTCTTATTATACTGATGAAAAATTACCTGGGGTAGGAATATCTATAGGTTTAACAAGACTTTTTTATCAGTTGAATGAGATAGGTGTTTTAGAAAAATCACAAAAAACAATATCTGATGTTTTGATACTACCAATTGGAAAGATTGAAGAATCTTTAGTAATTGCTGGTAAAATTCGTAAATTTGGTTTAAAAGTCGATGTTCTTCTTGAAAAAATGGCTATCAAAAAGCAATTCAAATACGCTGACAGAATTGGCGTTAAATATGTAATTGCTGTAGGTGAAGATGAAGTTAACACAGGGAAATACACTCTACAAAACATGTTAACTAGGGAACGAAAAATAATGCCAATTGAAGAGATTGGTAACTACTTGAGAGGAAGTGTTTAATTTGGAAAAAAATTTTCATCATAGCAAAAGAACTTCTATACCTCCAGGAACTGTTGATATTTATGGTGCAAAAATGCGTCAACGCCAAAATGTTCTAAACATAATAAAAGATGTCTATGAAAACTTTGGTTTTGATCCTTTACACACACCAATTTTGGAAAATTCCATAGTCTTTAATGGTCATCATGGTGAAGGAGAAAAATTACTCTTCAACCTAACCGATTCAACAGGAAATGAATTGGTTAATAGATACGATCTAACAGTGCCCTTAGCCAGATTTGTAACGATGCATCCGGAAATAAATAGACCTTATAAACGCTATCAATTAGAACCCGTTTTCAGAGATGATAATCCAGATAAAGGACATTTCCGTGAATTTACCCAGTGTGATGGTGATATTGTTGGAATCAAGGATCTTATTAGTGATGCTGAAATAATCAGCCTTGCTTATTCTGGTCTAAAAAAACTTGGTTTTAATGATTTCATAATCCGGATTAACCATCGAAATATTATTCAAGGAATTGCTGAAAAGGCAGGTATCACCAGTAAGTCAGGAATTCTGGAAGTTCAAAGAGCTTTGGATTTTTCTGACAAGATAACTAAAAAAGGAATAGATGGTATTAAAACTGACCTACAAAGCTACGGAGCCACAAAAGAAGTTGTTGATGCAATTTCTGAAATGATTACAATTGATGGTGATATTGATTCTAAATTAATAAAAATAGAATCAGCTTTTGAAGGTCAATCTTCTGGATTAAAAGGTGTTTCCGAACTCAAAGAAATTATTTATTATTTGGATCCAAAAATAAAAGAACATGTTGTTATCGATTTGACACTTTCAAGAGGTGCTGATTATTATACTGGTTTTATTCTGGAAGGAATAATTCCCGAAGTAGCAGTTGGAGCTGTTCTTGGTGGTGGCAGATATGACAATCTTATTGAAGCTTGTGGTGGTAATTCTGAACCGGCGGTCGGAATGGCTTTTGGATTGGAAAGAATTATTCTTGCAATGGAAGAAAAAAAACTTTTTGATAAAATCAAAAAAGAAAACAGAACTTTGGTTTTTTCAAAAACTAACAACAGTAACAAAAAAAAGATTCTCTATTCAGTTTTACAAGCAAGAGAGGCTGGTTTTAGTGTTGATTTTTTGACTGAAGATAATATATCTATTGCAGATTACGCAAAAGAAAGAACATTTGATTTACTAATAATTTGCAACGATTCAACAGTTGAATATATTGAGCTGGAATTATCCGCAACAGATTTCAAACTCGAAATTAGTCAATTTTTTGATTGATTCCATATGTTTTTTTGAATTTATATTGAGGGAGATTTTAGTCTTCACTTCTATCTCCCTCAATTCCCCTCTTTTTAAAAAATATGTTAAAATTAAACCCATAATGAATTCGATTTTAGAAATCAATTTTCATCTTAATCATCACCATTGTAAAGGTGGGGTGTTTGCGATGAATTAGATAATCTAAAATCATCATTTATACACTCCCTCAATCGGGAGTTTTTTTATTTATATATTCAAAATTAATGAAAAAAATATTAAAAGCCGAAAAATTAAAAAAAGGAGACTCTATTAGAGTTTTATCTTTAGCGCAATCTCTTTCCATTGTCCCAAGAAATATTATTAAAAAATCAGAGAAATATTTTACAGATTTAGGTTTAAATGTAACTTATGGAAAGAATGCTTTTAAAACAGGACTCTTTAATTCTGTATCTATAGCAGAAAAAATATCTGATTTGAACGAAGCATTTTTAGATAAAAATATAAAAGCGATTATAGTTTCCATAGGTGGTTTTAACTCCAATCAATTATTGGATAATATTGATTGGAGTTTAATCGCTAAAAACCCTAAAATTTTTTGCGGATTTTCAGATATAACTGTTTTAAATAATGCAATTTTTGAAAAAACTGGATTAATTACCTATTATTCACCAAACTTTTTTTGCTTTGGATTAGATCCACTTTTTAAGTATACAAATAATTTTTTTGAACAATGTTTATTTGAAGATAAAATTATCAATATAGAATCTAGTCAAAAATTTTCTGATTATCCGTGGAATTTTAATTTAAAACATAAAAGAAAAATAGAAAATAATAAAAAATGGATGATATTAAATGAAGGAAAAGCAGAAGGAATAATTATTGGTGGTAATAATTGTAGTTTTAATCTTCTTAATAACACTCAATATTTTCCAAAAATTAAAGACGATATTATTCTTATGCTTGAAGATGATGATTATGACTCTTTACCGATGACATTTGAAAGAAATCTTCAATCAATTATTCAACAACCATATTTTAATCAAATAAAAGGAATTCTGATTGGTCGCTTTCAAAAACAAACCAAATTTAAGAAGGAAATTTTACAATCAATAATTAACTCTAAAAAAGAGTTACAAAATATTCCAATAATCGCTAATCTTGATTTTGGACATACAGATCCAAAATTTACTTTTCCAATTGGAGGAAGAGCTATTTTAATAAGTCAAAAAAATAAATCATCTTTTACAATTATCGATCATTAAAATAATATAATTGACAAAAAATAAATTATATTTATACTCAACAAAGTTATCATGGTGGTATTAGCTCAATTGGTTAGAGCGCAGCTCTGTGAAAGCTGAGGTTGCCGGTTCAAGTCCGGTATACCACCCTAAATGCTTTAGTTTTGATAAAATGTCTTTTTTATAAAGCTATTTATAACTTTCTCTGCTTTTTCTATTGTTTCTATTGAAACATATTCATCTTGAGTATGAGCTTTTTCCATTGGTCCTGGTCCAAAAATAACACAAGGTGTATTAAATTTTTGTTGAATTATTTGAACCTCATAAAAACCAGCATTATTAATATTTAAATATTCCACGGGTAAAAGATAATCTTTAGCAATATTTTCAAAATCTTTTATTTTATCTCTTGAAGTAAACATTGAATTTAAAAAGAATTTAAATTCTAAATCTTTTATTTCTATACCTATTTTTTTAGCAATAATATCAATATTATTTTTAATAATGTCTTTTGTAATTTTTTGATTACCTATTCTTATTTCACAGTTTACTTTGGCAAAATTTGGAACAATCATTCCTAAATCACTAATATAATTATTCCCATCTTTAGATACTTGAAGATTTCCACCATGCAAATAAGATAAATTAATACTTGTTCTAACATCATTAGTATCTAATTTATTAAGTTCTTTTTCTAAAATATTTACTAAATCTACCGCCTTTTCTATAGCATTAGTACCTAATTTTTTAACACTAGCATGACAGGATTTTCCGATTAAATTAAAACTAAATTCAGTAATGCCACGACAACCATTTAAAATCTTTAAATTGGTAGGTTCAATATTTATTATTAATTTTGGATTATATTTATAAATTTCAATTAACTTTAAGGCACCTTTAAAACAATATTCTTCATCGCTGGTAAAAATTAAAGCTAAACCTTCTTTTTTATTAACAAGAGCTTGATTAATCATAATAGCTAAACCAGATTTCATATCGACAGATCCAAGTCCATATAATTTGTCTCCAATAATTTTTGGACTAAAAACATTTTTGTTTTTAATATATTGAGGTAAAACTGTATCCATGTGTCCAAAAAGAATTATTTTTGGATTCTTACTATTACTAATAATAAGATTACTTCTGCCATTATCTATTATTTGTTCTTCAACAACGTAATTACTGTTTACAAAAATATTTTTTATATAATTTTTGATTTTTTCTTCATTATTATTTCCATCAAAATAAGAAGGAATCTTTATTAAATTCTTTAGGATATTTATGGTTGAATTCATTCAATTATTATTACAACTAAACGACTATTCTTTATTATCAACCAATTTTAATAAAAAACATAGCTATATTTAGTTTTTAGATTGTTTCTTTTGGTTGAGATAATTCCTGAGTTTTTCTACAGATTAAATCAAAATAGCGAGTATCAGTTTGTTCGTGTGGTTTTGTTCTTAAACTGTGATAAGATTTTACGATTTTTTCGGCTTCTTTAAAATCATGTCCTTCAGCTACAGGAATCCATTCAGAAACATTACCTCTTTTTGAAATAAAACCATTTCCTCCTTCTGAATCTTTGATCAGATGAACACCATTGGATAATTCACTATGGGGAGAATTAATCGAAGAATCTGTTGTTATTTTTTCTAAATTCATATTTTTTAAGAAAATAATTGTAAATGTATCTTATAACAATTTCTTAAAAAGTCAATTTGTTAGTTGTTGATTATTTCTAAATATAGGTATAAAATTCCAACAAATGAATTCTGAATCAATTAAATTGATTGGAAATAGTGAGGATTTTAAATTAAAGTCTGACAGATTGGGTTTGGCTTATAATTTGGCGAAGAAAGCACATGAAGGTCAATTAAGAAAATCTGGTGAACCGTATTTTACACATTGCGTTGAAGTTTTTAATATCTTAAAAGAAGAATGGGGTGTATCTAATGAAAGTTATTTAATGGCAGCATTATTACACGATACAGTTGAAGATACAGAAATATCTATTGGTCAAATTAATCTGGAATTTGGAAAAGAAGTATCTGATTTAGTATCTGGAGTGACAAAATTAGAAACCAGTACTGATAAAGAAACCTTAGAAAAAGTTTTAGATAAAACTTACATTAACCCTGGAGTAGCCATTATTAAATTGGCAGATCGACTTCATAATATGAGAACTTTGAAGTTTATGAAGCCAGAAAAACAAATAGAAAAATCGAAAGAAACTTTGGATGTTTATACAAGATTAGCCGAATCTTTGGGAATGTGGAATGTTAAAACAGAAATAGAAGATTTGTGTTTTAAGTATTTGGATCCAGAAAACTGGGAAAAAATAACCAATGATTTGGAAAATGATGATAGATTAAGCTGTAATTTTTCTTGTTATCTTAAAAGTAGGATTGAACAAATATTGGCTGATAATGAAATTCGAGGTGAAATAGAAACTAGAAAAAGTGGCTGTTGGGTTTTAAAAGAAAAACAAGAAAAAATGGCCTTAAAAGGAAAAGGAAATCCAGACAGTTTTAAAGATATTAATGATGTAATTAGCTTCAGAGTTAAATTAAATTCAATTCATGATTGTTATCGAGTTTTACATGAAATACATACTGATTTTGGAGAAATGGTTGATTATGATAGATTTGATGAATTTATTGGGGCTAATAAGCGAGTTAATGGTTATGAAGCTTTACAAACAACAATTAATTTTCCACAAGGACCGGTAGAAATTGCTTTAATGACTCAAGAAATGGAAGAATTTAATAATTTTGGAGTGGTTAGTTTAATTAATAATAATAAAGACTTAAAAGATTATGTTTTAAAACTAGTTTTTACTCCTAGTGGAAGTGTTAGATTTTTACCTAAAAATGCTACTGGAGTTGATTTTGCAGCAGCAATTAATCCCAGAGTACTAGCTGAGGCAAAGTCAATTAATGTAGATGGTATTAATAAACCTTTAACGGTGGTTATTCCAAATGCTAGTACAATTAGAGTGAATATTGGAGAAAGTAGAAGAGCTCCTGAGGAAGGAATTGAAGACTATGCCCTACCCCAAACTAGAAAAATAATTGCAGAACAAAGAATTTTGGAAAAAAGAGATAAATTAACAGAAAAAGGAAAAGAAAATTTGGAAACTATTTTAATTCCAAGAGGTTTATTGGTTTTGACTGATATTGGAGATTCTATTAACCCTATTCTTTATAAACTTGGATGTCAGGATATTAATGAACTTTATTTTATGATGGGAAATGGATCAATCAAAGATGAATTAATTAAAAAAGAACTAGAATTAGCAGGAATTGATAAAGAACATTTAAACTTGACAACTATTAGAATAAAAGGACTAGATCAACCAGGAATTTTGGTTGATATTGTTCAAAAAATAAGTGAGATGAATAAAAATATTATTCATATAGATCAAAAAAATAAGAATGATGAATTTAATGTAAGAATATTGATTAAGGAAATGAGCCAAGATGAAGAAAACTCATTGAGAGAATATTTGGCTGAAGATAAAAGATTTAAAGAAGGATTAGTGGTATAAAAATTAAGATTTTATAGATTTTTTGTTTGAGAGATAATTTTTTTTGGAAACTAAAGATTTACCGAGTTCATTTTCTAAATCCTTTCTAGCATTGCCAGCAACTCGACCACCTCTATTAGCATCTTGTTTAAGTTTTGGCACCCCAATAGAATTTTCTTGGCGGTGAATTTCAGTAGTAGATCTTTCGCCTAACATGGTAAAAATTAATTCAAAATCATCCATATGATCTCGAAGATTTTGTTGTTTAAGACCTTTGAGTTTTTTGTATTCGGTTGGAGTGATTCCAAAAGTAGCCTTAGAAATTTCGGCAGTCAAAATTTCATAATCTTTTTGCTGTATGGCACCTCGTTGTTGCCATTCATCGGTTAGTTCTTCACGAATAATAATGCCTCGCATTCGTTTTTCAATCCAACCCTCAGGATAACCTTTGGCTTTATATAAAGCTCTGGTTCTTTTGGTGGCTAATTCTGGATCTTCTATTTCTTGGACTCTTTCATAACCGACTTTAGCTAACCAAAGTTTGAAAGGTTCGGCTTTTGGAGATGGAATGGATTGGATAATTCTAAATATCCCTTCGGTATTGGCACAATCGGTTTCACGCATTTTTCCATCAGGTGCTTCTAATTTCAACCCGTGACAAAATGTCACGACTTGATTACTTTCTTTAATCATTCTTTGTTTTAGTTTTCGCCAATAAGCACCACCATCCAAACTTTCAGTTAAAGCACTACATATATCTACTACTGAAAACCACCATTCATTCAAATAAATTATTCTTCTAATTTCTTTGCCTTTAAAGATTGCCAAATGGTTATTATTCATACAAAAATAATACTCGATTAAATAGGCTTGTCAATGAGTAAAACCGAAGAAAAGACGAAACTTACATTTAAGTCAAAGGTTTGTAAAGTGGAAAGTTTTTAAAGTAATTTTAATTAAACCCTCTGCCCCGCGGAGCGGGACATCTCCCTTAAAAAAGGGAGACTTGATTTTTTAACTCAAAACCCACCCGCCCTGCGGGCACCCTCCCTTGAAAAATGGAGGGCTTATACACAAATTTTAGTAATAAAAATTTCAGATTTTGGGTTGGAAATGGGGAAAAGTGATGTGTATTGGGTGTGTACTATATTATGGGTTTGTTAAGATTAATTTAAGATTGACTGTTTTTACCTAAGTTGTTGACATTGTTTGATAATATAATATAATTGTTTTTAGATTATAGGGTATTTATTTAATTAATAATTAAAAATTAATAATTAAGAATTCCCTTTTTTATTAAAAATTAAAGACAAATAAAATGACAGAAGGGGCACCACAAGAATTTACAGATAGAGAAATTAAAAATATAGTTGATTCGGTTAAAGATACGACTAAATCAGAATCTAATCCAAAGCCAAGTGAAAAATTTGGAACTGCTTTGAAAAGAAAAATTGCTGCTGGAGTGGCAGCATTTACTATTGCTACTGGAGCTGGAGTGGCAGCTACTGGATGTGAATATGGACAACAAGCAACTACTATTCAAACAGAAACTACTGTTGAATCTAGTGAAACTGAACCAAGTGTAACTGTGACTCCAACCGAAACTACAGTTAAAGTAGATCCAGCTGGAACAACTGAAACTACTCCAGCACCTACTGAAACAACACTAACAGTGGAACAACAAGAAGAAAAAGATTTACAAGAAAAAATGGAATTAGCCCCAGATATTGAGGGAGCTACTAAGGTTATTAAAGAAATTAATGGCCTTAAAAGAGTGACTTATGAAAGAGATGGAGAATATATTGGAGAATATAAAAAAGAAGTTACCCAAACAGATGAAAATGGAGAGGTAACCGAAGTTGGGGGAATTGTTTTAATTGCATCTGAAGTGGAAAAAATATTAAATGAACAATTACCAACAGCTAAGGATGGATATTTAATGCCGCTGGCAGCTGATATTTCCGATCTAACAACATTAGAAAATGTTAATTTGGCTATAAATTCGGAAGGAATGATAGTTGATGGTCCATATTGTGTCCAAATTTCTTTTGGAAGCGAAACAATTGATATTAGTAATGTTTTGCCAGGAAAAACAATTATGTATCAGGGATCTTCGATATCTACTGGTCAGGAAATTAATAATAGTGAATTATGTAATAAGAGTAGTGAATATATTAAAGGTAAGGAAATGGAATTTATAACCATTAATGCAAATTTTGAAAATTCAAACGTGGGAATAATTGATGTAGTAATGGGCGATGTGTTGGGAAAAACAAATGAACCAATACTAGAAGGTTGCTTTCCCGGATTAGTAAAAACTGTTGAAGAGGTTAAAACACAATCTTTTGATAATATTTTGAAATATGAAGGTGTACCAGTGTTTGTAGCTTCGAATAATGAAACAGGAAACTAAACAATAAATCCAAAAGTCTAAATTCTAAATTCTAAAAATAATTAAGAATTGGGTTTTGGTTTAAATCCTTTATTCAAAATCCACCCTTATTCCCTCCTTTGACCTAAAGGAGGGACATTAGATTTTATTTATAAAAATTATTCTAATCTCGAGTTAATAAGTGATATATACACTTTTTGAGTAAAAACAGGTAAACTGTTTTTATGAAAAGGTTGGTTTTATTTGGAATAGTGATATTTTTGATTATAATTGGTGGATTTTTGGTGGTGGATAAAGTATGGTTGCATAAAATTTTTGAGATTAAACCTGGAAGTTGCCTGATTTTGGAAGAAAAATATTGTAAAAAGATTGAAACTAAGGATGTTAATATTCAAAAATTGTTGTTTATGACGGTTGAAGAAACAAAATTTTATTCACCAGTTGATGGAAATTGTAGTATTGCAAACGTGTTTAATTTTATAAGCAATAAAATGGAAAAATCAATTTTGATAGAAAGCAAAGTAAACGATAAAATTTATACTTATGTAATAATGTTTAACAAAAACACACCTAAGTGTGGAACAAGAATGGTTAAAAAAGAACAAGTTTTAGCTGAAATTAAAAAGAATGAAAAAGTTAATATAACTATTAATGTTGCCCCAAAAATAAACAATGAAAATGAAACGGATTGGGAAAATGAAATAAAATTAAGAAATGAATTAATTGATAAATTGTTAAGTAAATGAAAAATAAAATTATTCTAAAATTAATAGTTGGATTAATTGTTTGGTTGACAATTGGAATTGTTAAAATTCAGGCCGCGAGTTGCTATTCAAGTGGTAAGACTATGACGTGTGTTTTGGAATCTGCCCCTGAACATTGTTATTCTTCAAATAAAAATAGTAATTCAACATTACAAAGTTGTTGTATTACCAAATGTTATCAAAATATATCCTGCGGAGTGAATTGTGAAGGGGCTAATGATACTTGCTATAAAGGAGATAATAATAGTAGCAATTGTGGAACTAATTTTTGTGGCTCGACCAGAAATGATTGTTGCACTGATAGTTACGGATTTTGGACAAACAATAAAGTTGTTTGTGAAAATAAAAGTAGTGCCCTGAATGGTTATGTTTGTAACCCTGTGTGGACAACAAATGTTGATTGTTCAATGGGAGATAAATATAACCCAAATGGAAATACTACTGCTTTATATGCTGGAAAGTGTAATTGCAAAATTGGTGGAATTAATAAATATTGTTGTGATGCAGCTGGATACCCAGAAGCGGCAATAAATGATGGTTTTGTTACTTCAAAAGATGTGTATCCTGATGGTCATTGTCCTGGTGGAAATGGATGGCGAATAGATGGAGATAGAATTAGAAGCAGTCCTTGTACTCCAAATTGTGTACCAAATTGTGCTGGTGATTCGAGATTTTTGCAAACCTGTGATCATAATACTTTTGTTGGCAACTGTGGCCAAACTTGTTATGGATCGATGGGGACTGATTGTCGTAATTCAGGAGATTATTGTGTAGGAACACAAGGATTAAGTATTAATCGTTGTGATATGTGTGATGGAACTAAACCGGTAGTAACTGGAACTAGTGGTGCTTGTGGAAGTGATAATGGTGGAACTTTTACAACAACTCCAACTAATTTATGTACATCTGGAACAGCTTCGGCAGTAACTGTTGGAGCAACCACTTATGGTTGGACTTGTAGTGGAACTGAAGGAACTTGTGGTGGAGCAAATGGAAGCACAGCTAACTGTTCGGCAACTAGAAATGTCCCTCCAACTTTTAGTTCAATCACAGTTAAAAACAATAGTGGCACGACTGTCGTCGCCGAAAGTGGAAATGTAAATCAAATTTGTCAAAATGAATTTAATGGGGTAAGAACGGTTAATTTAACAGTTAATGCTAATGATCCAAATGGGGCAGGAACTATTAGTGATATTCAATTAAGATGGAATGGAATTAATTTTACGAGAACTGGTTTGGCTAACGGAGTGGCAAATTTTAGTCATACTTTTGCGGCTGGAGAAAATACAACTGGGGCAGTTGATTTTCAGGTTTATATTTCTGATGGAACTAATAATACTGGATGGATAACAACTGGAAGAAGTTTAAAAGTTTGGAGTTGTAATGTGCCGGTGAGTGGAAGATTGTATGACGGTGGAGCTAGTGGAAACTGCAATGTGGGTGGAGATTATGTAAATGTGGCTAGAGCAACTAATTTTACAACTTTGGACTACAATGATTCGCCAACTATGAATATGAGCAGGGTGTCGGAAAGTGAATATAATGGAAATTTAACTTGGGGAAAAACTTACACTGCTATTTTTAATAGCGATATAGCTATGCAAATATTGGGTAGTGGAGTAAAAACAACCGATGTTTCGTCAGGAACTAGCTCTTGTCCTGGAAGCGTGGCTTTTACTTTAAACAATAGTGTAATAAATCCATATTCAAGCTCCCCTACTTTGAGAGTTGATTTTTCAGGAGTAGTTGACCAGGACGGTTGGTATCAGGCTGTGGGTGGCGGATTGATGGCTAATAATGTGTTAACAAACAGAGTGCCAATAACTTGTACTACCGCTAATTGCGCTATGAGTATTAATGGAACAAACGGTATTAATGGAATAATTGCCAGTAAGGTTATTAATAATACTGGAAATAGTGACGCTAAAAAAGGAAATCCAAATAATTGGTCGGTTACTAAACCTTTGGTTTCTAATGTTAAAAGTGATTATAACTATTTTCTGAATCAATATTTTTGGGAAAAAGGAATTGGCACTACCTTGAATGGAGATAAAAATATAAGCGATATTGGAACAACAGGAGTTTATTTTATCAACGGAAATTTGAATGTAACAGCTAATAATAGTGTACCGGTGGGATCATTTTTGATGGTGCTGGCTAGTGGAAATATTACAGTTGATCCAACTGTAACTAATTTGGAAGGAATATTTGTGTCGAACAATATGGATATTGGAGGAAGTAATGCAACAGCGTTATCAATTAAGGGAACAATTAAAACTAGTCAAAATATGAAGATTAGCAGAACTTTTGTTAACAAAAGAACTAACAACACTACTCCGGCGGTAAACTTTATTTATAGACCAGATTTTATCTTTAATATGCCAGGAGAAATTGCTAGACAATTGGTGAAGTGGCAATGGGGAAACTAGATCGTAGATGATAGATCGTAGATCGTCGAAATAATTTTTGTTTTAAACCTTCTGTTTCACTTCGTTCAACATCTCCCTTAAAGAAGGGCGATTATAATTCTTTCAATTTAATTCCGCGGGATTCTTCTTTGGTGTCAATTAGTTCGAGATATTTTTCGGTGGTAGAAATACGTTTATGACCAACAATTTGAGAAACAACATCGATGGGAACGCCTGATTTTAATTGGAAAACAATGAAAGTATTACGTAAATCGTTGACTTTTAAACCTTTGATGTCTGATTTTTCAAAATAACGATTTAAAAGACTGCGGATGTTTCGAGCTAAAAGAGTGTGACCAGTTTTGGTAACAAAAACATTTTTAACTCTGGTTGGATAACGACCATCTTCGAGATAACGTTTGATGGCTAATTTGGCAGAATTGTTTAATGGAATAGAACGAGTTGGATGACTTTCGTAACTTTCAATGACAACTTCATTGTCTTTGACATTATCTAATTTAAGATTTTCGATTTCTTTGATACGAAGACCAGCTTGGAGCATGAGCTCAACAATAGCAGTGGTACGACTGTCATTACGACAAGCATCTCGAAGAGAACGATATTCGATTGGTTTTAAAATCTTGGGAATATCGTTTTCATATTTTGGATGTTTGACTTCGAGGGAAGGATCAATAGTAATAACACCTTCATTTTTTAAGAAGGAAAAGAAGTTTTTAATAGAATTTAATTTACGAGAAATTGATTTGGCGGTGTATTCGTTGGCATCCAAATCTTTTTTGAAAGCTTCGATATGATCGGAAGTGACAGCTTCAATAGAATTAACTTGAAATTTTTTGTTTAGAAAAGCAATGATTTGGTTTAAATCGCCTTTGTAGGCTACAATAGTATTTGTAGACTTACCATTTCTGGCAAGCGCTGAGGTAAAAAGACCTAATGCGTTTTCAATTGATAAATCTGACATTTTATTTAATACCGAATAATTATGGCTTATAATAACATCAATTCGGTCAATTAGCAATACTTATGGGGAAAAAATCATTTTGGCTAATAATATTAATACTGATGACGGCAACTGGAATGGTTAATATGACTAGACAATGGCACACATTAAACGAAGCAACTCAACAAAACATAAAAATGGAAGCAGAAATTGGGGAAATGAAAATTCGAAATGAAGAAATTGTGAAACAAATTGAATATGCCAGTAATAGTGCTAATTTGGAAGAAAAAATTAGACAAGATTTGGCTTTGGGAAAAGCAAATGATAGCTGGCTGAATATAAATAAAATCGAAAATTTAAATTTAAATTCAGAAACAGAAAAAAATAAAGATATTCCTAAAATCAGAGAATGGATTAACTTGTTTACTAGGTAAAATTGTCGTGTTAGAATATCGAACAAACATGCGGGGTAGTGTACGGCTGCACGTGAGGCTCATAATCTCGCAGGCTAGGTTCAACTCCTAGCCCCGCAACAACGTAATTCCGATAAATCGGAAAACGTTGCTTCGCTTTCAAAAAAAGCGAATCCTACTTTTTGAAACAAAGGGGTCGTCATTGATTTGACGGCTTTTTTGTTGGAAATTTTAATCTTCCCCCCCCTAACCCCCTTCTTTGATCCGCCAGTGGGCGGACAGGCTAAGACGGGGGAAATATTGTTTATTTGTGGGTATGCATGGATTCGAACCATGGACCCCCGACTTATAAGATCGGTGCTCTA
>CAYUUU010000004.1:0-25213 GCA_964448065.1 uncultured Gammaproteobacteria bacterium
GAAAAAGCTTAAAAAATTAAGGAAAGAAACTTTGGTGGTTGAAAAAAAAGAAGAAAAAAAAGTGTTTAAATTTTTAGGTTTTTGCCAAATTTTAAAAGAGAATTGGAAATTTTTATTGATTTTATTGATAGGTGTTTTAGCTTTATATTGGAATTCGCTTAATGGAGCTTTTGTGTCTGATGATTATGCTACGATTCCTCAAAATCCTGATATTTTAAATTTGGGAGTTAGTATTAAAAGTGGTTTATTAACCACTATTTGTAAAACTTTAATTGCTATTGTTTGTGGAATTGACAGTCCTTTACCTTTTCATTTGGTTAGTTTGATTGTTTATATGTTGGTATGTGTGGCAGGTTTTGTCCTTTTAACAATAATTTTTGATAAAAAAATAGCTACATTAACATTGATTTTATTTGCAGTTTTGCCGGTTCATGTAGAGGCAGTTAGTTGGATATCGGGAATACCTTATTTGTTTACTAGTTTGTTTATTTTATTGTCGTTGATTTATTTTATTTTGTTTTTAAATTCTAAAAATAAAAAATATTTATTTTATTTAAGTTTAGCTTTGTTTTTTTTGTTTTTAACAGATAAATTTAGAGGTTTTTCAGTAGTTTTGTTGGGAGTTTTATATTTGATTTGTTTTGGAAAGGAAAGGTTTGGATTAAAAATTAATTTTTGGAAAATATTTTTAATAATATTGGGAGTCTTTGGATTTGTTTTAATTGTGGGTTGGCCAGTGATTATTACTAGAATTAATGCTGTTAATGGTGGTTATAATGGATCGGGAGATAGTTTGTTTTATAATCCATTGTTTCAATATCCTTTGTCGGTAACTAAGTATTTACAATTAATGTTATTTCCATTTGATCTAACTTTGTATCATACGATGTATATCATTCCAACTTGGTTAAATTGGATGGTTTTTTTGTTGTATTTATCGATGGTAATTTATTTCTTTTTTAAAGATAAAAAAATATTTTTTGCTTTGACTTTTATATTTTTGGCAGCAGCTCCATCAATGATTCCGATTAAAGTTAGTTGGTTAATAGCTGAAAGATACATTTTTCTTGGAAGTTTAGGATTTTGTTTGTTTTTAGTTTTGTTTTGTTTAAGGTTGGGTAAAAAATGGGAACTATTGTTTTTTGGATTAATGATATTGTTGGTTGGTTTTTATGGAGTTAGAGTTTATTTAAGAAATGATGATTGGCAAACTAATCATAAATTGTGGGTAAGAACAGTTCAGGTATCGCCAAACAGTCATAATGCTTGGAATAATATTGGTGATGATTATGATAAATTGGTTCAATTGGAAAATACAGATGAAGGAAAATTAAAACAATATTTAAATTCGATTAAAGGTTTTACTCAATCGACAGTAGTTAAGCCAAACTATGCTGATGCTTATCACAATCGAGCTAATATTTTTTATAAAATTGGTAGATTTGATTTGGCCAGGGATAGTTATAATTTAGCTTTAAATTATTCTAATAATGCTTTGTATCAAAGTTTAATTAGTTTAATTCAAATTGATTTAAATGAAAGAAGAATTGATTTGGCTTTGGACCATGTTCAAAAATTACAACAAGCCAGACCAAATGATGTTCAGGTTTATTATATTAGTGCTGTGGTTTATGCCAATGCTGGGATGAAAGATCAGGCAATACCAATTTTGGAACAAATATTAAAAGCTTATCCATCTTTTACTGATGCTAGAAATCTTTTAAACCAGCTTAAGGTTGGAACAACAAATGGTAAATAAAGAAACATCAGCAAACGAACTAAAAAAGATTTGGAATAAATTTAATGATTGTCCTGATTTGGATAAATTATTAAAAAATCTTAGAGAAAATGATGGAAAAGAAATTGAGGATTGGTTGTATTTGGCTACTCACCTACCTTTTATTAATAAAGAATTAAGTTTGTTAAAAAAAAATGCCAAAATAATGGAAGCTGGTTGTGGTATTGGTCAATGGGTTTTTTGGATAGCAGAACAAGGATTTTCGGTTGTTGGAATTGATATTGCTCCAGGTGCAATATTAACAGCTAATAATTATGCCAAAAAAAACAACATTAAAAATGTTGATTTTGTACAAGGAGATATTCGTAATTTAAAAATAGAAGACAATCATTTTGATTTTATTTTTAGTTTTGGAGTTTTGGAACATTTTCATAAGCCAGAAATTATTTTAGATGAATTTAAAAGAGTTCTTAAGGTTGGAGGAAAAATGTTTATTAGTGTGCCAAATCAGTATTCAACTCACACTTTTACAAGATTTATATCTAAGATAATTGGTCGTTGGGATTTGGGATATGAAAGATCTTATAGTCAAAAATCACTTAATAAATTATTAAAAAAATCAAAATTAAAAGTTTTAAGAAGTGGAATAATGCCAGGAGTTGAATTGTTTGGAAGAGGAATAACTGGTTTGCCGGTAATTGGAAAATATTTGTTTAAAATGTTGTCAAAAATTAGTCTTTATATAGAAAGTCGACAAAATATTTTTGGATTTTGGATTTATAGTGTGGCTGAAAAGAATTAACTATTTTCTGGAGTAATTATTGTTTTTTGAGATGAAAAGAATTTTTTAAGATAGTAATTTAAATTAGTTTTAATCATTAAGTGTTGATTAATAAAAATTTCTTGATCAGAAATTTGGCGACGTTTTTGAATTGTTTTTCTTTTTTTAAGGGTTTGTTTAAGATGAATTAAATTCCAAAATATTCCTTTGTAAATATTTTTGGCTGATTTAATTTTGCCAGTTATTAGGAGAAAAGTGGCAAGGGAAAACCATAAAAATAAATGAATTGGAAGAATTTTAATTAAATATTTTGAAGATAAATTTTTTATAAGAGTTTGAATATAATTTTTGGTACCATGAAAACGAACCAAATAATTATTAAAATCAGGATCGACAATATCTTTGGTGGAAGAAAATTTATGATAAACAATGGAATTGAAGCAAAAATAATTTTGGTATCCAACCAATAATGTTCGCCAACCCAAATCTGTTTCTTCCATAAAAATAAAATAATCTGAATCAAATTTTCCGGCTTTTATAAAAGCTTCTCGTCTAATAAACATGCCGGCAGATTTGGCAGCTAGAATTGAAAAATTATTATTGTACTGGCCTTTATCTGTTTCTTGATAGTTGGCTACTGATTTTAAAAATCCAAGGCTACCTAAAAATTCTCCAGCATAATCAATTTTGGTGGGTTGATCCAGAAGTAAAAGTTTACACTGAATAGCACCAATTTTAGAATTAGTTTTAAATAGCTTTAGAGATTGTATAATCCAATTTTTGTCGACCTTGGTATCGTTATCTAAAAAAGCAATTATGTCCCCTACTGATTGTTTGAATGCTTGATTTCTGGCCAGAGATGGACCAAGATTTTTTTTAAGGTTTAAGATCTTAATTTTATTAAGGTTATTTTTAAAATCAATTTCTATTTTTTGAGGACTGTCGTCGGTAGAGCCATTATCGGCAATTATGATTTCGTAATTATCGTAGGAATTTTTTAAAATGGAATCAAGACAATCTTTTAAAAGATAGTAACCGTTGTAATTAACAATAATAATAGAAACTAGAGGTTTCATAGTTTTGATTTAACAGCAAAAAGTCCAAAGGTAAATTTTGGAAAATAATAGTTTGGAATTTGAAAAAAAGCATTAATAAAATAAAAAAGGGGTTGAGGTTTAAAACGAATATTTTGATAATTTTTAGTATTAATCATATGATTGACACTATTTTCTGATTTGTAAAAAAATTTTAATCCACTGACACCATTAACTTTAAAACCAAGTTTTTTTAATTCTGGAATTGACCAGCCAGAAAGATGTTTTTGATGGGGATTGTTATCAACCTGATCCATAGGAAAATAAAGATTAGGAGTGCTAATAATTACTTTATTTTTTGCCCATTTGTTGGCTAATTTTAAAACTTTTTGACCATCCTGTTTGGAAAGATGTTCTAAGACTTCAATTAAAATAACAGCATCGAAACTATTTTTAGGAAAGTCTAGTTTGAGAATATTTTTTTGTAAATATTTGGTGTGAATTTTTTGAGATTTTGATAATTTGAGATATGGTGTAAACAGTTCTACTCCAACACTATATTTAATGTTTCGAATATTTTTTAATGGTGATGATGGACCACAACCAAGATCGAGAACAGTCTGGCAGTTTTTTAATTGTTGTTTAAGGCAATAGTCTAAGGGATGAAAAATTGGATAAGTAAAATTGAGATTCATTTTAATATAAATTTTTGACTAACCATTCAATCCCATTTTTATAAGGGGTGTAGCAATGTTGACAAATTTTAATATTTTTAGATTGAAATCGGAGATGGTTTTTTCTGATTAATTCAAACTTGGGCGAATAAAAAGATTTTAAAATTGATTGAGAATTAACATTACCAAAATTGTACTGAGATTCGTAATCTAGACAGCATAAAACAATTTCGCCATTAACATCAATAGTAATAGTGTCCCAAATATAGCGGCAAGGAAAAGCGGTTTTTTTGAAATTAATTTTGAATTTATTGTTAGTATTTTTAACTCCATTGTTATAGTTGTGAACTTTGTTGACACTAACAGAATCGACTAATGGACTCCATTTTTTAATAAATTTGGTAGCTGAATTTTCATTGTTTTTAACCAAAGTCATAGAAATTCTGATTTTTAGTTGAGAATTGTTGGTTTTTTTAGCTTTAATTAATTCCTTTAAATTTTTAATGGTTTTTTGATAGTTAATTTTCATAACTTTTTCATAATTTTGACGGTTGTAACCATTAAGACTAATATTAATTTCGTCGAGACCAGACTTAATTAAAGCTTTGATTATTTTGGAATTGGCTAAATTTAGATTCGAATAAAATTTTGTTTTTGAATTGGGAAAATTGGTTTTTATAATTTTTAGACGATTAATTAATTTGGTATCAATTAATGGTTCTCCAAAACCATTTAAAATAAAAACTTTTGGATTTATGTTTTCTTTTTTAATTTTGGAAATTATTTGATTGAAAGTGGTATCGTCCATTATTTTTTGGGGACGTTTCATATCGATATGAGGACACATAATACATTTGGCATTACAAAAATTGGTGGTTTCGATAATAATGTTGTAATTTTTATTTTTTTTAAGATCGGCAGTTATTTTTTTTAGATTGTTTTTGATTATTTTTTGATAAGTTGAAGTCGAGGCAATTTTATCGAAAATTGAAGAAAGAAAAAAATTAGTTTCAATTAGGTTTTTTAGATAACGTAAAATTTTCATTTTTTTTGATAAACAGCATTTAATTGAACACCGGATTGATTATTATTAATATCTTGTTTTTCTATTTTCCACCACAATTCATTACTAATAATTTTTGTTTTATCTAAAAATAGTTGTACAAATTTAATCAAATGACCATTGTAAAATTCCTTGGTAAGGATAAATGATTTTAATAATTTATTTAGATTTTTAATAGAATAATGTCTTTTGTGACCAATTTTTAAATCATTATAATAATAAAATGGCCAAATAATAGGTAATATTTTTTTATAAGTATTAGGAACACAAATGTAGAGAAATTTATTTTTTTTGAGAATATTTTTAATTTCATTAACAGTTGAATAATCATTTTCTAGATGTTCTAGAACTGAAATTAAAGAAATATAATCAAAAATATTTTTTTTAAAAGGTAAGTTTTGAGCTGAGGCAACTATAAAAGCTGTTTTATCTTCGACTTTTTGATTTTTGGAAAAATGTTTAGCTTTAATCATGGCTTCTAATGAAATATCAACACCAAAACTAAGCCAATTATTTTGTTTAGCGGCTTCGATGACTGTATAACCAGTGGCACCACAACCAATGTCTAAATAATTTTTAATTTTTGAAGAAAAATCTTGCTTAAAAATTCGATTAAGCATACTTATCCTCCAATTCTCGAGGTGATATTTATTTTGAAAATGGGAATAATGTTTGTCAAACCAAATAGTTTGTTTTTTTTCTTGAGTATCGAGATTTTTTTTATTTATTAGAATTGGAATTCCGTTAATTATTTGATAAGTTTCTGAACAATTAGAACAATAAATTTTTTTAGAGTTAACTAATTTAAGATCAGAATGACAGATTGGACAAGCTAAAAATTTTAATAATTTATTTATTTCCATTATAATTTATATTCAAAAATAATTTTTTTTAAAGATTTCGAATAAATTTTATTTTTATACCAGTCAACCATAGGAATTAAGATAAAAGGTGGACCAAGTCGAATTTTTGTAGAGTTTCATATTGTTTTAATTGGAAGTATTCGTTTAATTTTGCGGTTCCATTGATTACATTTTCATATGTTGGAAGCTCGTCGAAGATTAGACCAGAAATGTATGTTTGATTTACAATATAATCCCTATCTATCAGCAATTCCTTTTGGTGTTCCATTAAATAGTCAGCATATTTCAAAAGAGTTCTAATATCCACATCTTCTTGACATTTTTTTCCTTTTTTATGGTCCTCTAGGGAGCTAATTTCATCTTCGTATTCAATGTATTCTTTTTCTAATGCTTTCCTAATCACGTCTACAGTCGAACTTTTAATCAAATCTAATGTATTTTTTTGTTTTATTCTTAATTCTTCAACATTCTTATTTATTAGTTCAGATTCATTCAAAATATCAGTTTTTCTTTCGTTCCATGATTCAACCAATGCCGCATGGAGCATTGGTTTGAAATTATCTGTAAATTTTATTTTATTTAAATAATTATCAAATTCATTATGAACGTTTTCTCTTTTTTGGTGCCATCGAGAATGTTCTCTATCACAAAAATAAGTAGGGAATTTTTCTCCAGACCTACCTTTTGAAGCGCTAGCCTTTAATGGTTTCTTACAAATGGGACACAGCAACAAATTTTTGTATGGGTAAAGTGGGTTATTTCTTGTTCTTTTGTCAGGTTGGTTTATATTGGACCATTTTATGTTCTTCTTAATTTCATATTCTCCGTTTGCTAATTTATCTATCCAAACCTTTCCTCGGTTTGCTGAATTAAAAGTATCAATATCAATAAAACCATCAAACATAGCAGCTTTAACAGGTTTATTGTCTGTCCATTTAACACATATAATTCCGCAATAAATAGGATTAACAACATATTCTTGGATTTTTTTAACTGTTAATTTTACTCCACCTTTAGTCCCAATTTTTACCATTGTTCTTTTATCTCTTCTTGTAACAATTCTAGTTTTAAAACCCATGGAATTAACGGTCTCCATAATTTTATTATCAGAAAATCCTTTTGATCTCATTTCAAATATCTTTTTAATAAAAATAGATTCTTTTTGGTTTTCCACCAAGATAGATCTTTGTCCATCGTCTTTTGTCTCCACTTTTTTGGTTGCTAATCCGTGGATTGCTGGTCCATTCCAATAACCCTTTCTTATATTTCTAATGCACCCACTTATCATTTGTGTCAATTGCGCTCTTACATAATCTCTTCTTTGATTAGCCTCATATACTTCTGCTGGTTCCGATGGGGAATAAATACTCCAATCATATTTTTGGCCATAGTCTTCTAATGTATTAACCTTTTCTCCAACAGTTTGATAAATATCTTTAATAGTGACACCAATTTCCTCAAATTGTCTTTTTAGACCAAGATACACTTCACCGCCCCCTCTAGTAAATCTTCCTATATTTAACACTAGTAAATAATCAATTTTTTGGGCAGTTTTTGATTTTGATTTGCAATAATCAAAGATTTCCCAGAAGTATTTTCTTTCTCCTTTTCGTCCACTTTCAATTAAAGTAAACTCTCTATCTTTGATCCACCCTTGCGAGTCGATGAATCTATTGCATTTTATTTGCTGATCCTCCAACGAATCACCTTTAATTTTTTGTTTTGGGTCTGAAACCCTTGCTAATATAACAGCTCTAGACATAACTATTTCTCCTTATGTACCATAAAAGATAATAAGTTGGTACCATCATCATTGATTTTTTTATTGATTTTGTCAACTAAAAAATCAGACAGTCTTTTTATCTTTTCAATAAAGGCTTTTATCTGTTCATCAGAGTAGTTATCATATTCCTTTGGTAATAATTTCCTTGCTTCCTCGACTGTCATACGAGCATAATAGCTTTAGCAAAAAACAGTGAGTAGGGAAAAAATGGGGGAGAATTATTTTATCTTTTTCAGACGGTATTTTCTTATTTTTTTATAGCGTTCTTGACATTCAGGGGAACAATACTTTCGATCGTGTCCTTTTGGATCTGTTACAAAATACGAACCACAATTTGCACATCTTCCAAACTCTTGCTCTCTAACTATTACTTTTGCTAAATCTTCCCAAATTGAGAGATAAAAGTCTGAGTGGTGACTAACAAATGCAAAATATCTATTTTTGGTTAGTTTTTTTTCAACTTCGAAAGATTCAGGGTTAGGATTTAGCAAATTATTCGTTTCTAAAATTTCATCTTTTGTTGTGGCAACAAATTCATACTTAATTTTTGACAATTGTTCATTTATCAGAGTTATATGTCCTTCCTTTAGATCTTTGTTTCTTGAGTAATAATCAGCAATTTCTTTTATAGGGTCCCTGTATTTATCAAAATCAGCTTTATAAGTACTTCCAATTGGTAAAAAGACAAATTTATAATCTTCACCAAACTTTTTTATCTCATCTTGGTTATCAGAATTAACATTCAAAAAGGCAACTAATCTTTCTTTTGGATATGCTGGTGACCCTGTTCCTTTGAAACCTTTTTTTAAATCAAAAATGCCTATTTTACCAAAAGGTTGGTTATTGTTCTCGGACATTTTAAAATTCGAACAAATCTTTTACTTTTATTCCCAAACCTCTCGATAATTTAATCAAATATCTGACAGTGGTATTTACATAACCATTTTCAATCTTAGCCAAATAGGAGACATTGATATGAGCTTTATCAGCCAAATCTTCTTGAGTAAGTTTTTGTTTTTCTCTTAATTCCTTAATAGTAGACCCTAAAAGTTGTCGTTCTCTGTGAAAAGGATTGTCTTTTGAATAACCGGCCATAATAGGTTGATTATCAAAGGACTTGCCATATAACACCATTCCATATGTGGAAAGTTTTGTATTTTTTTGCTACATTACCAGTATCAACATGACATTAACCAACGACGAAAAAGAAAGAATTAAAGAAGAAGAAACTTACCGAAAATCAGTCAGGTCTGAAACAGGGAAGGTTCCTTGGTGGAAACCAAAAGGTTTTGGTGCTTGGGTAGTAATAATTTTTGTTGTTTTGGGTTTAATTGGTAGTGCAATTTCTAGAGCATCAGTTAATTCCCCAGTTAATTCTTTAAACACCACATTATCAACAATTCCTACTAGAACACCAGAAGCACAAAAAGCTTGGGATAGCTCTAAAGCAGGGCAAATCTGTAAAACAAACCCTGCTTGGACGGAGGAAGATTGTAATAGTTTGGCTGAAAACAAAATATGGATTGGTATGAGCTATGACATGTTGGTTTATCTCTCAGGGAAACCAGATGCATCTAATCCTTCAAATTATGGCGGAAAGACTAGGTGGCAATGGTGTTGGAATGATCTTAATCCTGATTGTTTCTATGACAATAACGATGATGGAATTATAGACAGTTATAACTAACACATAGTAGAACTACTTGCGATTTTCTTTCTTTGTTCATCAATAATCAACATTATTTCTCTTTTTTTATCTTCAGTTAGCGGTTTTGGAATTGTTAATCTTAATCTATTGTCAAAACTGGCTTTTACAGCCCTCAAACCGAACTCATTTGGTCGTTTCTTCTCAAGATACCACTGAGCTGTTTTAACCTCACCTAGGTTATCAAAAATCGTTTTTCTGGCTTTAAGAATGGGATGTTTCTTAAAGGCTCTTTTTTGCTCCGAATACTCTGGATTTCTCTTCTGATAATCATACAATGTTTGAAGTCCAATTTCAGCGTAAAGACACGCCTCTCTATCACTACAACCCATCAAAAAAGCCTGCCTTAATTTAGCAAGAGTTTCCGTAGTCATGATTATTGGTCTTCCGATCATATTTAATTATACGATTGATGTCATAGAAATGATTAAACTTGAGAGTTTATAAACCATTTCAATAGTGATATATTCACGTTGGTAGGGGTGTTGTCCTTATCCATTTTGTCAAAATAGGGTGCTTTAGGAATTATATTCTGACTTCTCGCCCTTTATTTAGATGGCGGAAGGAGGTGAGGTTAAATGTCAAAGGTAAAAAATAGACGTGCAACTGTAAGAGTTACACGAATAAAAGTTGACAAAGATACTATAGGTATTAAAGTCACACCAGTAAAACCTGTTTCTAAAAAGAAGAAATAGTTTTATTTAAATGAGAAACACCCCTACATCTATTTTAAACTTATGTTTTTATATAAATCAAGATTGTTAAAATAATTGTTGTAAAATAAAGCAACAAAACAAAATATGATTTACAAAAAAAATTTTTTGAAAAAAGTAATTTGCCGTATAGATTTTGATCAAATTGTACTTAATAAAGTTCAAGATTTTCATAAAAAAATAAACAAATTTTTTCCCATTGTTGAAGAAGAAAAAGGGGAAGAAGGAATGATCAATTTCGATATGAAAACAAAAGAAGTTAAACAGATAACAAATCAAATCGTTACATGGAATTTTTACAACAAAAGCAGAAATAAAAAAATTAAAATTCATCCTACTTTTCTTTATCTTGAATATGATTCATATAAAGATTCAAAAGAGCTTATTAAAGATATTGATTCTATATTAATCTTTGTCAAAGAGTTTGAAATTAAAACAATCAATAGAATGGGTTTGAGATATATAAATGAAATTCCAAATAATGATCAAGATATCTTAAATTGGGGGAGATATATTAACGATGATATTATTGGTTCTTTAAAATTTATTAAAGATAATAGTAAAACAATTTCTCGATCAATGGGTCAAATTGTAATAAAAGAAGATTTTGGAGATATAAATTTAAGTTTTGGATTGTGGAATTCAAATTTTCCAAATGAAATTAGTGAAAAATTATTTGTGTTGGATTTTGATGCATATTCAAAATATCCATTAGGTTTAGGAGATAGTGACATAAAAGAAATAATAAAAGGTTATAATCAAAAAATTGAAACTTTATTTGAAAGTTTAATTAAAGAAGAATTGAGAAAAATAATGAAAGGAGAAGTTTAATAATGGATAAAAACAAATCATATCTCGATAATATAGTAAGTAATTTAAATATAATAAAAATAGAGCCTGTCTATACTAAGGAAAAAAACAATGATTACGCTAACTCGGTAGATAATAATATCTTTAAAGATAAGTATCCAACCAAAAAAACAATTTTTGGAAAAATAAAATATGTTTAATTCTCGAATTAAAAATAGGTTTAGAAGGGCAAAAAATTCGAGAATATATCAAGGAGATATTTATAAAGACGTGAGTTTCATTATTGGTAGTCCAATTAAAGAGAAAGAGAAGGATTATTTTGAATTACCTTATTTAGTAGTATTAAGTCAGGATTGCGACTTAAGATGGGATTTTTCCGAAAGAACATTAAAAAAAAATCAGGATAAGTATTTACCAACAGTGCTTATTTGTCCTGCCTATAAAATTGAAGAATTTGCCCAAGGTGAACATGTTAAAGGTTGGAGTATGAGAAAGATTGACAGTGGTATTATTGAAAAAATCAAAAAAAACGACGAATTAAAAAGATATCATTATTTACAAGGTGATGATAATTTATTGATTCCAGATCTAATTTTAGACTTTAAACATTTTTTCACTATTTCGAGAGATTTTTTATATTCTAAAAAAAAGACAAATTATGTTGCTAGTATGAGTGAATTATTTCGTGAAGAGTTGTTGCAAAGGTTTTCTAATTATATTTCAAGAATTGGACTTCCGGAATTAAGTTAAAAACACTAATATATTCTTGTTATTTTCTTTAACGATATTTGAGACGGTTGATAACCATATCAAGGGTTAAGTTGTCACAACATACGAGGTATAATCAAAACATAGACCATGGCAAACAATAACCTAACTAATGCAAAAAAAGCAAAGAATGACGAGTTTTATACTCAATACGTCGATATTCAGAAAGAGATTGAGGCATATTTGGAATACAACCCTGATGTTTTTCGTGGCAAAGTAGTTTATTGCAACTGTGATGACCCGTTCGAAAGCAATTTTTTTCGTTATTTTGTACTTAATTTTAACAAGCTTGGATTAAAACAACTTATCACCACAAGCTACAAGCCGTCACCTATAGCCAACACGCAATTGGTACTATTTGGCGAAGATAAAACTCTCACAAAGTCAAAAGGTCGTCCAAAGGTAACTGCCAATAAATTTATTATCAATGAAGTTCATGATGTTGATGGCAACGGCGAATTTAATTTGAAGGATGTTGCAAATCAATTAAAGGCAAACAAACACAATGAATGGACACCTCTCGAAGGTGAAGGCGATTTTCGTAGTGATGAATGTGTGAATTTACTTAAACAATCCGACATTGTAGTAACAAATCCACCTTTCAGTCTGTTTCGCGAATATGTTAAACAACTTTTTGATTACAATAAAAAGTTCGTGATAATTGGCAGCATTAACGCAATTACTTACAAAGAAATCTTCCCGTTAATCAAAAATAATAAGTTGTGGCTAGGGCCAAGTATTAGTAGTGGGGACCGAGAGTTTGTAGTTCCGAGTTATATCTTTAAAGAAATTGGTAATTGGAGAACTGACGAAAATGGTGTTCATTACGCACGTGTTATGGGTGTTCGTTGGTTCACTAACCTTGATCATGGACGTCGTCATCAACCATTACCTCTTATGACTGAGGCTGAAGTGATCAAGTTTAGTACAAAAAAGCCGTTTGAAAAATATGACAATTATGAAGCGATAGAGGTTTCTTTTGTTAAAAATATCCCCAGTGACTATGCTGGAATAATGGGTGTTCCGATTAGTTTTTTAGACAAATATAATCCTAATCAGTTCGAGATAATTGGAATGTGTGAAAATGAGGACTTATATAAGAAAAAAACGAAAGTATACACATCAACAGAATGTAAACAGGCATATATTGATAAATTTGGGAAAAAGGGAACTTATGATTTGAATGCTAGTGGAGTAGTTATTAAAAATGGTTTATTAGAAAAAGTTTATCAAAGAATACTTATTAAACATAAAAAATAATATGAAAACAACATTAAAAACAGAAATTACAGTTAAGGATATTTGTGAAGGGTTTGTTTATAACGAACTTGAAGGTAAAGGTTTGTTCGGTTTATCTGGTACTCTCACAATTCAACCAGAATATCAACGAAATTATATTTATGCATCAATTGACGGAGGGAAAAAAGAGGTGGCAGTTATTGACTCAATTCTTAAAGGCTATCCAATAGGTTTAATTTATTTTAATAAAATTGGCGATGATAAATTGGAAGTTTTAGATGGACAACAACGTATTACTAGTCTTGGACGATTTGTAACTGATAAATTTGCCATTAAAGATGAAAACGGTATGGAACAGTATTTTGGAGGTTTAGCAAAAGACAAACAAAATAAAATTTTAGAAGCGAAATTACTTATTTATGAATGCGAAGGTACTGAAAGTGAAATTAAAGAGTGGTTTAAAACAATAAATATCGCCGGAGTTCCTCTTAATAATCAGGAATTATTAAATGCAGTTTATTCTGGACCGTTTGTGACTCTTGCAAAAGAAGAATTTAGCAATAGCCAAAATTCCAACATTCAAAAATGGAGTGCATATGTATCAGGTAGTGCCAATCGTCAGGAATTTTTAGAATGTGCATTAGATTGGGTAAGCAAAGGGAATATCGGAGACTACATGAGTCGTCACCGCAACGATAGTGACATTACTGAATTAAAAACTTATTTTAATAGTGTTATTAACTGGGTTTCAAGTGTATTTACTGATGTAGAAAGCGAGATGCGAGGATTAGAATGGGGACGATTATATGAGCAATATAATAAACAATCTTATGATGCTAGAAAAATATCTGCCGAAGTT
This sequence comes from uncultured Gammaproteobacteria bacterium, assembly GCA_964448065.1. Classification (GTDB taxonomy): domain Bacteria; phylum Patescibacteriota; class Microgenomatia; order UBA12405; family UBA12405; genus WARW01. The sequence goes on from CAYUUU010000004.1 coordinate 14,031, forward strand.
CAAAAACTTTATGCAGATCCTTATGTAAAAACTCGTAAAGGTGTTTTTGAATATGTTCTTGGTGGTTCAGTTGATACAAAATTACTTGAAGTTCGAGTTTTTGACGAAGCAACCAAAAAAGCCGTTTATACAACACAGACTAATTTTGCGATGACTAAAAGTAAATCAAATTGTCCTTTCTGTGCTATTGGACATGATTCCAATAAAGATAAGATTTGGAAGTTAGATGAAATGGATGCTGATCATGTGACTGCATGGAGTAAAGGTGGTTCAACATCAATCAAGAACTGTCAAATGTTGTGTAAAACACACAATAGAGCGAAAGGTAACAGGTAGTCTAATTTTTAATAAAACTTCAAGTATTTATTCTACATAGTGATAAATATCTGCCGTATATTTTCCATCTCGTGGAGGATAGCTAAATTATCTTAATCTAGTTCATTTACTACACTGGTAATTCTATTAAGAATAATTCAAAGCTAATTTTTCAACTGGTATAATTGGCTTAAGAACTTCGTAGATGGAAATTAGGTTGTTATAAATTTGGTTCCATCCTACCGACAGCTTCTGGACAAAGAATACAACCGAGTGAGAAAAACCAAAAAGATAAACAGAATAAATTTTGCCAGTTAAATTTTACGAGATACCAAATTTCTCTAAGGAAATATTTATATTTGGCATAGTTTCGTAATTGAACCAGACCAACATAATTTTTGGTAATAAAATTTTTGATTAAGTATTTTTGAACTTTTTGATATTTTTTTTCTGAATATATGGATTTGACCATTTCTATCCAACTAAGAAGTGGAGATTTGATATAAATAGACGATAAACTACGGGTTTGGCTACTACTAATACGAACAGCCACATTATAATCTTTTAGAAAAACGATTGGATGGTTTTTAAAAATAGAAGCAAAAGGATAGATGTGACAAGGAAAAATATCGGGGTGAAAAGGTAAATCCATAAATTGACGACGATAAGCCAGACCAGAAAGTTGATCTAGAGTTTCAAAAACTCGAATGACTTTTTTGGAATTATCGGTAATTTTTACAATAGTATTTTTTTTTGGATTGAGTTGTTTTTTGGCTCGGACTGGTTTATCAATGTTTTTATCAAACCAATAATAAGGTCTGGTAACAGCGCCAATATTGGGATTTAAATTAAAAGCATTAATAGTGTTTTTTAAACTGTCTTTGGCTAATATGTCATCTTGGCCCATTAGATAAACAATATCGGCGGTGGCGTGTTGACGAGCTCGTTCTAAATTGTCTGAATAACCGACATTTTTTTTATTTTGGATGATGACAATACGATCATCTTTTATTTGTTTTAAAACCGAAACAGTGTTGTCTTTTGAAGCATCGTCACAGACTAAGATTCTAAAATTTTTATAACTTTGAGTTAGAATACTTTTAATGGTTTCGGTAATAACCAAACTACCATTATAGGTGGGAATTAAAATATCGATAGATAGTTTTTTTATTGTTGCCATTGATTGCGATTTAATTCTTTTAATAAACCTAATTTAAATTTAAGACTGTTTATAGTATACAAGTAAAGAGTTATTAGACAGGCTAGTGGGTGAAAAAACCAAGCCAAATCTGGTTTATGAAAAAAACCACGAAAAGTGTCGAAAATCATGGGAATGATTAAAAGAGTATATAAAACAAATTTTAAAACTCCAGTTTGATTAGTTTGATTCCAATTATATTGGCGAAAATTTTGATAATAAAAATAATCAGTAATACGACGATTTTGTTTGCGAATAAATTTTTTGATGGAACTTTCACAAAAAGTATGAATAATCCCCTGCTTAACTTTGGCAAAATAAATTGGTTTTTTTGAAGTGGCTAAATGATGGGTAATAATATCGATATCGAAAAGATAATCTGAGGTTAAATTTTTCTTTAAAAAAGAAGCTTGAAAAATAGTACCATTGGCACCAATAGTTGGAATAATAGAATTTGGAAGAAGTTTTATTTCAAGATATTCTTTTTTATCAATTTGATTTATTTTAAGTCCAGTCCATTTAAAATTAATGAAGTTTTGACGATCATAAATTCCAGTTACAAAAGCATAAGGATCGTTAACTCCAGTTAAGGCAGAATATTTTTCGATGAAACCTCCAGATTTTCGATAAGTGAAACGAATTGGTTCGGTACCAATTAATTTGGAATTTGATTCGAAAATATTGATATTGGTTTGGAGCCAATTTTGGTTGGGTAAAATATTGTCGGAATCGATTAGAGCTATATATTTGCCAGTGGCAGTTTTAACTCCAACAGCCTTGCCGGCTTCAGCGGTTTTAAGAGGATTTTTAATTATTTTGGCATGATATTTTTTGGCTATTTTAAGGGTATTATCGGTTGAACCACCATCAGCAATAATTATTTCAATTAGTGATTTATTAAAATTTTGGCGACGAATTGATTTTAAACAAGTTTCTAAAACTGCTTGGGCATTAAGAGTAGGAATAACAATACTAATTATCATTGGTAGAAAAATCTTGTAACTTTTGAATAAATTTAAGTGAATAATTGCCAAGATGTTTGATGTCTTGTAGGGATCGGATGGAAAATATTTGTTTTAAAATAAATTTTGGAGTAATAATGCCTTTAAAAAGTTCTTGAGTAAGTTTTTTTAATTGACTTTCGGATAAAGGAGAGGACATTATTTTGTGTTGCATGTCATAATCGTTCCAATTAGAAGTTTCTAAAAGATTAGATTTTTGGCACTGAGTAAATAAAGGAGTACCAGGATAAGGAATAACAATTGTGGCTTGCATACTGTTGGTTAAACCTTGTTTAAAAATTTGTTTGGCAAAATTAATGGTTTTAAGAGTGTCTGTTTGGGTTTCCCAAGGATAACCAATCATAATAGTAATATGAGGTTCCAATTTAGCTTTTTGAACCATTTTGAGGGTTGGTAGGACATTTTTAACTAAATTGTTTTTATTGATTTTTTCTAAAGTTTTTTGGTTGGCTGATTCTAGGCCATAAAGAATGAATCTGAATCCGGCTTGTTTCATTAAATTATATTGGTCTTGATTTAAGGCTCCAAATCGCATATTACAGCCGATTTTAATCTTTTTATTTAATCCCCGATTAATTAATTCTTGGCAAAGTTCTTGTAACCAAGGACCAACTGGAAGGGTTCCAGAATCATCAAAAATCTCTTTAACTTTAAAGTTATTAACTAAGTTTTCAATTTCAGCAATGGTGTGTTTAACGGAAAAACAACGAAAATTATTGCCTGGATACAGGGTTGTCCATGAACAAAAAGAACATTTTCCCCACCAACAATCGCGACCAGACATAATGTAAGCGCCTGGTTTGTATTTATAATTGGTGTTGTTAAAGGCATAGAGTTGCCATTGAGTTAGTTTTCGGTCGATTATAGGTAAGGAATCTAAATTGTGGTGTTTCAAGGCAAACTTGCCAGATGTTTCAAACCCACTTCCGCTCGTTAAACTCGCGGCTTTCTCCCTTGAAGAAGGGAGAACTTTAGATTTATTTTTGCGGAAATAAAAACCGGGTTCAAGAGGAGTTTTTTTGGTTAAATGATTGGCTAAATTTAAAAGCATAAAATCATAATCTCCTCCAGTCAGAATGTAGTCTACTTTAGAATTTTTTAGAGACTCTTGTGGGAGAGCGGTAACATGATCACCCATGAGGACAATAATTGGTTTCCACCCTGTTTTGTGAGCTATTTTTTTGATTTGGTTAATAATTTGCCAGTGTTGTTTAATTACGGGCGTTTTAGACTCGATAACGATGAGGTTAGGTTTATTTTTTTTAAGTCGATTAAACCATTGTTGGTAATTTAAGTTTTGAGCAATGGCATCGTCCCAAAAAATCTTGTAACCATTTTGTTTTAAGAGAGTAGCAGCAGTGGCGGGAATAACTGGGTAGATTACATTACCAGTGTGAGTCCATTGAAATTGACGATTTTGGGATAAAAAAGGAGTTCCCTTTGCAGACTGAAGAGAGGGATAAGAAATAGAAATAGAAAATTTATTTTTAGTCATATAAATTAACCTCCAATATATTTACCAGTTTTTTTATCAACTTTGTGTGGTTGGAAATTAAGTTGTTTTTTGAATAAACCGAACATAAAAAGTATACCGTAATAAATATGAGTTAGAGGAATTGTGATGGTAGCTAAAAAAGAAGTTTTAATTTTATTTTTTTGATAAATAAAGTTTAAAAAGGTTAAAAATAATATTGATAGATATAAATATAATGGTATTTTAGAAAAAATATCTATATATATTGGTATATAAAAATTTAATATTTTTAATAAATTTATAATTATCAATATTATTAAATAGACTGTAAACAAAGATGGAACAAAATATCCAAATTTACGGCTAGTTTCGGGATAAATTTTGGCAAAATGGCCACGATGAATGGCATATCTGGTAATTTGCTGAAGATGAGGAATTATAACGTCTCGACGATGATGATAAACAACAATTGAAGGATGGTAGAAAATATTTTTTTTAAGTTTTTTGATTAGATCTAGGCACAAAATAGTGTCTTCACCTGGCCAATAATTATTATTAAAACCACCAATAGTGTCAAAGTCTATTTTTTTTACAATTAAGTTAACTGTAGGATAGTCTTGAACAAAACGGCTTTTCTGGGGGCGATTACGATATGTTCCCGCACCACCACTACCAAGATAACTGGACCAAACTAGACCAGAAGCTTGTTTTAAATAATTATCTGATATGGGAGTTAGACATGGACCACAAACAGCAGAAATATTTTGTTTGGTGGATAAAATTTTAAAAGCATTTTTTAGCCAATTTTTAGATGGATAAGAATCGTCATCTAAAAAAGCTAAATATTGGCCTTTGGCTATTTTGGCTCCTAGATTACGTTTGAAACTGGGACCAAGTTGATTTACAGAAGAACCGTTTTTAATGGAAACTTTGTCAGTAATAACTAAGATTTCAAAATTTTTAAAGGTTTGTTTTTTGAGTTTTTTTAAAGTTTCTTCCAGATAAGGATTGGTGGATCGAACAGGGATAATTATGGAAAAAATTATTTTTTTCATAATTTTAAAGACCGGTATTAATACGCATTTCTAGATCTGGATCGTAAATCCATTTGCGTTTATTTTTATCATCATAATAATGAAGGATTTTAAGTCGATAAAAAATAGCTAGAGCATCAACAAAACAACTGTAAATAATTTTTAGACCGGTGGCGTGAGTTAGACTTTTAAAGTCATAGGTTAATTTAATTGGAGCTTCATAAATCTTTTTGAAACCAAGACGATTAGCAACCGATAAAATTTCTAGATCAAAAGCATAGTTTTTAACTAGAAGTCGAGGAAGAACTTTGATTAAAACTGGTCTTTTAAAAATTTTTAAACCAGCTTGAGTATCGTGAACATTAATTCCCAAAAGAAAACGAGAAATTAAATGGGCTCCAAAACTGATTATTTTTCGGTCTAAGGGGTAATGAACTTGAGAGGCTGGATGACGTTTTGAGGCAACGATAATATCAGCATCGTACCATTCCATATGCTCTATAATCAAAGAAATTCCATTTGGATCAATTTCCATACCCGAGTCAATAAAAGAAACATAATCCCCTTTGGTTTTGCTCATTCCAAATCGGACAGCATAACCTTTACCATGATTGTATTTGTAAGAAAAAACTTTTAATTTTTTAATTTTAGTTTTTTTGGCCTCTTGATAAGAATTATCAACATTAATTCCATCGACAACAACAATAATTTCATAATCATATCTGATTTGTTTTAAAGTTTCGTTAATGTTAATTAAGTCTTGGTAGATGGTTTTTTCTTGTTTATAGACAGGGATAATTACTGATAAAAAATGGTTTTTATTTCTCATTATAAAAGTAAATCATAAACGGCCAAGGTTTGAAGGGCAGTAAATTTCCAATTAAATTGTTTGGAGCGAATTAGACCAAGTTTAATATATTTTTGTCGAATTTCTGGTTTGGTCCAAAATTGAGATAGGGATTGTTGAATACTTTTAATGGAAGTAGGATTAAAAGATATTCCATTATTATCCATAATTTCAGGTAAACAACTGTCTTGACTGTAAGCAACTGGACAACCAGATTGCATAGCTTGAATTAAAGGTAAGCCGAAACCTTCGGCAAATGATGGTTGGCAATAGACAGTGGCTAGGTTATAAAAATAGGGTAAATCTTGGTCTGGAACAAAACCGGTGAGGGTTAGAGTGTTAGAACTTTTGAGTGTTAGAACCTTAGATTGGAGCCAACGAAGATCTTTTGTCCATGGATGGTTGGGAACATTTGTTTTGGTGGCGGCTGAACCAACAATAACTAGAGGATATTTAAGTTTTTGACAGGCTTTAACCAAATTAGGAATATTTTTATTCCAATTAATATCACCAACAAATAGGACAAATTTTTTAGGTAAATTATATTTTTTTTGAATTTCAGTTAATTTATTTTTATTGGTACATGGTTTAAATGATTTATCAGCACCTTCGTAAATGGCAAAAATATTTTGTTGAGGATAATTTATTAGATTGTTAATAACAAATTTTGAATAATTGGAAACGGTAATAATTTTATTAACTTTTTTTAAATTATGTTTTTGAATTAGCCATTTTAACTCCCCTTTAATACCAACTGGAAAATGATTTTTAAATTGACGAGGAATTAGGTCGTGAACAGTAACAATGGTTGGAATTTTGGTTACTTTGGGTAAGGTTAATTTAAAAGGATCGAAATAAGGATAGTGAACCAAGTCGTAGACCTCAGATTTCAGATCTCGGTTCTCAGTAATCAAATCGATTTGGTAATTTTTATATTTAGGATTAGTTTTGATTTCAGATTGAAGAGCAGAAATTAAATTTGAAGTATAATAACCAACACCACGAATAGCATTACCGTCTTTGGTTGGAGAAATATCGATAGCAATTTTTTTAATTTTCATACTATTTTTTATCCCAATCTTGGGATAAATTAATGTTTCTTTTGGTTTTAACTAGTTCGTAATATTTAGTGTAAGCAATGGGGAAACGAAGACCTGAATAAAAAGAAAATACAAAACCAGCAAAACCATCAACATAACCTCGGTGACGGAAAAAAGTTTTTAAAAACCACCAAACTGGTTTAAAAATATAAAAGTTTATAAAATTTAGAAAGTTTATTTTAGTTTTCTTTTCTTGTAATTCTTGGGCTAAAAGAGTGGTGTAACGATTGGCTCGAAGAAGATAAAGAGAAAAAGAAGTGTCAGCATAATGTTCTAAATCATTTTTTAACCAACCAACTAGACCATCAACCTTGGCTTGTTCGTGAACATTTTCGCAAGGTAAATAAGCTTTGCCATTTTTATAAAAACGAATAGTTGGATCGGGATATTGACCACCTTTTTTAAGAAAAGTTCCAAGAAAATAATTTTTTCGAGGAATCCAAAAACCATTTTCTGGAATATCCTTTGGGTCTTTTTCTAGAAATGATTTAATTTCATTTTTTAATTCTGGAGTTACAATTTCGTCGGCATCAAGTTGAAGAATCCAGTCGCCTTTACAAGCAGAAATCCCCATTTGTTTGTTGATATGAAACATGGGTTTGTTAGTGGTAGAAATTACTCTGGCGTTTTTAAATTTTTTAACGAGAGAAACTGTGTCATCTTGTGATTGACCATCAACCACAATAATTTCAGTAGCAATGTCTGTTATGGCTTGCAAACAACGAACAATATTTTTTGATTCGTTGTAAGTGGCTAGAGTAACCGAGAGAGTAGATTTATTTTTCATTATTTTGAATAAATTGTAAAAGCTGGTTGACCATTTGGAAAATTAATAATTTTTTGAGGATTAATTGAGGGAATAGTTTCATCGCTGGAGACAACCAGGGAGTTGTTAGGAATTTTACCCCAATCGATTTTTTCAAAATGATATTTATCGTAGTTTAAAACAGTTGAAAAACCATATTTGTCTGGAGTGGTTAATTTAATTTCAGATTGAATTTTTTGAGGTGGATATTTGGAGTAAAAAAGGAAAAGAATGTAAGGTTGATCATATTTGTTGGTGATGTAAATTTGATTATATTTATCTTTTTCTTGCTCTAAATATGGTACTAGTTGATCGAAACCATATTGCCAAGCAAAAGGATAACGTTTGGGATAATGAATAAAATAACCATCAAAATAATAAGCAACAAAATAACCATATATAAGGACAAAAATAACTGAAATTAAAGTAAATATTTTTTTATTTTTGAAAAAACTAAAAAAGTAATAAATACCGTTAGCAATTAAAACAGAGATAGGTATAACCATAGCTAAGGCTCTGAGAGCTGATGGGGCTTGATAGGTTAAAGATGAAGCAATTGGAGCGATAAATAAAAACGAGATAAAAAAGATCTTAGATTTTTGGTTATAAACCTGCCTGCCGGCAGGCAAGGCTGTAGGTTTTAATAAAAATATTAGACCTAAAATTAGGAAAGGAATTTCGATTAGATGGATTTGACCCATTTCTGGAACTTTGGATCGAGGAACCTCGTCTCCATTTAATCCCAAGAAATTTAAATCAAAATGAGAAGTATATTTTTGAGCCCAAGAAATTAAATAAAGAAGCTTTTTGTTATGCATGCCTCGATTAATTAATTTGACATTATTATGGTTGTTTAAAAGCTCTTCGGCCCGACTGACTGGACCGTAATCAGCGGTTAATCCAACTCCACCAATACGAGCAGTTCCGCCATTGCGCAGGAAAGAAAGCATTACTGGTAAAGCTAAAATGACACCAAAAAAAATTGGTATCAAAATTTGAGGAAGTTTTTTAATAAGATTTTTAAAATAAAGAATAACCAAAGTTAAGGCTAGTAGTGGAGCAATTAAACGGGCTGAATGATAAATATATAGCGAAAGTATAAAGTTTAAAGTGAAAAGTGAAAAGTTGATTATAAATTTTTCTTGGATTGATTTAAAGAAAAAATAGGTTCCAATTACAATAAAAGAAAGGGCCGCAGACGATTCCCAGGCTCCTCGACTGAAATGAATATGCCATGGGGACAGAGTTAAAACAACAGCTGATAAAAGGGCGAGGGCATTAGATTTGGATAAAAGTAAAATTAATTTATATAAAAAAAGGATAGTTAAAACGGAAAGAATTAAATTTGGTAGACGAACTGCCAGTGGAGTAAGTCCAATAATTTTAATAAAAGGAAGAGCTAAATACACATAACCACCTGGTTTAAAATCTCCAAAAGATTTGAAATGAAGTGGCCAAGAAGCGCCATGTTCGTCTTTACCAGTTTGAATTAAAGAATAAGCATTATAACCAAGAGCAGCTTCGTCTGGATTTAAGGCTGGGGTTGACCATAAATTTATGCCTCGAATTAAAAAAGCGATTATAAGAATAATAATGATTGGTATTTTATTGATTTTGATAGGCATAAAAAGTGGATATTCCATTGATTGGACTTAAAGGAATAAATTTTTTGAAATCTTCGGTTTTATCTATGCCTTGACGATAAATTTCATCAAGTGAAAAAATAGATAAAGTTTTGGGAACATTTTTAATTGATTGATATTGAATACTGGTAAATTTAATTTTATCTATTTGTTCAATTTTACCAGTATCGCCAGAGGAGCTTTCAGTTAATTTAGCTTGAGATTGATATATGGATGGATTGTATTTGGAATAAAAAAGATAGAAAATGTATGGTTGACCGTAAAAATCAGTAATATAGATATTATCGAATTGATTTTGATATTCGTTGACGAATTCCATAGTTTCTTTATAGCCATATAAAAAATCATTAGGACTTTTTTTGACCATATGATTTAAATAAAGATCACCGTAGTAAATAAATGAAATTAAATAGGCACCGATAATTAAAAGATAAACAAAAATGTTTTTGAATTTTTGAGTAAAACAATAAATACCTACGGCTGAAAAATACATTAAAGGAATGGAAAAAGACATAGATCTGACGGCTTGAATGGTGTCGCGAGTAAGAGCCGCAGGGACAGGAGCAAGTAAAAGCCAGAATAAGAAAAACCAATTAATTTTATCTATTTTTGGGCGACTTAGGGCAAAAAATATACCAATTATTAAAAATAATAAACTAGGGTAAAGAAGAACACCAACATATGGAGCTGAGTGTCGTGGACTTTGCCAATCCCCTTCAAAGGCTAAAAACTTGGGAGAAAAATGATTAAAGTAGCGAAGTAAAAAATTACGGCTAAAAAATAAGTAGTGATTATGAAAAATATTATAATCTGTTTGATTACTTTCACTTTTAATAACATTAATTTCTGATTGACTTCGAGGGTAAGAAAAAATGCTGACAACACCTAATCTATTACCATTTTGAGAAAATAAAAGACCATAGATAATGGGCAGGGAAAATATAAACAAAGGAACGATGAAACCTGGAATAAATTTTTTGAAATTTATTTTTTTAAGATTGATTAAAAACAATAAAATAACAAGAAATAAACTAATCATTTTTCCAGCTTGATAAGTAAAAAGAGTTAGACCAAAAATTAGGGAAGAAAAAACAATAAATTTACTTTTTTGACTGTTAATAAATTTAAAAAATAAATAAGAAGCCAGAATTAATTCAAAAGTTAGAACGTTGGTTTCCCAACCACCTTTGGAAAAATGAATTGAATAAGGATTAAAAATGGTTAAAATAGCTGCAATGACGGCAGTTTTATGGGCTTTTTGATTTATTTCTTTGATAAGGAGAAAAAGAAAGATTGGAATAAGAGAGCCTAGAATTATTGATGGGAGTCGAACAGCCAGAGTAGTTAAACCTAAAATTTTAACAAAAGGAATAGTTAAATAAATATAAATACCTGGTTTATAATCTCCAAAAGATTTAAAAATTAGTGGCAAAATTTGACCATATTCATCTTTGCCGGTTTGAATTAAAGAATAAGCATTGTAACCAATAGAGGCTTCGTCCCAAAGTAATGGAGGATATTGGTTGGCATTAAAAAATCGAATAACGAAAGCAACGATAAAGATAATGATAAAAAATATTTTATTTTTTTTGAACATAAATTTCGATAATATCAAAAGCAGGTTTTTGATCTAAAAAGTAAATTGTTTTTAATAATTTACTGTTGTTCTTATTATAGTTGTCTGGAGAGGTTATTAAAAGGGTTTTTTGATTTATGTTTTGAGAAATTTGCTTAATTTCCCAATC
>CAYUUU010000005.1:0-21293 GCA_964448065.1 uncultured Gammaproteobacteria bacterium
ATGGCGGAATTACCAAAAAGTATTAAAAGTTTGATTTCTTATTTTGAAAGATTGCCTGGAGTGGGTCCTAAAAGCGCCAGTAGATTGGTTTTCTATCTTTTGAATACTCCAGAAAGTTTTGTGAGAGAAATGGCTAATTCTTTATTGGCAATTAAAAAAGAAATTAAGATTTGTAAAGAATGTTTTTCGGTGGCTGAGGATGATATTTGTGAAATTTGTAGTGATGAAACAAGACATAAAAATAGTATTTGTGTAGTGGAAAAAGCAATTGATGTAATGGCAATTGAAAATATTGGTGGTTTTAAATGGGTTTATCATGTGTTGGGTGGGGTAATTAATCCTCTTGATCATGTTGGCCCAGATGATCTAAGAATAGATGAATTAATTGAAAGAGTTAAAAAACTTGATGGAGAAGTGGAAATAATTTTGGCAACTAATCCAACTATGGAAGGGGAAGCCACAGCTTTATATATTAAAAAGAAATTAGAGGACCTAAATTCTACAAAACAGAATATTAAAATAACTAGAATTGGGAGTGGGTTACCAATGGGAGCTGATTTGGAATATGCTGATCAGGCTACTTTAAGCCGAGCGATGGATGGAAGAAGGGAAATTTAATGGTTTTTATTGATATAATTTTTTATGTCTGAAAACTTAGGTAATAATGAAATTAGAGAAATAAAAAATGTTCCAATAAAATCTTTTGAGACAAAAAAATGTGTTTACACTTATGATAATGATGGGAAAACGACAGCATTTAATAAAGAAACTCAAGAAATAAAAAGTCGAAGTGATATAACAGTTTTTGTTGTTTTAGATGATGATTCAAAAAATAAATTTTTAGATGTTCAAAATGGTAATAAACAAAATAATTTAAAGTTATGTGTTTTAGAAAAACAGGAAGATGGTAGTCCAAAAGAAATTAAAAAAAGAGAAAATATTTTAAAGGAAGATAGTCTTTATTTAGGAATTGTTGATATTAAAACTAAAGAAAGGATATTTTCAAAAAAAGCATCATTAATATTAACAATTGGATCGTATGTTGTGGAGGCAAAAAATGTTTTAGAAGATGGAAAAACTACTTTTAAAACTCATTTAGGTGATGAAGTTGTAAAAACAAATAGAAGCTTAAATGAAATTGGAGAGAAAAATAAATTACCTAAATCATTTGAAACAGAAAGAGGGTCTATTTATACTTATGATAATGAAGGAAAAACATCTAGATTTAAAAAAGTTACAGGTGAACATGATAATCGAAGTGATATAACAGTTTTTGTTAATTTAACTCCAGAAGAAGGTCAACTTGTTTTGAATTCGTATCATCATGTCAATGATAAATATAAATCGTTGAAGGTATATGTTTACGAAAAACAATTAGACAATACGGCAAAAATAATTGAAAAAAAGGAAGATATTGAGAATATTAATAATTTGGGTATACAGATTTATGATAAATCAAATAAAAAAATAATTTGGTTTAAAGAAGCATCTCTAACACCAGTTGTTGGATATGAGGTTTTTGATATGAGATCTTTTGTTGATGAAAATGGGGAATCATTAACATCAAGACATTTAGGTCATAAGGTTACAAAAATAAATTATTAAATATAAAATATAGATATGAATCAAATAGTTAATGACTTTGGAAAAGGATTTAAACAATTAGGAGTAGAAACGGTGGAAAAATTAGTTGAGGAAACTGGAAAAATTGCCCAATCGATTATTACAGCCGGAGAACTTTTAAGTGACATTAAGCCAATGGATGAAAATGAATTAAAACAAAAGAAAAATGAAGACGATGAGAGAAAAAGAAAAGAGATGTCAGATCTCAGATCTCAGATCTCAGGAAGAAATGTAGATAGTGAAATTAAACAAATTTCAGATCAAAAAAAGAAAGAAGAAGATGAAAAAGAAAAAATATTTTTGGAAAATTTAAGAAGACAGAGAGAAGAAGAAAGACTTCAAAGGGAAAATAATGGATTAGATATAATGTCTTCTAAAAAACATCATAAAGACAAAGGTGGTAACAAACATAAGACTCAACAACCAGACGAGACACAAATGTCGCAAACACAAGAATTTAAGGGTAAAATAGATTAAAAGATGAAAATTTACAATACATTAACCAGACAAAAGCAGGAATTTAAACCAATTAAAGACAATGAAGTTGGAATGTATTCTTGTGGACCAACTGTTTATTCTAGTCCTCATATTGGCAATATGTATGCTTATGTGTGTTGGGATGTTTTGGTAAGAACTCTAAAATATTTGGGTTATAAAGTTAATAATGTAATTAATATTACTGATGTTGGCCATTTAACTTCTGATGCTGATGAGGGTATTGATAAAATGGAGAAAGGTTCAATAAAGGAAGGAATAACAGTTTGGGAAATTGCTAAAAAATATGAAAATGAATTTTTAGAAAATTTAAAAGAATTAAATATAGAATTGCCTTGGAAAATGCCAAGAGCAACTGATCATATCAATGAACAAATTGAATTAATTAAAAAAATTGAGGCTAATGGATTTACTTACAAGACCTCTGATGGAATTTATTTTAATACGGCAAAATTTGGTGATTATGGAAAGTTTGCTAATTTGAACTTAGAAAAATTAAAAGAGGGAGCCAGAGTAGAAGTTAATGAGGAAAAGAAAAATCCATCAGATTTTGCTTTATGGAAATTTTCTTATTTTAATGGAAGATCCTTCGACTCTGCTCAGGATGACGGCGCAAAGCGCCGTCAAATGGAGTGGGAAAGTCCATGGGGAGTAGGATTTCCTGGTTGGCATATTGAATGTACTGCTATGTCAACTAAATATTTGGGAGAAACTTTTGATATTCATACTGGTGGAGAAGACCATATTCCAGTTCATCATACTAACGAAATTGCTCAAGGTTTTGGAGCTTTTGGTCATAATACTGCCAATTATTGGATGCATAATGCTTTTATTACTTTTGGAGGATCAAAAATTAGTAAATCGAGTGGGGGACTTTATACAATTTTCGATTTAAAAAAGGAAGGTTTTGATCCGATGGCTTTTAGATATATGGTTTTAGGGTCACATTATAGAAAAGGAATGGAATTTTCGTTGGAAAATTTAAAAGCTGCAGAGACAGCTTTGAATAAGTTAAGAAACATTAGAGTAGAGACGCCAGATCTGGCGTCTCTACAAATAAATCAGAAATTTAAACAGGAATTTATTGAATTAATTTCTAATGATTTGGCAATGCCTGAGGTTTTAGCTTTAATTTGGAAAGTGGCTAAATCTGATTTAAGTCCAGAAGAAAAATGGGTGACAATTTTAGAAATGGATAAAGTTTTGGGTTTAGATTTAGATAAAGAAGTAATTGAAGAAAAAATTCCAGAAGAAATTACTAAATTAGCTGAAGAAAGACAAAAGGCGAGGGAGGAGAAAAATTGGACAGAATCAGATAGATTAAGAGAAATTATAAAAGAGAAAGGTTATCTAGTTGAAGATTTAAAAAATACCTGTAAAATACTTAAAATATAAACAAAAAACAATTAAACTAATTGTTAATTATCGCTTAATATGTTAATCTAGTGAGTTCATGAAAGGAAAAAAATATCAATATCAAATCGTCTTAGTTTTAAATCCAAAGACTGAAGACAAAGAAAAAGTTTTAAATAAATTTTACTCTTGGATTGAGGGTACTAAAGCTGAAATAACCAATAAAGACCATATGGGTCTTAAGGAATTAGCTTATGAAATCCAAAAACTAGACAAGGGTGATTTTTGGGTTTTAGATGTAGAATCTGAAAATCCTTTAAAACTTAAGGAATTTAATCTATTATTAGATAGAGAAAATAATATTATTCGTTATATAATTTTGAAAAAATAAGGAAAACAAATATGCCAAGTAGATGTCTAAATAGGGTAATGTTAATTGGTAATTTAACTCGTGACCCAGAGTTAAGATATACTCCAGCTGGTATGGCTGTCGCTTCTTTTGGTTTGGCTACCAACAGAGTTTGGATAACTAAACAAGGTGAAAGAAAAGAAGATGCTCAATTTCATCGAATTGTAGCTTGGAATAAATTGGCTGAACTTTGTTCACAACTTTTATCTAAAGGTAGAAGAGTTTATGTTGATGGAAGAATTCAATATCGAGATTTTACTGATCAAGAAAATAACAAAAAACAAATTGCTGAAATCGTTATTGACGATATGATTATTTTAGATAATAAAGGTAACGGTGATCATGCTATGGGAGCTGATTTAATTGAATCAGATTTACCTGTAAATGATGCTGTGACTGATTCTCAAATTGAAGATATTGTTATTCCTGATGATTTAGGCGAAGTTCCAATTAAAGATGAGGATAATAAGGATGAAATGCCTTTTTAAAAAAATATGATTAAAAAAAGTAAAAAAGAAACTATTTTAGCTGCAAAAAGAAGAGGTCGTGAAAAGGGCTGTTCTTATTGCAAGACTAATACTAATCCATCTTGGACGGATTATGAAAAAATGAGAGAGTTTTTATCTCCTAGATCAAGAATAATCGCTTCTCAATTTAGTGGCGTTTGTGCTAGACATCAAAGAAAACTTTCTAGAGCTATTAAGCAAGCTAGACATTTGGCTTTGTTGCCATTTACAACTCAATAAATTTCCTTTATAAAAGTTGTTTTTAAACCCTTCAAGAAATTGGAGGGTTTTTTGGTTATAATGAAAGAATGAAAAGTAAAGATTTAGCTAAATGGGTAATTAAAATTCCAATTAAAGCTAAGGTTTTTGTAAAAGTTGGTGACGAAATAGAGGTTGATGATAAATTATTGTCTTTTACTTCAAGCAAAATAGAAAATTTTGATTTATCAAATATTTTACCTAAATTGGCTGGAAATGATTTGGAAAATTTGAATCAAAAATTTTTAAATAAGATGGTTGAAGCTGGAGAATTGCTTTATAGCTTTGGATTTTCGGTTTTTGGAAATAAAATATGTTTTCCGATGGGGGGAATTTGTTTAGGAATTGATGAATTTAAAAATTTAAAAATTGAATCTATTGAGGAAGAAGAAAAAATAATTTATTCTCCGGTTAAATCTAAAGTTTCTAAAATTGAAGATGGAAAACTAGTATTAGAATTTAAAGCTAAAGAGTACGTGGGTAGAGGAATTAATAGTGGTAAAACTTGGGCAGAAGGTAAAGTTAAAGAAATTAATGAAATTAAAGATTTAAATTATGAAATAGATGAAGGAATTTTGTTTACTAAAAACTTAGATCAAGGATTTTTGTTTAAGGCCGAAGTTTTGGGAGCTAAGGCAATAGTTATTCCAGAAGGAATAATTAAAGATGAACATAATCTTAAAATTAATCTACCAATATTAGAATTGAGCTTAATAAGTTGGAAAAAATTGTTTGATGAATATGAAAACAAAAATGAAAAATTTTTGGTAAATAGTAAGGCAGATTTATTGTTATTAGTGTTAGAATAAAAAATGCAATTTAAAAAAATAAGAAATTTAACTTTAATTTTAGCTTTATTATCAGTAGTTTCTTTAGTAAGTTTTAAAATTGGTAGGGAAGGAGTGGTAAGTGACAATTCACAATTAGATTTGTCTTTGATGTGGAAAGTAAAAGATAAATTAGGACAACTTTATTTAGATAAAAATAAAATTAATAATGAGAAAATGACTTATGGAGCGATAGAGGGCATGGTGGCATCTTTGGATGATCCATACACTGTATTTTTAGCTCCTGATGAAAATAAATCAGCTAACGACAGTTTAACTGGTGAATTTGGTGGAGTAGGAATTTCTTTGGGTTATAAAGATAAAACATTGGCAGTGATGTCTCCATTAACCGGAACTCCGGCTGATAAAGCTGGTTTGAGAGCTGGAGATTTGATCTTAAAAATAACCGATAAAGCTAATAATATTGATAAAGATACAACTGATATGTCTTTGGATGAGGCAGTTAAACTTATAAGAGGAAAAATTGGAACTGAGGTAACTTTAAAAATTTATCGAGAGGGTAAGGCAGATTATTTTGATGTGGTTTTGAAAAGAGAAAATATTGTAGTTCCAAGTGTAACAGTGGAATTTAAGGAACAAAATGGTAAAAAAATAGCTTGGGTAAAAATTTCTACTTTTACAGAAAATTTAATGACTAAAGAATGGGATGAGACAATTTCTAAAATAAAAGCAGAAAAAAATAAGGGAAATTTTGGAGGAATTGTATTGGATTTAAGAAACAACCCAGGTGGATTTTTACAAGCTAGTGTAATGGTGGCTTCTGATTTTATAAAACAAGGAACAATAGTGTCTCAGCAAAGTTATGATGGCAGTGTAGAAAAATATGATGTTGATACAACTCGAGGAAATTTTTTGGATGATAAAATGGTGGTTTTAATTAATGGTGGGTCGGCTTCAGCTTCAGAAATTTTGGCAGGGGCTTTAAAAGATTTTAATCGAGCTAAATTGATTGGCGAAAAGAGTTTTGGAAAAGGAACTGTTCAACAACCAGAAAATTTTAAAGATGGCAGTGGTTTACATATTACTATTGCAAAATGGTTATTGCCTAGTGGAAAAAATATTCACGGAGAAGGAATTATACCTGATGTGGAAGTTAAACCCAGTGATGATGTAAATTCTAAAACTGATTTGCAATTGAATAAAGCAATTGAAACGCTTTTGAAATAAAAATTTTTTATTAATGTAGAGACGCACCATGGTGCGTCTCTATAAAAGACTATATGGAACAAAAAACTTTTAGGGGTTTAGTAATAGGTTTACTTTTGGGAATATTGATAATGTTGATGGGTTTTAAAATTTTTGATATTTTGCAAAATAAAACTACAAAGATTAAAAAAGAAATTGTTGATGAAGAATCGGTAGTAACTAAGGTGGTAGATAAGGCAAATTTAAATGTGGTAACTGTTTCTGGTAATGAAAAAGATATTGGAACTGGATTTATTGTTAGTAGTGATGGGTTGATTGTAACTAATAAACATGTGGTAGTCGATACAACCTTAAAATATAAGGTGATTATTGGTAAAGAATCGATAGATGTAGCTAATATTTATAGAGATCCGTTAAACGATTTGGCTATTTTAAAAATTAATAAAAATGGATTGACTCCGGTAGAATTGGGCGATTCAGATAAGTTAAAAGTTGGTCAAAGTGTGATTGCAATTGGAACAGCTTTGGGAGAATTTAGATCGACAGTAACTAAAGGGGTAATTTCAGGATTAGACCGAGGAATAACAGCTGGAAATCAAGAAACAGGAACAGAAAAATTAAAGAATGTAATTCAGACTGATGCGGCTATTAATCCAGGAAATTCTGGCGGTCCATTATTTGATTCAAACGGAAGGGTAATTGGGGTTAATGTGGCTACTTCTCAAAATGGTCAAAGTATCGGATTTGCTTTACCAATAAATTTAATTAAAGAATCGATTGATTATTTTAGGAAGACGGGTGAATTTGAAAGACCTTATTTGGGAGTGGCTTACAAGATGATTTCTAAAGAGATTGCGATTAAAAATAATGTGCCGGTTGGAGCTTTGGTGGAAAAATTAACTGATAATGGACCAGCTTTAAAAGCTGATATTAGAGTTGGGGATATTATTACTAAGGTTGATGGTCAACAATTGATTGAAGATGGAGATGTGGTTAAAATTATTGAAAAAAGGAAAATAGGAGACACAATAGAAATTACACTTTGGCGAGATAATAGGGAAAAAGTGGTTGGAGTGAAGTTGGAAAAAAGAGCTAACTAAAAACCAATATCTTCTATTTTTAGCTCTTTGACGTGGATATCAGCTCGTTGATTGTTTTTTACTAACCAACCTAAACTTAGGGTTTCGTTAGAATCGTCTAAAGATTCGTAATCACTGAAAAAAACCTCTTCTTCTAATTCAGAAAAATCACCAAATAATAATTCTTTAACTTGTTGATAATCTTTTTTATTAACTAGTTTATATTTTTTATTTTTATATGTAATTATTCTTTTTTCGCCAATATCTTGATCTTTAATATTTTTAATATGTCCAACGATTTTATCGCTATACATTAATAGTTTTTCTTTTATTGAAATAAGAAGAAAGGATCTATCAGTAAATAATACTTTTATATACTCATTATCGCCTAAATTTTTACTTCGATATTGAGCCATGCTTGATATTTTTTTATCTTTACCGTAGATTTTTAAAAATATATTTTTATTCTTTATCTCTTTTAAAAATTTTTCAAAACTAATCATAATGATTTATTATAAAGAAAATTTAACAAAGTTTAAATTTTATTTATTTTCAACTGGTTGGTCGAGGACGGTGAGTTCGAGTAATAAATCATCGAGATATCCAGCCATAATTTCATCAAGATTGTTAAAAGATTTTTCTATACGATGATCCTTAATTTGGTTTCTAGGGTAGTTATAAGTGCGGATTTTATCGGCACGAGTTGATTGGCTAATATTGGATCGGCCAGCTGATAAATGAGCTTGACGTTTTTCTTCTTCGATTTGATAAAGTTTGTTTTTAAGTAATTGAATAGCAATTTCTCGATTTTGTTGTTGGTAACGTTCGGTTCGGACATCAAACATTAAACCAGTAGGTTTATGAACTAAATGGACGGCAGTGGAAACTTTATTAACGTTTTGACCACCATTTCCACCAGCACGGCTAGCCGTAATCACTACATCATCCATACTAAAATTAATTTCTTTTGAATCGATTTGTGGCATAACAGCAATAGAAGCAGTTGAAGTTTGAAGACGACCTCGTTTTTCGGTTATTGGAATTCTTTGAACTCGATGAGTACCAGCTTCGTATTTTAATTGATTGTAAGCATCGAAACCAGAAATTTGGATAACAAAACCATCAAGTTGACTAACTTTCCAACCAACTTTGTTGGCATAGCGAATATACATGTTCATTAAGTCTTGAGCCCAAAGAGAGGCTTCTTGACCACCTGGACCTGGATGAAATTCCATAACGGCAATATTTGGATTAATTGTTGGCATAATTTAGTTTATCAAGTTTATAAAGTTATAAAGTTTTTCAAGTAAAAATAAAAGCCGTCAGAATTAAAAGAATTTTTGACGGCTTTTAAAGTAACTAGTTTGATTTTTTAGCAGCTTTTTTAGCAGCCTTAATTTTGTCAGTTTCTTTACCTTTAGCAACTTTTTCGTTAAATTTATCGATTCTACCTTTAATGTCTACAAATTTTTGTTGACCGGTAAAAAATGGATGGCATTTAGAACAGACATCGACATCTATTTTTTCTAAGGTTGAACCAGTAGTAAAAGTGTTACCACAAGCACAAGTAACTTGACATTTGTCAAAATATTTAGGGTGTATTCCTTGTTTCATAGGGTTTATTATAGCAGAAAATTTTTAAAAAACCTATATTCTTTATATTTATTTTAATATTTTAATTAATTCCTCAAAAGATAAACTTTGTTGTTCTTGTTTATCGAGATCTTTTAAAGTAATAAAATTATTTTTGGCTTCGTCGGTGCCGATGATGGCTAAATAGGGAATACCTAAATTATTGGCATATTTTATTTGTTTACCAAGTTTGTCGGCATCGGGATAAATAATAGAAGGAATATTTTGGTCACGAAGTTTACTAGTTAAATTTAAAATATTGGTTTCAGTTTCTTTACCAAAATTGGCAACTAAAATTTTTATTTTTGATTGATTAATTTCTGGAAGTAAATTTAATTCTTGAATAACATCAATAACTCTTTCAAAACCAAAAGCAAAACCGACAGCAGGAATGTTTGGTCCACCAAGAGTTTCAATAAGATTGTCATAACGGCCACCGCCACCGATAGAACCATTGGCCTCAGGTACTTGGACTTCGAAGATAGTACTAGTGTAATAATCACAACCTCTGACCAGAGTTGGATCAAAAATATAAGCTGTATCGGGGATATTTAAAGCTTTTAAATTAGTAAAAATTTGTTTTAAATTTTCATCTGGTTGTGCTAGTTTGATGTATTTGAAAATGTCATCGATTTGAGTGGTGGAGAGACCTTTTTGATTGAGCTCATTTTTTACTCCATCTTGACCAATTTTGTCTAATTTATCAATACTTTGCAGAACTGAACCTTGGTTGTTTTGGATGTTACTTTTAGATAAAATGTCGAAAAGAATTTGTCGACTGTTAATTTTAATAATGGCGTTTTTGAAATTTAATTTTTGAGTACCAGCATAAATAATAGAAATAATTTCAGCATCAGCAATAGGGGAGATGGTTCCAAAAATATCTATATCACACTGAACAAATTCTCGATAACGGCCACGTTGAGTATTTTCGGCACGCCAGACTGGTTGGATTTGATAACGTTTGAAGGGTAAAGAAATTTTGTCAGTATTAGCATAAATGGCTAAAACTTTAGAAACTGGGACAGTTAAATCATAACGAAGACCAATTTCTCGATCGCCATTATCTTTGAAAAAATAACCAAGTTTATCGTCAGTTTCACTGCCATATTTACCTTTTAAAACAGAAGCATATTCTAGGGCTGGTGTTTCTAAGGGTAGAAAACCAAAATTTTCAAAAACTTCGGTTAGAGTATTTTTGACATAGTTACGGATAGCCATTTCTTTGGGCAAAAAATCTCTAAAACCTTTTAGGGTTTGTGGCCTGCCGTTTGCAGGTGAATTTAATTTTGATTGATTCATAGTTAGATTTTAACATTTAAAAATTTATTAATGATTTTTTGAAGTTTTAATAATTTATTGATTTCAATAAACTCATCTGCTTGGTGAGCGTTTTCAATAAGACCAGCTCCTAGACTAAAACAGGGGATTTTATTAAAAGCTTGCCATAACAGTTGAATATCGATGTAACCAGTTTGGTCAATTTTTCCAAACTCAAGTTTACTGTTAATATTTATTAAAACTTTTTGGGTGAGCCAACTTTTATAATCATAACGAACCGAATAATTGGAAAGTTTGATACCAAGTTTGTTTGATTCTTTATTTATAAATTTTATAATTTTTTGGGAATTTAATTTTGGATTACTGGGACGAATATCAATAGTAAATTGACAAATGTCAGCAATAATATTGCCTTGTTTTCCAAGAATTAATTCATTTTTGTTTTTACCTTGATATTGACCACCATTAATATAGGCAATATTTAAAGATGTGGAACCAAGAGTTGAATCTTTAAAACTAGACAACCAAGAAGCTAATTTATTAAGAACAATAAAACTATTACTAATAGCATTGATGCCGCATTTAGGAACTGCGGCTTGTCCAGATTTTCCAACAATAGTGGCGCTGATTTCAATTAAACCACGGCAGCCATTATTAATTTTTAAATTAAGTCCATCAAGAGAAATAATTTGTTTGGGAGTGATTTTATTTTTGTATTTTTTAATAAAATAATTGATTCCTAAAAAATCATATTCCTCATCAATATAAAATAAAAACATAGTGTTTGGTTTTAAATTTTTAGAAATGGCAGACATTAACATAACAGCAATGCCTGATTTCATGTCAGTGGAACCAAGACCATATAGGCGATTATCGATAATTTCTGGAATAATTGGATTTTTTGACCAATTTTTTGAAGGCTGGACAGTATCAATGTGACCAATAACTAAAGTTTCAATTTGATCGCTATTTTTGGCAATAATGTTAAAACGATTTTTAGTTACAATTTGTTTTTCAACATTAAGTTTGGAATTGGAAGTTAAATATTCAAAAATAAAATTTCCAATTTCTGATTCATTATTTTTATCATCAATCCAAGAAGGGATAGAAATTAATTTTGAAGTTAAATTTATTAATTTGTTTTTCATTTATGTGTTAATTGTTAATATTTATTACGATAAATAGAAATTTTGTTTAGATCTATTTATACGAAAAATCCCCGCGGGGAGCGGGGATTTAGATTAATTAAATTATGTTCTTAGGCCGTCAAAAACCCCGCGGATTTGACTGCCACGGTATGTCGATGGTTTAAAATATTTAATATTTTATTTTTCATATTTTTGGGGTGGTATACCGGACTTGAACCGGCAACCTCAGCTTTCACAGAGCTGCGCTCTAACCAATTGAGCTAATACCACCACGTAAAATTTACTAAAGTAAATTAACGTGGTAGAAACGTTATTCAAATAATTTGAATTTACGTTTCACCATGAGAATTTTAAGGTACTTATTCAGATAAACAGGTATTGTTTTTTAGGGCCTATTTAAACGAAAAACCCGCCAGTTGGCGGGTTTGAAAACACAAAAAGACCACCAACTTAGAAGTTAGTGTAATGATGAATTGAATTTAAAATAATATCTATCATTAATGGGTATTCTACTAATAAATTTAAATAAGTCAAATTATTTGGTAATAGTCTTAAATTGAAGTAAAATACAAATAGATAAAATGAATACTATTAGGCTAGTTTCTAATGATTGGGAATTGATTGTTGATTTGAATGGTGGCAGAATTGTGTCTTTGAAAAACAAAGATAAATTTGTATTGGGAACTTTTAATAGAATTGATGGAAAAACAGGTAATACTCATTTGTGTGCTCCTAATTTTGCTCAAGAAGGAGTAGAAAAATATAATTTACCATTTCACGGTCCATTTAGAAATTTAGAATGGAAGATAATAAACAATTCAGAAACATTTTTAGAAATTAGTTGTATAAATGATGATTTGGAAATTAGGCAGATTTTTAATTTAAATTGTTTGTTTGAGCATAAAATAATAGTCGAAAATAAAGGGCAATTAGGTAAACCATTGAATATGGCAATTCATAATTATTGGCAAACAGAACTAGGGTGGAGAGGAATTAGATTAAACGGTTTTGATTTAACAGAAGGAATTAAGAGAAATGATTGTTTTCCAGTTAAACATTTAAATGTTTTGGATATTCCAGGAACAAATATTTTTAATTGGCAATTGGATGGATTTAATTATGCTAAATTGTGGACTGGTTTTATTGATGATGGTGGCAGTAAAATGTTTGATCAAAATTATGCTTGTATTGAACCATTAATGGAAAAAGATGTTAATTATTTTGGAAGTGATATTTCAATATTAGATCCAGGTGAAAAAATTGAATTCAAACAATCTTTGTGGGTGAACAAGAAAGAATTGTTGTTGTGATAGAACGGAGATGTATTACCAAAAAAGAATATTAATTCTTAGGAGTTGGCGTTAAGGTAGAGATTTTTGATTGGATAATTATTTTACTGGTATAAAAAGTTTGTTGAAGTTTAACATCTGGTTTAATTATAATAATTACTTTTTGACCTTTGGTTAAAGAATTTAATTTAGTTTCAGAATTATTTGTATCGATTATTTTAGTTTTAGAGTCGGTAGTTATTTGATATGAAGTATTTTTGTTTTTGGTAGGAGTAATACTTAAAATGGAAGTACTTTTAGAAATATCAGAAATAATTCCGACTACAACTTGATTATTATTTTCAACAGTTTTTAAATCGGTAACAATAATTCTTTTAGCTTCGATTTGGTTTTGATCTTTAAGATAACCCATAACTAAAATTGATTGACCAGATTTTAAATCAGAAAATTTAATTTTAGCTTTTTTAGCATTAATAAAAACAGTATCATTAGTGATATTTATAACAATATCTTTATTTTGATAGCTGATAGTTAATTGACTATCATTTTTTTGGGAAATGGTACCAATAAATGATTTTGGATCGGTTGAAATAGTGGCAGTTTCTTGATTTAATATTTCTTTAACTTTTTTGGTTACTATATCTAAAACTTCTTTAGTTTGAGCTTTGGTAGGAGTAGGGGTTATGGCTTCTTGAGCGTTAATTTGAAAAGGAAAAATTAAAAATAAAAGTAAAAAAAGAAAATTCATATTAGATTTTGGTGGTTGAATAAGTAAGTAAAAGTTCGGTTTCCGTTTGGTTATCATCAGAATCAATGGCGGTTATTTTGACTAAATTAGCTCCACTGTTTAGAGTTATATTGATACTAAAAATTCCATTACTGTTGGCTTGTCCGGTAAATGTTTGACTATTGGTAGAAATAATAATAGAACTGTTGTTTTTAGCAGTACCTTTTATACTAGTTGTTTCGGTTGATAATATAGAATTGTTTTCTGGAGCAGTAATGGTTAAATTAGGGTTGGTAATAGTTGAGGTTGGGGTAGGAGTAGTTTCAATAATAGTTTCACTGATTATTGGAGTGGGGGAGGTTTGAATATTAGTGGCTGATATAGTTTGTTGACCGTTTTTGTGGATAACAATATACGATCCAGTAATACCAAATCCCAAAACAGCTCCAAGGATTATGGTTAGAACAAATTCTTTTATCATAGACTAGCTTAGATGATACCACAAAATGGGTTTATTTGATGATAGAATTAGACATATGGAAATTAAAATGTTGGCAAACAAATCAATATTATTAAAAGGTAAAAAAGAATCGGTTTTAATTAACCCTTCTGATAAAATAAGGCAACAAAATAATTATCAGTCAAGAATATTTTTGTTTACTTCAGAAAAATATGATGGCATGGGTTTGTCCGATGATAAGGTTTTGATTAGAGCTCCTGGTGAATATGAAGTTGGTGGAGTAGAGATTAATGGCTATAACGGCGGGGAAGATAATACTACTTATGTGCTTTATATAGATAAAATTAAAGTAGTAGTATTGGGTGATTTAAAGGAAGAATTGACTGAAAAAAGAATTGAAAGAATTGAATCGGCTGATGTTTTATTAAGTCCATTAACAATCGGTAATGGTTCTGGGGCTAAATTAATTTTGGGTTGGGCTAAAAAATGGGGAGTTAATTATTTAATTCCAGTTATTGATGAAGAAAATCCTGAATTATTAGCTAAATTTTTGGATCAAGCAGACCAAGAAGGATTAGAACAAGTTGATTCGTTAAAGGTAGAAGACAATGATTTGCCAGATGGTTTGGAATTAAAAATATTAAAAGTGACTAAATAAAAATCCATGGCTGAAAATGTAATTAAATTACCTCCAAGCTCTGAAGAAGCAGAGATTTGTGTACTAGGAGCAATTTTAATTGACAATGATGCGGTTTTGGCAGTATCTGAATTTTTAAGACCAGAACATTTTTACAATAATAATTATGGCAAGATTTATGAGGCCATGATGAAGTTGTATGAAGATAGAATGCCTATTGATATTGTGACAGTATCGGAAAAATTAAGAGAAACAAAATTATTAAAAAGAATTGGGGGAAAGGCTTTTTTAACCAGATTGGCTAGTGAAGTTCCGACAGCAGCTAATGTTGAAAGTTACGGAAGAATTATAAAAAGTTTATCGGCTAAAAGAGAATTAATTTCAGCAGCTGGAAGAATAACTGAAAAAGCTTTTGATGAAGCTTTGCCTACTGATCAATTATTGGATTTGGCAGAGCAAGAAATTTTTTCATTATCGCAGAGACATTTAAAATCGATTCCAACTTCTTTGAAAGAAGTTTTAACTGCTAGTTTTGATAGATTGGATGAATTGCAAAAAATGGGAACAGGTTTAAGAGGAGTTCCAACTGGATTTAAAGGTTTGGATAATATTTTGGCAGGAATGCAGGATAGTAACTTGTTAATTTTGGCGGCTCGTCCAGGGGTAGGTAAAACAGCTTTTGCCCTGAATATTGCTAGATATGTTTCAGTAGAAAAAAAATTACCAGTTTGTGTTTTTTCTTTGGAAATGAGTAAGGAAGAATTAGTAGATCGTTTGCTGGTTAGACAAGGTTTAATTGATGCTTGGAAATTAAAAACTGGACAATTATCTTCGACTGATTTTGATTCTTTGTCAGAAGCTATGGGAGTTTTGGCTGATGCACCACTTTATATTGACGATACTCCAGGATTAACAGTAACAGAATTAAGAACCAAAGCTAGACGATTACAGATAGATAAGGGAATTAAATTGATAGTGGTTGATTATTTACAGTTAATGCATGGGTCAACTAGAGATAATCGGGTTCAAGAAGTGGCTGAAATTTCTCAGGGATTAAAAAATTTAGCTAGAGAATTAAAAATACCAGTTTTGGCTTTAGCTCAATTGTCTAGAGCGATGGAGGCCAGGGGAGGAAAACCTCGTTTATCTGATTTAAGAGAATCAGGAAGTATTGAACAGGATGCTGATGTAGTTTTCTTTTTATATAGAGATGATGAAGAAATTAGAGAAATGGTGTCGTGTAGTATAGAAAAACACCGAAATGGTCCAACTGGACAGTTTGGTTTGTATTTTAATGGTAAGCAAGTAAGTTTTTTTGATGTAGAAAAGAAACAATAATTTGATTTTTTAGGTTATAATAAGTTTACTTTTAAATAAGCCGGAATGGTCCGCCAGTTGGCGGATAAATTCCATGGTAGAACTTTAAATAAAAATAAATAAGCCGGAGTGGTGGAATGGTAGACACGCACGCCTCAAGAGCGTGTGACAGCAATGTCATGGGGGTTCAAGTCCCTCCTTCGGTACTAAATGTTTTATGTATATGTATTAAAAAGCCTTAAATACGACATATTTTATAAGGGTATGACTAATAATTTGGAAAGAAGATTTAAAGAGCATATTAATGGTAATTCAAAAACTACTAAAAAATATTTACCATTAGAATTAGTTTTTGTTCAAATTTGTGAAACAAGATTTGAAGCTAGGGAATTAGAAAAATATTTAAAATCAGGATATGGTAGAGAAACTATTAGTGCAATTTTAGATATTAATTTATAATGGGGTTCAACCTGCCTGCCGGCAGGCAGGGTCCCTCCTTCGGTACTAAATTAGATGATAGATCGTGGATGATAGATCGTGGATAGATGGTAAAATAGATTATGATGTTAGCAATATTAAGAGTTGTCGCTATATTAGTTTTTGTTTATTTAACTTGGAGAAATTTAAAAGATAATTATCAAGAAGATGTGTTGGTTAGTTATTCTTGGTTATCTTTAATATTTTTCTTTATAATAGCCAGAATTGCTTTTGGGTTAATTAATTTTGGAGTTTGGAATGATAGTTGGATAAGTTGGTTAGCAGTATGGAATAAACCAGGAATGGATTATATTGGTGGATTTTTAGGATTAATATTGTTTAGTATTATTTTTGCTAAATTAAATAATTTAAAAGTTTGGCCATTTACTGAAGATATTATTGTTAACACATTGATATTTTTAAGTATTTTAATATTAGACGAGTTTTTTAGAAACAAATTTAGTTTAGAAACTGGAATATTTTTTATATTGTTGGTAGTAATGACTTTTTTTGCCAAATTTATTAAAAGTAAATACAGATCTTTGATTTGGTATAAAAGTGGAAAAAAAGGTTTTGGTTTTTTTGCTACCGGTATTTTAGGTTTTTTATTGTTGGCAATTTTGGGAATTTTATTTAAATTTAGTTTGTGGGTAATAATTTTTGAACTTATTTTAAGTTTAGTTTCATTTTTAGGGTTATTAATATTAGGAGAGATTATCAATTTATCAATTAATAAAAGGAAATAAGTATGAAAAATGAAATAAAAAAGAAAGAAGGATTGTCTTTACCAGAAAAATTAATATCTCCAATTAAATCATTTTTAGAGAAAGAATTAGTTGGTTTAAAAAGACTTAATAAAAATTTAAAAAAAGAAGATCCTTTTAGTAACGAAACTAGAGCTGATGAAAATTCGTTTGAAGATGATTTAGATGAACAAATTGGCCATTTTGATAACGAATATCAAAGAAAGTTTTTGTCAAAACAGATAGTTCAATTTAGAAAAGCTTTGACTAGAATAAAAATTGGTAAATATGGTATTTGTGAAAAATGTGGTCAAATGATTGATACTGATCGATTGGCAATTAAACCAGAGGCAACTACTTGTGTTAAATGTAGTAAGGAAAACGAATAAACTATTATTAATGGTTTTTCTGTTAGCAGGAGTTTTTGGAATCCATAGTTTTTTGGCTAATTTTTTAGTAGTGACTAAAAATTTTGGAATTAGTTTTAGTTTAAATAATTGGTGGTTATTTATTGCTTATGGTTTGTTGTTGATAATAATTACCATTAAATCGATCAAGGAAAATAGTTGGGGTTTAATTTTGTTAACAGTTGGTGGTTTTTCTAATTTGTTGGATAGAATTTTTTGGGGTTATGTTAGAGATTATTGGAATTTTTTAGGATTAGAAATTTACAATAATTTAAACGATTGGATAATCGGAATAGCTGTCTTATTATTAATAAGAGAAATATGGAAAAAGTCAAAGTAATTTTTGAAAATGAAGATTTTTTGGTAGTAGAAAAACCGGCGGGTATGACTACAACTAAAGAGAAGAAAAATGAAAATGGAACCTTGGAAGATTGGCTAAAAGAAAAATATTTAAACAAGTTACCCAGGAATGGAATAGTTCATCGTTTAGATAAAGGAACTTCAGGAATAATTTTGGTGGCCAGAAATGAAAAAAGTTTTGATAATTTTAAAAAACAATTTAAAAATAGAACAGTTAAAAAACAATATTATTGTTTGGTGGGAGGGGATACTAGTCGTGATGGAAGTATAAATATGCCAATAAACAGGTCAAAATATGTTTTTGGTCGATTTGGAGTTGATGTAGATGGAAAACCATCGTTAACAGAATTTAATTTAATTAAAAAAATTAGGATAAATAATAAAATTTATAGTTTGTTAAAAATAGATTTAAAAACTGGAAGAACTCATCAGATTAGGGTTCATATGAGTTATTTAAAATGGCCATTAGTGGGTGATTGGTTATATGGTGGAGAAAAAATAGAAGGATTAGATAGGCCATTTTTACATGCTTTTAAAATTCAATTTTTGGATCCAAGTTCAAAAGAATTAAGAACATTTGAAATAGAAATGCCTAGTGATTTAAAAATGATTTTGGAAAAATATGAAGAAAAATAATAATTATAAAAAAATTAATTTAA
This sequence comes from uncultured Gammaproteobacteria bacterium, assembly GCA_964448065.1. Taxonomy (GTDB): domain Bacteria; phylum Patescibacteriota; class Microgenomatia; order UBA12405; family UBA12405; genus WARW01. The sequence continues at coordinate 18,855 of CAYUUU010000005.1, forward strand.
TCTTAATAATTTTATCGTCATTGTTTATATTGGCTTTAATTATTAAAGGGATTTTGGGAAGTATGAAAAAGAGTGATAATGGATTAGATTTTAAATTTGGAGTAATTAACAAAGACGGTTTGGAGTTGGTATCAATTTCTAATGAGAGAAAAATGATAAACAGTTTAATAATAGATGGAAACGTTAAGATTTGGTTGCCAGATGAGGGTAGGTGGGTAGAAAGCAGAAATTTATGGAATTTATCAAAAAATAATGATAATTTTTTAAAAAATATTTTTTGGTATAACTTTGGATTTAATGTTGATAAAATTTTAGTTTTTGAACAAAAAGAACAATGGAAAAACGATTTTAATTTGATTAAAATCATTGGTTTTAAAAAATGGGTTGTTTATAGAATTAATTTAGATCAGATGTTGTTTAAAAAAGAGATTTTTAATAAAAATTTATTGGAAGATAATTCGTTTTTGGATGAAGTTATGTATAGAGATTTTGCTGATAGTAAATTGGTTAATGAAGAAATAAAATTATCGATTTTTAACACCACAAATGAGGAAGGTTTAGCAAATTTTATTTCTAAAAGACTGGAATGGACTGGTTTTTCCGTGATTGGTTCATCGACATCTGATGAAAAGATAGATAAATGTTTAATTCTGTATGGCGATGGAGTAGACATAAGTTTTGGTTGGAAAGTTGTTAATAAAATTTTTGATTGTGATAAAAAATATGATAATGGTCTTAATATTGGAGAAATGGAATTATATTTTGGGGATAATTTTGCATCAATGATAAAATACTCGGAGTATACAAAAAATAATTAATAGTTAAGAATTAATAAAAATGTCAGGACATTCTAAATGGGCAAATATTAAAACCAGAAAAGGCGCTCAAGATAAAAAAAGGAGTGCAGTTTTTACTGTTTTATCAAAAAATATTTTAACGGCAATTAGAACTGGTGGTGGCAATACTAATATTGAATCGAATTTGGCTTTGAAAACGGCGGTTGATAAGGCAAAATTAGGTAATATGCCAAAGGAAAATATTGATAGATTGATAACTAGATTTGAAGAAAGAAAAGCAAATTTAATTTCAATAGTTTTGGAAGGATATGGTCCATTTGGAGTACCAGTAGTTGTTGAAGCTGAAACTGATAATAAAAATAGAATTTTAGGAGAGATAAAATTAATTTTTAAACAACATGGCGGTAATTTAGGTGAAAGTAATTCAGTAATGTTTCAATTTAAGAGAGTAGGAGAGATGGAAATATCGGGTTTGTCAGATATCGGTTCTTCAGATCTCAGTTTAGAATTAATTGACGCTGGAGCCCTGGATTTTGAAGATAATGTGGTTTTAGTCGATCCAAAAGATATATCTTCTTTTGAAGATAAGATTAAAAAATTAAATTTATCTATTATTAGATCAGAAATTGTTTTAAGGGCTATTAATCCAACAGTTTTGAATAGTGAAGAGGATTTAGGAGAAATAATGGAAATGATTGAAGAGTTGGAAGATAATGATGATGTTATAAATGTTTTTGCTGGTTTTGATTTTTTAAAGGTATAATGAAATAGAAAATGTCTAAAAGAATTAAATATGTAATTTCATCATTATTAGCGGCTTGTGGTTTTTATTTTTTTATTAATTTACCTTATGAATCTCATTATTATGGCTTGTTAGTAGGAATAGTTTTGATAATTTTTTGTTTTTGGTTTGGTTTGGGAATTATTTTTGAATCTAAATTTTATATAAGATTGATGTCAATAGTTTTACCAGTTAGTTTTTATATTGGATTTGCCTTGTTTGTGGCTTTGATTCCGCAAACTTTTATAACGACACTTTTTTTTAGTATTTTTTTTGGATTAATTTGTTATGGTATTTTTTTGGTAGAAAATGTGTTTTTAGTGGCAATTGGCTTTAGAACTCCACCTTTGTATCGAGCTGCTTATACTATTGGTTTGATGATAATGTTAATGTCAGCTTTCTTTTTGTTTAATAGTCTTTTTTCGTTTAAATTTATTTATTGGTTAAACGTCATCATTGTTTTCTTTTTGTCATGTTTGTTGTTTTTGTATTTGTTTTTTAGTGTAACCATAGAATTATCAGATGATGGAAAAGATAAAAATATTTGGGCTTATGTATTGGTTCCATCTTTACTTGTGTCTGAATTGGCTTTTGTTTTTTCTTTTTTACCAGTGGGAATTTTTAAAGGATCAATGTATTTGGTGATTTTTTGTTATGTTGTTAGCGGTTTACTTCACGCTCAATTAAGAGAAAGACTTTTTAAAAGGACGTGGATTAATTTTGTTTGGATAGGAATTGCTTTTTTCTTGGCAATTCTGGTAACTATTAGTTGGCGTTAAAAATTGGCTTGAATAGAAGTAATAGCGACAGTGGTGACAATATCTTGGACGCTACAGCCTCGAGAAAGATCATTAACTGGTT
>CAYUUU010000006.1:0-17616 GCA_964448065.1 uncultured Gammaproteobacteria bacterium
AAAATAATTAATAAATAATTTTTAATATTTTTAAATCCTTTCGATTTAATTAACACAAAGATAAAAAATAATCCCCAAAATATGGCAGTGTAATGGCAAGCAAAGGCAAAACCCCAACAAAAAGCCATTAAAAACAGATATTTAATTTCTTTTTTAAAGAAATATTTTTCTGAAAATAATAAAACCAAAATAGATAGAGGTATTAAAAGGTGGGGATTCCAAAAAAATCGACTATGAATCACTAAATATGGTGAAACTGCTATAAAAATAAACATTAAAAATGCCCAAAACAAGTTAAACTTACGTTTTAAAAATCCAATAAAAAATAAATAAAAACCTAATTCTAATAAAATAAAAATAATGGTTATCTTCAAAGGATTCCATTGACTAATTAACCCCACCATTCCCAATACATAATAATAATTAGCTCCGATAAAAAAGTTTCTTCCCATAAACGATTTTGATGTCACCATCGGCCCAACCAAACTTATTTTTCTAGAATCAAACATTTGTTTAGTTTCCAGCAGGTGAATTCCTTGGTCCAATCTAAAACCAATCAGTTCATTCAACCGATAAAGTCGAATAAAAAGATATAAACACGAAATCAAAACCATTCCAATAATAAATATTGCCTTTTTATTTTTCATTTCCTTTAATTATTTTAAATAATCCAAACAATAAAGGTAATATGGCAATCAAACAAATCCAGAATAGTGGATTTAAAAATGGCTCTCTTATTTTATTTAAAAACCACCACCCAAATAATTTTGGATTCTTAATTAAGTCATTTTTATTCAAAAAATAAACCGAAATAAAACCATTTTCTTTTTCGTTTATTTTCACTTCGTCTAGTGAATTTTTTGGTTCAACACTATATTCAATTGTGTAGTTTTTGTTTTTAGAATCAACTTGAACAGGGAAGCCAAATTGATAAAAATTACTTTCCACCATTGTACTAATATCAAAATTACTTTTTGAGATAATTTTTTTATTAGCATCCATCAATTTAATTGATAAGGTTGAATCTTCTTCATCTATATTTTTAATACTTTTAATACTGGTACTAATCATTCCTAAATTATTTTCTTTGGCTGTAAATTCTCTTTCCAAATTATTTTTACCAGTTACTATTATTTCATTTTTATTTTTTATTAAAGATAAAATAGTTTTTGTTTTATTTGGAGAAATATAAGTTAATAAAGAAAAAGGTGTTTTAAAAGCTATTATCAATATTAAAAACATCGCTAAAAAAAATCCAAAAACAGTCTTATTAAATTTATTTTTAATTATTTTAATATTTTCTTTTTCTTCAAAATTTATAGATATTTTAGGTAATTTATAGTATGGTGCTTCAATTAAATGGAACAAACACCACGCCAATAATATTGATCCAATCATTACTATCAAAACTAAAATTAAACTATTTTGAATTGAATTTGGTTTGATTATTTTTATTGCCAAATCTATTATTAAAGCGTGAGTTAAATACAAAGCATAACTGTATTTTCCTAAAAACATTAAAAATTTGTTTTCTAAATATTTTCCCCAAGATTTTTTTCCTAAAGTTGCTGCCACCAATAAAATTCCAGTCGGAATTGTAAATAACATTGAAATCATTGTTTTTATATTTTCATTTGTATTGGAATAAGTTAAAACTTTACTCATACAAATAATTAAAACTGGTATTAGAATAATTGGTTTCAGTAAAATTTTTGGTAATTTTAAAAATTTCTCTTGCCACCAACTTAAATTTGATCCAATCATTACTCCTACCACAAAATAAATCATCATTACTGGTGACATCATCCGCATTGCCAAAATTCTTTGACTAACAAAATTTAAACTATAGCAAAATAGAAAACTAGATAATAATAAAAAGATTTTTAATTTCGATGATTTTTTTTCGTTTATGTATCCAAAAAGTGGCACAAATAAAATTGGATACAAAATATAAAAAAGAGTTTCTATAATTAGAGTCCAATAAACTCCGTCAAGTTGGCCTATGTAATTTCCAAAAGGTAGTGTTAGTGTTCCATTAATTATTCCAGTAATAACCCATTGAAGGTTTTTATTCCAAGTTTGATAAAAAATTGGTGAAGGTATTTTTAATAAATAAAACACATACCAACCAGCCACTACTATTTGAAATCCTATCCAAAAGTAAGTTAAAATTTTTCCAATTGGTATTTTTTTTCCTATTTTTAACCCCAATTCCCAAATAATTCTGGCGACTAATCCGGTTGTTAATACTACTAAAATTTCACTTAATCCAGACAAATTTCCTTTTATTTTAATAATCGTTAAACTAGTAACCATTACTAAAAAGGCTGGAAATAATCGAGCATATCGTTTGGTTAAAAAAGCTATTTTCGATTTTGGTCGGGGATATAACCATGCCATCAAAAAACCAGTTAATAAAAATAAAAAGGCAACTCCTGTTCCTCCACTTACAAATAAAAAATCTAACCATTTGTGAACTATTAAAGGGGTTGAATCGTACCATATTTTTGTTGGCAGATGATTAAAAATAACCAACAGAATCGCTATTCCTCTAAGTCCATCCAATGCTGTTAATCTTATGGTTTCTTTTTTTATATTCACTAATTGAGTTTAACAAAATTGTTAACTAAATTTTTCTTCAAACCTCTCAACTAAAGAGTAGCAGCAGCCACAAAAAACTTGTTTATAAAATCCCTTAGTTTCTAAATGTTTGCAGATATTTTTGGGCACAAAAAATTCAATTTCATATTTTTTGCCAATTTCTTTTCCAATTTTTTCAATCATTTCTCCATTTTGATATTCACTAGTTAGTAGAGTAGAAGTAAAACTTTCAAATCCATTTTCTTTAGCAAACTTGGCTGTTTTTTCTAATCTTAAATTCCAACAATTTATACATCTATTAGGTTTTGAAAAGTCTATTTTTTTTATTTTCCCTGCCCTGTCAAGGGAAGGGTTAGGGAAGGGTTTAAAGGGGTTTTGCATTTCAAACCATTCACTTGGCCTCCAGTCTGGAATAATTATTTTTAAATCTTTAATCATCAACTGCATCGCTTTCAATCGTGATTGATACTCTGATCTAGGGTGAATATTTGGGTTGTAATAATAAACCGCCATTTCTGTTTGTAAGGGTGTATTGCCATAAGCCCCTACATTTTCGGATTTTATTGATTCCACCATTTTTAACAAACAATCCGTACAACAAGCATGAATTAATAGTTTCATTTATTTTTTTAAAAACTCTCTCATTTGTTCTAGTCCGTTTTTGGCTTTAGTTGTTTCAAAATGTTTTCTAGCTGGTTCTAGTTTTTCAATAATCCAATCAGCTAAACCATTTTTTAAATCTAAAGGAAATAAAACTCCACTTTTATAGTCTTCAATTAATTTATCAACTTCAGTATAAACAATATTTCCGCCAAATTTTTCCGGTCTATTTATTGTAAAATTACCAGTTTTTTCTCCCCAAAATACCAAAGTTTCCACCCAATTAATTAATGGATTATTTTCAATATCTTTTGGTGGTCCGTAAGCCTTTTTAATTTTGTTTCTAATTTCATCTGGAGTATCGTGAATAAAAATTGCACTGTCAGGTTTAGACTTACTCATTTTTAATGATTCCTCATTGTTTTGTAGCGAAGCGGAACCCCGCTCCTGCGGGGCTGGTCCAGTTAATCCGGCGATTAAATTTTGATGAATGGCTATTGGTGCAATTATTTCACCTTTACTATTTTTTAAAGGATTAATAGTTAACTTTTTAGCCACATCTCTGGCAATTACATGAGCTTTTCTTTGATCCATTCCCGCATGAGCCAAATTTACTCCCAAAGTAAAAATATCGGCTACCTGTAATGGGGGATAAAACAAAGTTGACATATCTACATCATTACCTTCTTTTTTACCCATAATCGAAATCGATCTTAAATTTCTCGATAAAGTTACATGTTTTCCCACTTCCATAAATGTTTCCCAGTGAATGAAATTCTTTTCGTATAAATCTTTTCCAGTTACAAATTCAACTTGATTTTCATCAATTCCAAAACATTTTAAAGATGCAATTAAACCTTCTTTGAAGTAATTTTCGGTTGCTATTCTAATATTTGCCCAGTTTCCACCCAATTTGTTATTTAAATAAGAATGAAAATCAGCCAATAAAATTTTACATTTAACTCCGGCCTTTAAAAAATCAGCAATCTTTCCCATTGAAATTAAACCAGTTCCCAAATGTACCATTCCTGATATTTCAAAGCCAATATAATGTCTAAGTTCAGTATTTGTTTCGATTAATTTTTTTAAATCATCCTCAGTTAATATTTCCTGACAATTACGAGTAATCAGGTGAATTTTTTCAGTTATATCCATAGCTGAAGTATAAAATATTTTTACCTATTTTACTATCACTCGTTAGTTTTTGTAGTAGGACTTAATTTGGAACAATAAATACCAAGAAATCAAAGCTCCAATTATTAAGCTAAAAATATTGAAACTAATTAAATTTGAAACCACGCTAATCAAAGAAACATAGAACATAATCTTCCAAGCTTTCATTTGTCTTTTGAATAATCCTGGCAAAGCTATTATTTCCAAAACAAAAATAGATAAAGTAACTATCAAAGATAATAAAGTTTTAAATCCATAATGGACTCCGCCTAAAACTGCTAATGGACTTAAAAAAGCACCAATTCCTAATAAAGCCAATAAAGATGGAATCATTAAAACAATTCCGATTAAAGATAAATAAGGTCCATATTTAACGATTATTTCTTTAATATTTTCAGGAATAGCTGGTATTTTTTCACCAGTAAAGATTTCTTCTAATTTTTTTTCTAAATCAACTAACGAAAACGAATTTTTTGTTTTGGTTGTAGTTTCTTTTTTCATAATTAACTGTATTTTACACCATAAAAATTAATACTGAAAAGGTGTAAAATTGGGTACATTAAAAATTAACCACTTTATGAAGAAAATATTTTTTCTAAGTTTAATCGTTTTATCCTCCTTAACCTTTTCCGCTTGTACTCAAAAAAATAATAATTCTGCTTCCATTTCGACCGATTCTAAAATCAATAACTCTCAAACTTCTGAAACCAAAAAATCAAAATTTTCTCTAAAAGATCTTTTATCCCAAGGTACGGCTCAAAAATGTACTTGGTCAGAAACCACCACCGATGGCACCATTACTGGTGAAATTTTAGTTAGTGGCAAAAAATTTAAACAAACTAGCAAGATTGCTAATCCTAATGGTGAAACTCAATATAATATGGTTAGTGACGGTGATTGGTTCTACACTTGGTCCAACGATTCCACTACTGGCAACATGGCTATCAAAATGAAAATGTCCGAAGTTGAAAAAGAATCCGATACAGATGTTTCCGATAATTCTCCTGTTAATCAAAGTTCTAATTCAGTCGATCTGGATAAAGAAGTTGATTATCAATGTCAACCAGCCACTCTTTCCGATCAAGATTTAGCCTTGCCAACAGGTATCGAATTTATTGATATCAATGATTTTGTTAATCAGATGAAGGTTCCAAAGCTTTAAAGCGAATTATTTCACTAGTTGAATATTTCTTTAATCTTTTTGTTACCTCGACTATTTTGGCTCCCACCAATTTTGCTTGTTGTTTTTTATTGTCTAGTTTTTCGTCCTGTCCACTAACAGCAATTATTTTTGGGCTTATTTTTTTAATTAAATCAGTGTAATCTTGGTTGTTTTTTAATTCTGGCAACATTATTACATAATCGACCATTTTTAATTTAGTCAACATTTTAGCTCGATTAATTTGGCTATTAATAGGTCTGTTTTTTCCTTTTAGTTTTTTAATATTTTCATCGGATTCCAATAAAATTACCAAATTTTTACCCAATTTTTTTGCTTTTTCCAAAAAAGTTACATGACCCAAATGAAGAATATCAAAACATCCTCCCGCCAAAACTATTTCTTCTTTGTCTTTCAATTCATCCAATTGGTCAATTTCAATAATCCGACTCATTTTATTTTTATCTCCAAACTTTTTAAATCCAATTGAAATTTTTCTGTATTGGTAAATTGAACTGCGTTCATGTCTAAACTTTTTGCCACTTCCACATATTCCAAAATATCATCAGTATAAACACATTCTTCTGGTTTTAAATTTAATTTTTTTAAAGCATCTTTAAAAATTATTTCACTTGGTTTCATCGCTCTGGCTTCATAAGATTTGGTTACAGTATCAAAAGTTAAAATTTCGGGAGCCACTTTAATCATATAATCCCAATCCCATTCGCTAGTGTTAGACAACAAACTTACTTTATAATTTTTTCTTAATTTTTCTATTAATTCTTTTGTTCCATAAATTCGACTAAATTTATCTTCAGAATATATTTTTTTCAATTTTTCATAGTTCACTTTCAATCCACACAAATCAGACAATTCTTTAAAAAAATTTTGGCCAGAAATCAGTCCTGTTTCAAACTTTTTTGGCAAACCAGAACTAAAAATTAAATCCCTAATTTCATCTTTAGTTTTCCCTGTCAAATTACTGAATTTTTCCAAATAAATTTCGTTGGTAAATCGACAAATTACGTTGCCAAAATCAAAAATTATAGCTTTAATCATTGTAAGCCCAGTTTATCACAATTTGTAATCTAGATTTTAGATTTTAAAATCATGAATTTATTAAAAATATGTTATCATCTATGGAAATAAAAATAAGAAGTTATGGCCATTTTTTAGCTTCAATTTTATTTTTAAACCATGGTGGTATTAGCTCAATTGGTTAGAGCGCAGCTCTGTGAAAGCTGAGGTTGTCGGTTCAAGTCCGATATACCACCCAAAAAACTTCACATTTTTCCAAAATTCTTAATTATTAACTAATTTTCTGATTTTTCCAAGATAAGAAAAAAACTATTGATGGAAGAAAAAATAAAAAACAACAGGAAATACTCATAAATATTATATTGGCAAAATCCGTATTTTTATATTTACATATTACATTATTGCCAATAGTTATTTCTTTAGCAAAATTTATTTTTTTAATAAAAAGTATATTACCTTCATAATATTTTATTTTTACCTTTACTCCTGGTAAAAATTTCTCTCGCAATTTCTTCTCTTGATATTTACTACTTATATAAAATTTATTACCATCCGTAGTTAAAAGAACAGGATCATCGGCAGTTTTACTATTGTGAATAACATGAAAGTAACGAACAGTAGTTACTGTCTCTTTCAAATCATTATATTTAGGTGTTGGATTTAAATAGACACTTAACAATGTCCAAAACCCTAAAAACAGCCATATAATCGATGCAACTAAATATACAAAAATTCCTTTTTTCTTCCCTTTTTTAACTTTTTCTTTCATACCTTTATTTTATTCTATTCTTCTTTTTTTTTAGAAATTGTTTATCTAAAAAACAAACTATATTTAACACTACTAGTTCTATTAAATCCAACACTTTCGTAAAGTTTATGAGCGGGGATAGCTGTATCTAAACAAGTTAAATTTATCGATTTGTAACCGTTTTCTTTAGCATAATCAAAAACATAACCAAAAAGGTTTTTGGCAATTTTCTGACCACGATAATCTTTTAAAACCGCTACATTAAAAATTTCCAATACTGGTTGAAAAGAAAAGGTAAATAAATCTAGTTTATAAAAAGTTATGCTTCCAACAACTTTCTCACCATCTTTTGCCACCACAATTTTATAATTTGCCTCTGGATTATATTTTTCATATTCAGAAATATCATTACTTCCATCAAAACATTCATCAATTAATTCTTTATAAGATTTAAGATCAGATTTTTTTAATAGTTCTACTAACATAGCTAATTATATTACTTTCTAATCAGAGAACCATTGCTACATTTTAGAAAATGTTACAATACCACTATTAACAAGTAAAAATTACAATGATTTAAACAAATAATTAAAATGTTTTTCCGACCCTTTTTGGGTCAACTTTTAATTATTTTTTAAACCAATGATTTCTCTTTTCAATTCAACTCAACATAAGTTCGATTTTTTAATTGCTTTATACATTTTTTGTATTGTCGCTGCCGAGTTAATGGGCTCAAAAACTTTTCCTCTTTTTAATCTTTTTGGATTCAAATTAAACGGAGCGGTGGGTATGTTTTTAATTCCTTGGCTATTTTCCATCAACGATATTGTTGCTGAAGTTTACGGATTTGCTCGGGCCAAAAATCTAGCCAAAATTTCAATATTGATTGTATTCTTAATAGCGGTTTTCTCATTATTAGCAGTTTCTTTGCCACCATCAACTAGATTTCAACCATTAGAGCCAAGTTATCACCAAATTTTTTCCCAATCAATTAGAATTTCTATCGCCAGTTTAGTGGCTATGGCTGTTTCTAATTTTTTAGATGTGGTGATATTTATGAAATTGAAAATAAAAATGAAGAAAAATGGACTATGGCTCCGTAATAATTTATCTAATATTCTAGCTCTATTTTTTGACACAGTTGTATTTATGACTATCGCTTTTTATTCAACAAAGGTTTCAATAACATCAAATTTTACATTTTTATGGGGATTAATTTTACCTTATTGGTTTTTAAAGACCTGTATGTCCACTATTTCCACCCCATTTGTTTATTTGGGAATTAAATGGTTAAAAACAAATTAAAAATAATCATCTTAAATTATCAACAAGCTCTTGATTATCTTCACCAATCAATTCCTAAAGGTAAATTAAGATATCCAGGCATTCTTGGTTTGGATCGACAAAAGTTTTTATTAAAATGTCTTGATAATCCTCAAAATAAATATCCTATTATTCATATCGCTGGTACTTCCGGCAAAGGATCAACCGCCTCATACACTAGCTTCTTATTAAAAAATCATGGATTTAAGGTTGGGTTAACTGTTTCACCTCACATTTTTGATATCCGAGAACGAATTCAAATTAACAATAAAAACATTAGTCAAAAAGATTTTGTCACTCTTCTTAATAAAGTTATCCCTGCTGTAAATAAAACAATTATTAATGGATTTGGTAAACCAACTTATTTTGAAATTATGGTGGCTATGTTTTTCTTGGCCTTTTATCAACATCGTGTTGACTATGCTGTAATTGAAACTGGTATGGGTGGACTTATGGATGGCACTAATGTTGTGACAGCAGAAAATAAAATAGCGGTCATTGCTCGTTTGGGACTAGACCATACCAGAATTTTGGGTAATTCTATTAGAAAAATTACCCAACAAAAAGCCGGTATTATTCATCAAAAAAACACAGTCATTTCTCTGTGGCAAGTTAAAAATGCCAGATTAATTATTGACCAAACGGCTTTTACTAATCATTCAAAAGTTTTATATCTTCAGAAAAATAAAAATTACAAAAACATCCAATTTTTAAAAAAAGGATTAGTTTATGACTATAAATTTAATAATTTATTAATCAAAAAATTATTTTTAAATACTATTGCGACTTATCAAATCGAAAACAGCGCTTTAGCACTAAGTGTTTTAAAAATAATTGCTGATCGTGACCATTTTGAAATAAAAGAAAACATCATTAGACAAACACTATCAGTGTTTAAATTTCCAGGCAGAATGAGTATTTCTAAAATTAGTAATTCCACAGTTATTTTCGATGGTGCTCATAACCCACAAAAAATGTCTAGTTTTATTAAAAGCTTAAAACATTTTTATCCAAATCAAAAGTTTGTTTTTATTGTTGCTTTTAAACAAAAAAAGGAAGCTAAAAAAATGTTGCAATCTATTGTTTCGATTGCCAGTCAAATAATCTTGACCAGCTTTGTTGTTAACGACCAAGATATGATTGCTATTTCTCAAACTATTAACGATTTAATTAATATTCTTAATCAGTTAAATTTTAAGAATTTTAGAGTTATAAATAATCCTGAATTGGCTATTAAAACATCAGTTAAAGAATCTGATTTGGTTGCTATAACTGGCAGTTTATATTTATTTAGTAAAATATGTAGCGAACTACATAACTAGAACCTGTTTATGAATTGTAGGTGTAGTTTTAATTAATTACTTCATCAACAACAATCCGACTAAAGCCAATAAACTACCTGCAATTTTTCTAGGTAAATCAGCTCTTTCTTTCAAAAATATTGCTGCCGCAATAAAAATTAACACTACTTTAAATGTAGTAATTGAAGACACTATACTTAAATTTCCCACTACAAAAGTTAAAATAACCCAAGATAACGACTGTAAAAAACGAAGACTTCCAGTAATCGCAATATCTTTTTTTGAATATCCACTTTTATTTTTAGTTATCAATGTTGATAATCCTAAAACCGCACATTGACTCCACCAACTAAACATTGTTCCTGCTGTAAATCCAGTCGTTTTTAATAAAGTTCTTTCGGCAGTTAAAGAAACTCCCAACATTACACCACTCAAAAGCATTAGTAAAAAATATTTATCAAACTTAAATTTTCCAACTCGATGTTTTTTAGAAACAATTACTATTCCAATTAGCAATAATATTGTTCCAAATATTTGGATTAGTGTTAACCGTTCATTAAGAAAGATTGTTGCCAAGATTATTGTTACTGGGGTATAAATATTACTAACAAGAGTAGTTACTCCAGCTTCAACATGTTTTTGAGCAGTGTACGAGGCTATAAAATATCCACTACCAAATATTCCACAAGTCATTGCCAATCCGACCAAATAAAAAATATTTCCTTGTATTTCAAAATGTTTAAAAAAAGGTAAAAGTAAACTTAGAACAACAGTAACAAACGAAACTTGAAAAGCAAAATGAATTTGACCTTTATTATCTGCATTCTTTTTTGTTGCCAACCATCTTCGTTGAAGGGGAGAAGCACTCGCCGCAATAAAATAAAAAATGTAACTTAAAAATCCAATCATGCCAAATTATATAATGTCACAATCAATGCAAAGCACATTGATTAAAACATCTCCACTTGATGAAAGGAAGACATTTTTTTGGTAGAATAGCCACACTGGAGAAGTCGCACCCGCCTGCAAAAGCTGATGCTTTAGCATCTGCGGGCAGGTAGTGGTTCATTGCACATTTTAAAAAACAAAATTTGGAGAAGTCGCATAGTGGTTCATTGCACAGACCTGGAAAGTCTGCGGCTCACAAGGCCTCGCGAGTTCGAATCTCGCCTTCTCCGCCAAATGTCGTTTTACCCTATTGTTCCATGTAATATAGGTAACGACACTCTCTGATAATTTTCTATTCTGTTCCTGTTTAGCTTCAAAAAAGTTCCAGACTCACTCCCTTAGGTAATATCTAAAAATTTTAAACTTTAATCCTAATATTTATTAAAGTGATACAATTTGCCATATGTATCCAAATAAAGAATATCTTGAATTAGTTTCAAAATATGGTGCTTATTCTAGCTGGGCAATTTGGGATCATAAAAATCAAAAAAATTCATTAATCATTGATAAAAATATTGAAGATTTACATTCAAAATTTGTTTTACTGGGATTAAACATCTCTAAACCTCTAAAAGGTGGTTATTGGATTAATTTTAGACTTGGAAAACATGATAGAAAATTGAAATATGCATGTAATGAAACTTTACTTCGTGGTTCTTATATAACTGATATTTTTAAGGGTATTGACGAACCAAATTCTGGAAAACTTAAAGACTCTCTCACAAATGAACTAATCAATAAGAATGTAAATATATTTAAACAGGAGATGAAAGATATTAAAATAGATAGTGAAACATGTTTTATTGTTTTAGGAACTCCAAATTCTTTACTTGCTCAATATTTTAATAAATACTTTAAACAAAAATATAATAATAAAGTTATTTACTATTATCATTATTCGTACTACAAACTTACAGACAGGCAATGGGTTCAGGGGTTATGGAAAAAATTAGGTATAAGTCAAAACTTTGATGAAGTAGTTAAAAAATACGAATAATTTAATTAATTTATTTCTTTAACTTTGAAAATTTGTTTATCTTTTAAAGTAAACCTTGTCTTAAACAAGGATAGTATTTCTAATTTTTCTTCTGAAAATCCGGTTTTGAAGATGTGAACTACATAATCTTTAATTCTTTCACTATCTGATTTTTCTTTAATGATTGGATAATCTATTATTTCTAATTGCTGTTCAAACATTTCTTGATGAAGTACATCTGCTCTTAATCGGTGGTATCTTTCAATTTCGTCTTTGATTTTTTTATCAATCGCATTTTGATCAAATTCAATTTCACCTATTTTGGCTAGTAATTGTCTAACTAAATCGTCTTCGGTAATATATGGTTGATCACAGTCGTAATCGACAGCTCGGGCACAATGGTAATAAATGTATTTTTTAAAGTTTCCATTAAGTAGTTTTTTGTATTTTTCTTCGGCAGTTATTCCCCGCCACATTGACCACATTTAAATAATCCCTTAAATGGAAAAACTTGTTTATTCCATTCTCGAGGTGGAACGGCTAATTGTTTTTGAGCTTGATCAAAAATTTCTTTGGTAATAATTGGTGGATGTTTACCTTTATAAAATTTGCCTCCGAATTCGAATTCGCCATAATAAAAAGGATTTTTTAATATATAACAATGTTAATTTAAGTACGTTTGTTGTAAACTAGAGAGATTCTTATTCATATAAGTTTTTAAAAATGAACCGTTATTATGGAAAATTTGATGCCAAGGCATATTGGGAAAATAAACCTTTATGTAGCATATGCAAAAAGCATAAAGTTAAGAACGGTTCTATTTGCTACGAATGCAAAGATCTAATTAACAAAAGAAACAAGCAATCAGATTCAATTAATAATATGGACAATAAAATCGAAGAACCGTTAATTGATATAAATACGGAAACTCCAAAAAAGAAATCACAAATTAAATTTGATGTAAATTTCATAAACAAAATTTTAGAAAAATTAAAAGTTGGTGATTCAAGATCAATACATTTAAATGCGGTTCCAGGTCGTTCAGCATTAAGACTTGATTTATGTGATTTGATTTTTAACGAAAATGATCTACAAAAATCTTTTAATTTAGATGATCAGGAAGACAATATTCCATTAAATTTTATAAAAACCATTTTAAGTAAAGAATCTTTTTCTTTTAATATTTCTTACGATAAATTAAATATTGGTTTAATGTCGGAAACTGAGAAAAAAAGTCTTTCATTAATTTCTAAGAGGTTAAATAGCTTAGTTACAGAGAATATCGATAATTATTTGGAATTTGGAATAAAGAATTTTGGGTTTGGATATCCTCTTTTAATTAAACGTAGCAAAAATGATCCTTCAAAAATTATTAAAGCACCTCTTTTTATCTGGCACCTAGATATTGAACGCTCATACCAAAATAAAAATACTTGGACAATAAAAAAAGATGAAGATTCACCCATAAAAATAAATGAGATTCTAATTTCTTATTTATCTAAAGATGAATCTATTAAAATTGAGAAAATATCAAAAGATTTATTAGATGATGGCCTCCTTAATGAGGAAGAATTTAAAAAATTGACAAAAGATATTCTTTTGCAATTAGGGTCTTCTGACGAAAATTTAAAAATTAGAATTGAAAAATGTTTAGAGTCGAAGGATATTGAGAATATTGCAAACTCAAAACCATGGATTCAATGGAGTGGGATATTTGGAATTTATAGATCTCAAAATGAAACGATTATTCATGCAACTGAAGAAATATTAAAAAATATAGATGAATTAAATAAAGAAGATTTAATTTTAGAACCATTCCAAACTTCAACTGTATCAGCTGTTGAGACTGATCCTAGTAAGGAAGAGATAATAAATACATTAACAAGGGATGAAGTAAAATTAATACAAGGTCCTCCAGGAACGGGAAAGAGTCAAAGTATTACTGCAATTATCTCAAATGCGTTAGCAAATAACGCAAAATGTTTGATTGTCTGTGAAAAAAAGACTGCACTTGACGTTATTCAAGCCAACTTAGTGAAAGCTGGATTAGATGATTTTTCTATTGTTATTGACGATATAGATAAAGATAGAAGAAAAGTAATAGAAAAAGCAAGAAATATTAATGATTCTCATGGAACTTATTATGCATCGAGGTTGGAATTTGACGCCATGTATAAGTTATTTTGTAGACTTAAAGAGGATATTAATTCTAAACACTCAGAAGCTTTAAAAAAAGTATTCGGAGATTTTTCATGGAAAACATTGATTGGATTATATTTGAAATTTTCGAAAAACTACGATTTAGATAAATTAATGACTAATGTTAATCATTCTGATTTTGTTTTCGATTATGATGAATATTCAAGATATCTTTCCATTGTAGAGGAATCTTCTTTTTTATTTTCTGATTTAAAAGAGAATTCAGAGGATCTTTTTTCAATTTTCGATAAAGATTTGTTTTTATTAGATTTTAAATTAAATCTACAGGAAACAATTATTAAAGATACAAATAATCTTTTTGAAAAAGTTTGTAAAGTTAAAAACAATCTGTTAGACCTTAAAGACGATGACTGTAGAGAAGGCAATGTTTCGATATTTAATCCAGATTCTATAAAAAACAGTATTCCATTGGTTGAATCATCTATTGAAAAACTTAAAAAAATGTCCGATTTGTACAATAACGGTATCAAATTAATCGGCAATGAATTTAATAATAAAACTTTATTAAAAGAGGTAAAACTTCATTCCCTAGGGTTATTTAATTCAAAATATAAAGATTCGTATAAATTTAGACATGAAATAATCATCATGTTAAAAACATTTATAAAAGAAATCCCTTTATTAAAAAAGTATTTATCAGTCGAATTCTCTCCTGAAGAGAATAAATTTATATCTTTTGAAGAGATAAATAATTTTGTAAATGTTTTTCTCGAAAAGATTAATAAATCGTATTTGAAAATTAAAAAGATAGAGAAACTTGAAAAGGAGTTAAAAACAGATAATTCTAATTTAGATACTATATTTAGTAAAAAAAATATTTTCAATATTAAATATAAAAAATATACAGATTTTAAAGATTTTGATTCCTTAAATAATTACTATTCGTCATTATTAGAAAAAATAAAAAAAGCAAAGGATAATTTTTCATCATATGAGAATTATCATCATTGGAAACACTATTGCTCTGATAATAAAACAAAAAGTGAATTAGATATTATCTCTGCTTTGAAAACAGTCCCTACAAAAGATTGGAAAAATATATTTATGGCGTGGTACTACAAAAATGCTTTATTGAATTTTGATAGCAAAACCACTATCGGATTTAATAAATCTGATTCAAAATTAAAGGAATTATCTGTTGTTTATAACAATTTAAAAATTAAACAGGTTCAACAAATTAAATCACTTTGGAATGCTAAAAGAAGAGAAAAACTTCATTCGTATTCTGGAAATTTCAACACTTTCTATAATCTTAGAAAAAATAATTCTGGTCCAAAAAATTCACTAAGAAAAATAATTGAAAGAGATTTTGAGTTATTCACTTCTCTCTTTCCTGTAATTTTAACAAATCCTAGTGCAGCAAATGCAATTCTCCCATTAAAACAAGGTTTGTTTAATATAATTATTTTTGATGAAGCAAGTCAATTAAGAATTGCCGACACTTTTGCGTGCTTAATACGTGGTCAATTTAAAATAATTGCTGGAGACGAGCATCAAATGCCTCCGTCCAATTATTTTTTGAGCTCTTCTAACACTTTTGAGGAAGATACTGATGAACTTGAAGATTATGACAACGAACAAGATGAACTAGCAGAAAGTGAATCCCTACTCCAATATGCTTCAAACTTGAAATATATTAATAAATCAACATTAGACTTTCATTACAGATCAAATCATCCAGCTCTTATTGAGTTTTCAAATGCAGCTTTCTATGGAGGTAATTTAATATCATTTCCAGCGCTGACAGAATATACTCCAATCAAGTTCATTTCTGTAAATGGTCGATATGAATCAAATACAAACCCAACAGAGGTTGCTGAAATTATAAGAATAATAAAAGATGAGATTCAACCAAATGAAAATAATAAATATCCTTCGGTTGGTATTGCTACTTTTAATATTAATCAAAGGAATTTAATTATTGAATCATTGAACAGAGCAGCAGAATCAGATCCTGATTTTTTAACCAAATACTTAGCCCTTAGAGACAAAGGGTTATTTATAAAAAACTTAGAAAATATACAGGGTGATGAAAAAGATATAATAATTATTTCGACAACTTATGGTTGTGGTGTTGATGGTAAATTCTCTCAAAATTTTGCAAGAATAAATAGAATTGAAGGATATAAATTGCTTAATGTATTGATAACTAGGGCAAAAAACAAAGTTTATGTGTGTACATCAATTCCAAAAGAAAGGTATCTTTCTTATCCTGAGCTAATTAAAGGTGAAGGTGGTAATAATAAAAGAGGCATCCTTTATGCCTATTTATCCTATGCTGAAGCAGTATCTAATAAAGATAAAGATTTGGCAGAAAATATTCTGTCAGAACTTAGACTTCAGAGTTTTGAAAAACCTAAACTTATTTTTGATGATGATGGTCTTTCAGAGTCACCCTTTGAAGAAGAAGTGTATCAACTATTACTAGATCATTTTAAGAAAGATGACGTCATTCAGCAACACAAAGTTGGCGGATTCAGATTAGACTTTGTCATAAAAAATAACTCTCGTGACTATGTTCTAGAATGTGATGGAAAACAGTATCATCAGTCAGAAGAGGCTTATGCATATGACATGTATAGGCAAAAAGAACTTGAACATATGGGTTATATTGTTTATAGGATTTGGTCAACAAACTGGTTTCAAAATAAAGAGCTAGAAATGGCTAAACTTTTGGAATTTGTTAATCAACCAAAGGTAAAGCCATAAATATTTGTTTTTACATCTTTTTTTGACACAGCCTTTTTATAGTGTCTCATTTGTCTCATTTAGCTACAAAAGGCTGATAAAATAAGACAATAGCAAAATGGGTGTTATAGAGACAGATTAATCCCAGACCCACAAGCTCCGCACTTCGTGTAATGTTCGAGTAATTAAATTAATTTTAAATAGTCTAATTCAAGAAATCCAACTTCTATATCAGTGATTTGACCTTTTCTTAAAGTTTCTTTAAATTTTTCAATAGAAACTAAAACTACTTCTGTAAATTCATTCCTTTCATTTTGGACTTCTTGAATTTTTTGACAACTAGTAGCTATAAAACAATATTTTACTCTTGTAGAGTAAGCATCGTTAAAAACTTTGGTTACAAATTTAAAATCACCAGTGTAACCAGTTTCTTCTAGTAATTCCCTTTTTATTGATTCTTCTGGTTTTTCATTTTTATCAATAGCTCCACCTGGCATTTCGGTTAATATTTTTTTAGGACCTGGACGATATTGTTTGGCTAAGATTACTTTCTTATCAGAAGTTAAAGCTAAAACACAAACCACGTTACCTTCGTTTTTGATATAAAAATCTGATTCTTTTCCGTTTTGGAGTTTAAAAATAACTTTTTCAACTTTACGACCATATTTTTCAAAAACTAATTCTCTTGAGAGTTCTTTCCATTTTTTGATCATGATTTATTATATCGTGTTATAGGGATAGAAAAGTTCCAGACTCACTTTCTCCGCCAAGATTTGAATATTCCCTTGCTTCCTTATAATTTAGGAAGTGAGATTCGAATTATTTTCATAATTTTATACGT
>CAYUUU010000007.1:0-16480 GCA_964448065.1 uncultured Gammaproteobacteria bacterium
ACTATTCCCATCGCTGCCTTTACAAAAAATCCTCCAACTTTTCCAAAATTTTCTTCAAAAAATGCTTTAGTACTAATTCCTAATTTTTCTGCAATTGTATTTCCAATTTTTTTAGCTGCTCCTAATACTACTATTGCTGCCGCTACAATCCATCCTACCACTGGGACAGTTGCTGATGCGGCTGCGGCTCCAGTAGCCGCTGCAGTTCCAGTTGCTGCGGCTCCAGTAGCCGTTGCTGCTGCTGCAGTTCCGGTCGCTGCAGCTCCAGTAGCTGCTGCAGTTCCTGCGGTGGTAGCGGTTGCTTGAACCCCACCACTCAAAACTCCATTTAATACAGTTGTAAATCCTTTTTGAAATCCTTGCTCAGCTATAGTTCCTAAAGCATTAGTGGCAAATTCCTGTATGGCTTGATTTCCAATTTTTTCCACTACTTTTAATCCAGCATCGGTTACTGTTTTGTTTAACCAACCCCCAGTTAATTTATCAACCCTATCAGTCCAACCTAAATATTTTTTAGTTCTGGAAAACAAATCATCTGTGTTTGGGTTGTTAAACACCGACATCATTCTTTCAAAAGATCTAGCTTCTTTAGAACCATTTGGTAAATTAATTCCTTCTAATTTACCTTTCAAAGAATTATATTTTTCTTTTATATTTTTAATTTCTTCCGGACTTTTCTGTAAAAAATTTACTGTTGTTTTTAAATCTGTCCAACCATTTTCTAATTTTCCTGGCCCAAACTGACTATTTTTTTCTAAAGCTTCATTTTGTTGACCATCAATAATACTTTCCTTAAAGGAATTTTTAGCTACTAAATCGCGATATTCACTAGCACTTTTAATTTGATCTTCATTTAAATTAGGATTTTTTTCTTTTAATTCTTTGTCAAAATCAGTTTTAAAACTCTCTTGTTTTAATTCTTCAACTTCTTTTGGATATTCAGCTATTAATTTTTCCGTTGCTATTTCAATTTTTTTAGCCAAAACTCCTATTTCTGTTCCATTTTTAATTGAACTTTTACTAATAATATTAGACAAATCATCAACTTTTTCTTTTACAGTTTCAACATTATCTTCCCTTAAAATAGAATTAATTTTAGAATCCAATTCTCCGCTAATATCATTTCCTTGTTCAAGTTCCTGTCCAACTTCTTTTTCTAACAATCTTAATGCGGCCAACAAAGGAGCGGTATTTACTATTGTTATTTGATTATTAATCTTTGTTGCCGTTGCCATTACAAAATTATACCAATCTATTCTTAATTATTAATAATCTATTATCTACGATCTAACACCTGCCCGCAATCGCTGAAGCAATAGCTTCTGCAGGCGGGTCAACGATCTATCATCTAGACAATACCGTCTCCAAACAATTTATCATAATCCATTTTTCCATCATCTGGTTTTTTGATTTCTTGTTTTATAGCCTCCCTTTCGTCAAGGGGAGGTGTCGCGACTTTAGTCGTGACGAAGGGGTTTTGAATAATGGGTTTCGAAGGAGGATTAATAGGAGATATTGGTTTATCAATAGATGGATTTTGAACTACAGGTTTAACTTCTGTTGAATTTAAGCCTCCATTTTCTTTCCCTGCCCTGTCAAGGGAAGGGTTAGGGAAGGGTTTTGTCTCAAATACTGGTTTAGGTTTTTGACTAAATTGTGGAGGTTGAGGAATTTTTTTCTCTTCAGTGTTTATAAAAATAGGTTTTATTGGTGGTGTTTGAGGTTTGTTTTCCAAAATTACTACCTCTGGTTTACTAAACAATACCGATTCTGATTTAATATTTTGATCTAGCCCGCCCTTTCCTGTTCCGATATTCGTCGGAATCAAAGGGATAGAAGGCCCTGATTCATCGGATAGTGTGGGTTTTGAAACCGACTGATTTTGAAAATTAATTTTCGCTTCTGGTGTTTTATTTTCAATTACCACCTCTGGTTTTACAGCCTCCCTTTCATCGAAGGGAGATGTCGATTTATCGACAGAGGGGTTTTTAAAATCTGGAATATTAACTTCAACTACATTTTGTTTTGTAGAATCTGGAATATTTAAAGTTACTGGCTTAGTCTCATTTTCAACAGAGGGGTTTTGAATTGGTTTTTGATCTAGCCCGCCCTTTTCAAGGGAGGGTAGGGTGGGTTTTGATTTTTTATTTAAAACATCCTGAGGGTTTGAAGTAATTATGGCGTGTTCTTCATCAGAAGCAATCACTTTTATAGCCACATGATTTTGACCAGCAAAAAAGATACCTTCACCTTTTCCGGCCGATAACAAAAGTTGTTTTTCTCCCTGACTTAAATAAAATACCTCTCCAATCTGATCAATAGCCGCACTGTGTTGTTTTAATAAAATTTGAATTGAACTATTAGTCACAATTTCTTTACCATATGGAGTTGCCAAGAAATCATCAACATCCTGAGTAATTGTAGTTACTCCCAAATAATATTTTCGGCCTCTTTTTACAATTCCTCTTAAAAATGAAGCTGAGTCTTCATATTGCATCAAATACCAAGCCTCATCCACAATTAAAATCCTCTTTTTTAAAGTCTTTTTAACCACTGTCCAAACATAATCCAAAATTATTTGCATTGCCACTGGTCGAAGCACATCTTCCAAATTTTTAATTCCAAAAACCACAAATTTATTTGTTAAATTAACTGTTGTTTTTTGATTAAATATGCCAGCAAAAGAACCTTTAATAT
The DNA here is from genome assembly GCA_964448065.1 of uncultured Gammaproteobacteria bacterium. GTDB lineage: Bacteria > Patescibacteriota > Microgenomatia > UBA12405 > UBA12405 > WARW01. Next base: position 2,698 of record CAYUUU010000007.1, read on the forward strand.
ATTTTTCCAATCTAGCCGCAATATTTTTAGCCTTTTCATCTTCCATTCCAATCAAGGATTTATATAAATCTTCAATCAAAGGTGGTTCTTTGTTTTGAGTAGCTGGATCAGGAGTAATCCCTTTCATTTTGTAAGCGTCAACCAAAGCTCTGTCCAATACCGATTCTTCCAAAGGATCCAACTCTCCCAACATTACTTTAAGTAATTTATGTATCGACAACATTTTAGTATTAAGTCCATTTTCGCCCTCTTCTTCGGCCAAAGTTAAATCAAAAGGATTAATTTTTGAATCTTCTCCATATCCAAAAGCAACATATTGACCACCCACCGATTCGCATAATTCTCGATATTCATTTTCAGGATCAATAACAATAATTTCCGTTCCCATCATCAAGGATCGTAAAGCTTCCAATTTAATCAGGTAAGATTTTCCAGCTCCAGCAGTAGCAAAAACTACTGAATTGTAGTTTGGCATAGAAAATCTATCAAAAATAACCAAAGATCCATTATGAATATTAATTCCATACATTATTCCCTTATCATCAGACAAATCAGAAGATACAAAAGGGAAGGTTGTCGCCAACGAAGTTGTATCCATGTTTCGAGTAATATTAATTTTATCGTTAGCAATTGGCAAAGTGCTTACAAATCCTTCTTCCATTTGCAAAGTAGTTTTTTTACTAATTATTAGCAATGAACCCAAAGCTGCCTCCAAATTTTTATTAAGTCTGTCTAATTCAGCTGGACTTTCTCCACTAATGGTTATATATAATCCAAATTGAAAAAATCTCTCTTCACCTTTAACTAAATTAGCTTGTAAATTTAAAGCATCTTCCAATTTTGCTTGAGTGGCTGGATTAATTAGTCTACCTCTTTGAACATCAGTACTAATTTCCGCCTCCATTTCCGTAATTTTTCTTCTTAAATCATCCAAAACTTCTTTTCCGTCAGTTGGATAAATATACATCGACAAATTTAATGAAGCATCAAAATTAATCAAAGATGACAACCAATTTATTCCGACAAATCTAGGATATGAAGCCACAAACAAAGTTCGATAATATTTATTATCAATTCTAATATTGTTGAAATCAACTTCAACCGAAGATGGGGCAATAATATCTTTAGTTGTTACCAAACCAGCCGTAAAATCTCTTTTAGTAGGATCGGTTACTGCTACCGGTTGGTTAGTTACTTTAGCTTTTTTATTAAAAATATTCATGGTTTTATTTTTCCAGTTACTACTGGGGTTTGATAATTTAATTCGTTTACTTTTTCGTTTACAGCCGTTTCTTCGTTGTATATTCTATAAAACAAATCAATTAATTCTTTTCCATTCAATTGTTTTATGTCCAGTCCTAGTCTAGAAAATAATCGAATTAAATGATCTCGTTTTGGCTCTAAACTAGCCTTAGCTTTTTCTAATATTTCTTCTTTACTAAAAGGCAGTTCAGTATTTTTAACTTGTCCAAGCATTACCTTAAGTCCTTTAGTTCCACCACTTTTAATTCCTAATTCCAAAGACGAAAAATTAATAACAATATAAAATGATTTTGACAAAATATCACCCTTTTTAACCACTTCTTCAATAAATTTGCGATAAGAATTAATTCTTTGTTTAAGTTGGGGATTAATTTGTTTTTCTTCAGCCTTTTGTAAAGTTTTTAAATAAGAACTAACATCTTTATTGTGAGACTGAATCACAATTTGAATTGGAAAAGTTAAAGAATTTAAAATTCCACCATAAGCAAACACCAAAGAATATTGTTCTTGTTCAGATAACAAATCAAAATTAACCGAAGATATCGACAAAACCATCGAGCAAGATCCGTCTTTCAAAATTACAACTCCATCAATTATATCCTCCACTGGTAAGTGGTCTTGAGTACTTCCTTTAATAGCAATTTTTGTAGGGTCGACGGGCATTTAATAATTTTAACTAATTTTAATAAATAATCATAATCTAATTATTAGCAATAATTTTAATTGGTTTTATAATTTCTCCTTTAACCTCAATATTTACTCGGTTAAATTGGTAATTATCTTTTTCAGCAATTACCAAATATTTTCCATTAGCCAAAGGAGTAGATGTTTTAAATTGACCCAAAGAATTACTTTTCAAAACTCGGGTTGGATTACCGTGTTCATCTTGAATTTCAATAATTACTCCATCAATAATTTTTCCTTCATTACTGGTTGCCATTCCTACTACCACATTTGGAATTTCTGGAATATCCGGCATTGGAATATTACCAAAAACTGCCTTGCCAGTAGCTTCTAATTTTTCAGATTTCAAATTTAAATTAGCTTTAGTATCTCGCCAATCATCAACCACTACTTTTTCTTCTGGCTTTGTTTCAATTTTAATTTCTTCTTTGGTTTTAATTATTGGTTCAGTTTTGGTTTCTGTTACTGGCTTAACTTCTTCAACTACTTTTTCTTTTGGTGTTGTCAAAATATCAATGGTTTGTTTTATTTTATTGCTAGTTCCAAAAGCTGTTTTAATTCTTATTTTTTGTTCTTTTTCACTTTTAGTTTCGATATTTTCTTCACTATTGTTTGTTTTGGTTAAGTCTAAATCCAACCAGTTTTTAGTAGCCTTTCTTTGATACGTATAAATTGTTGGTGAATATATAGCTTTAATAAAAGATTTAATCCAATCTTCCAATGGTCTATCTTGAAAAGGCACAAAAGCTATAGCCAATCCACCTCCAGCCGTTAACAACATCAATGGCCATTTCACCAACACCACTATTTTGGTGGTGTTAATTAAAATTGCTAATATTATTCCACCAGCTGCCTTTAAAAATTGCTTTAAAGTCATCTCTCCAACGAGTTTAAATTCGTAGGAAGAAATCTGTTGTGGAATTGCGTGTTGTTCCATTATTAAATTCTATCAGTAAATAACCACTTGATAAACTTTTTACTTTACAAACCTTTAACTTTCTACTTGATGAACTTTATAATTTTTGACTTGATAAACTATAGTATGTCTAAACTAGTTATTGTCGATGGTCATGCCATTGCTCATCGAGCCTATCATTCTATCCCTCCACTAGATTTTAACGGCCAACCCACCAATGCTCTTTATGGTTTTTACTCCATGCTTTTAACTGCTATTAATACCCTAAAACCAGACTATTTTTTAGTTTGTCTCGATTCTCCAGGCCCTAATTTTCGTAATACTGAATTTGTTGGTTATCGCGCCAAACGAAAACCAGCCGAATCAGCCCTAGTTAGTCAACTACCCTTAATTAAATCAACTCTTCAACAAGCCAAAATTCCTAATTTTTCTATGGGTGGTTTTGAAGCCGATGATTTAATTGCCACTCTAACCATTCGAGCTTTAAAAAAGATCAAAAAAACTAAATCTGGTAAAAAACATCTTGTCGACGAGGTCATTATTATTACCGGTGATAAAGATTTAATGCAGTTAGTTAATCAAAAAGTTTCCTTATTTGTGCCCATTCGCGGTCTTTCTGAAACTAAAATTTTTAATTCGGCTGATGTTGTCGAAAAACTCGGAGTCAACCCTTCCCAAGTGGTCGATCTTAAAGCTTTAATGGGGGATATGTCCGATAATTATCCTGGTGTGGCCGGTATTGGGCCTAAAGTTGCCATTGATTTACTTTATAAATATAAAGATTTAAATAATATTTATAAAAACCTAGATGAAATTAAACCATCAATTAGGGAAAAACTAGAAAAAGATAAAGACAATGCTTATCTTTCCCAAAAATTAGCGACTCTAATTACTAATATTCCTTTAAAATTCAAACTTGCTGACGCTAAATGGAATCAACAATCTTTTATCGATTTAATTCCTGTTTTAGCCAGTTTTAATTTTAAATCTCTGATTCAACGAATTACCAAACAAAATCCAGTTAAAATTAATAAACCTGTTTCCAATCAAACCAGTTTATTTTAAAAAATGAATAAAATAAATTTAAAAAATAAAATAAGCCCTCCATTTTCAAGGGAGGGTGATCCGCCAACTGGCGGAGCGGGTGGGTTTAGAATCGCTATCGTTCAAGATTACATTAAAGAATTTGGTGGAGCTGAAAGTGTTTTGGAATCTTTATCTGATATTTTTCCCCAAGCTCCAATTTTTACCACTCTTTATCGACCTCAATTTTTGGGTCCTCATCGTAATCGTCTCGAAAAAAAATGGTCTTCTCGAATTCATCAAAGTTTTTTTCAACACATTCCCTTTGCCCACAAAATTATTTCACCTCTTCGACTTTTATCACCTCTAGCTTTTAAGTCTTTCGATTTTTCCAACTTTGATCTCATTATCACTTCAGCTACTGGTGCTTATTTTCCTAATTTAATTAATAAAAAATCTGCCAAACTAGTTTGTTATTGTCACACTCCACCTCGCTATCTTTATGGTTTACCAACTGCCAGAAATTTTACTAAAAACAAAATTATTCACGGTTTGGTTAATTTTTTAAACATCTTTTTACGAAAAATTGATTTTAAATCGGCTCAAAATGTTGATTATTTTATTGCCAATTCCCAAACCACCGCCGCTCGTATCAAAAAATTTTACAATCGCGATTCTGTAGTTATCAATCCACCTGTCGAAATAATTAAAAATAATTTTAACAATCTGACATCTGACAAACTGAAATCTGAGATCTTTTATCTTGCCGGAGGCAGACTTGCCAGGGCTAAGCGTTACGACATTGCCATCCAAGCTTGTAATCAACTTGGTTTAAAACTAAAAATCTTTGGCCGCGACTTTGCTAATTATGCTCAAGAATTAAAAGATATTTCTGGCCCAACTATTGAATTTTTAGGTGAAATTAATCAAGAGCAAAAAGCCAAACTTTATTCGGAAGCTAAAGCTTTTATATTTTGTTCCGACAATGAAGATTTTGGCATTGTTCCAGTTGAATCTATGGGTTACGGTTGTCCGGTTATTGCTTACAAAAGTGGTGGTGTCACCGAAACTGTTATTGATGGTAAAACCGGTATTTTTTTTGATAAATTAAATTCTAAAAATTGTGCCCAAGCTATTCAAAAATTTCAAAAACTAAAAATAAATCCTCAAGACTGTATTTCTCGCGCCACCGATTTCTCTACTCAAAATTTTATCCAAAAAATCAAAGATTTAATCTACAATCTTTAATATTTTTTAGACTTTAGACTTTTGGAATTATTAATTATTAATTATTAATTAATTTATCTCTCCATAAACTTTTGGGCATCCAAAGCGGCTCGACAACCATCACCAGCCGCCACAATTGCTTGTCGATGATTGGTATTTACACAATCTCCAGCTGCAAAAATTCCTTCAATATTAGTCATAGTCATAAATTCTTTATTATTACCAGTAATTATTTGTCCACTTTCTCTTAAATCAACCAATCCTTTCAAAAAATCTGTTGCTGGTAAATTACCAATAGCTACAAATAATCCATCTAATGGCAATATTTTTTCTTCATTTGTTTTGTTGTTAAATATCTTCACTGAATTTAACTTATCTCCATCTTTCTGAGATCTTAACTCCTTTACTTCCGAATTCCACCAAATTTCTATTTTTTCGTTATTTAAAACTTTTTTTTGTTCGGCCACACTAGCTTTAAATTCTTCTTTTCTGACAATCATATAAACTTTTTTAGTAAATTTAGCCAAAAAACTAGCATCCTCACAAGCAGTATCACCACCACCCACCACTGCCACTGTTTTATCTCTAAAAAACATTCCATCACAAGTAGCACAACCACTTACTCCTCGACCAATCATTTCTTGTTCTTTTTCCAACCCTAACCATTTGGCTCTCGCTCCAGTTGTCACAATTACGGTTTTAGCTTGCAGAGTTTCCCCATCTTCCAGTTCTATTTCAAAACTTGATAAACTTTCAACTTGACGAACTTGACGAACTATACCACCCTTAATTTCTATTCCTAATTTTTTAGTCTGAGCTTGCATGTCCATCATCAATTTAAAACCACCCACTCCATCTACAAACCCTGGATAATTATCAACCATTGGGGTAATTGTTAATTGTCCACCAGGTTGATTTCCGGCAATTACCAAACTTTTTACATCAGCCCTAGCATTATAAATTGCCGCTGTTAATCCAGCCGGCCCCGATCCAATAATTAAACAATCTATTATTTCTGTCATTATTTTTCATTTTAACATTAAAATCGCTTTACTTTTTGTCTTTTTTTAGCCATACTTTAATATCAAAAATATTTATTTTCTATCCATTTTAAATTAAGCCCTCCATTGCCTGTTCCGATATTCATCGGAATCAAGGGAGGGTGTCTCCCGATGGACATCGGGGACAGGTGGGTTTAAAAATAAATTTAATATTCTATGCATAAAAAAACTTTTAAAATTATTAAATTAATTTGGCAAATAATTCAAAAAAAACAAAGACTTGTTTTTTGGTTTACTATTCGTTTCTTTTCGGTTTTTCTACCTTTATTAGCCATTTATCTTTTTTCCAAAACCATCAGTTTAGTCGAAACTAAAGCTGATTTTTCTACCATCTTTTTTTTGGTTCTAATTATATTAGCGGTAAAAATTATTGATAATTTTGCTCGTATCAAATCTATTACTAAGCTTGACGAATGTATTAGTGAAATCGTTTTTGATATTCACAATTATTTTATAAAAGATATTAAATCAGAGACCAAATTGGAAAGACATGAAAGTATTCAGGCTATTCGTAATTTTGCCGATGCTACCGCTTGGACACTTAAACTTCTTCGTCAACCAGGCGTTGATAGTATTATTTCTCTAATTACTATTCCAATCATTATTTTTACTGTTGATGCCAGAATTTCCATTCTCGAAATCGTTTACATAATTGTTTATTACATTATCGATTATTACACTACCCAACGTTATGTAATTTTAAAAGATTTTCAAAACACCAAAACCGAAAGTTATTATGCTAAATTCCAAGAAACTAACGATATTGAACTAGAGCAAAAAACTTATGATCGTCATTTTGTTCGACTCTCTAGTTGGTTTTTTACCGAATGGTTTACTCTTCAAAATACCGCTGTTTTTTTCTATATTTTAATTTTAGGTTATTTAGTTCTTTCAGTTTATACTGGGACAAAAATGATCTCCGATTTAGTCTTAGTCATGACTTATGTTACTTCCACTCAAACTTATTTAAATTCAGCTTCTGATGTTAAAGATAGTTTGGCTGATGTTAATGTTGCCATCAATCATCTGGCCAAAAACAAAGCCATTTCTGTTATCGATTTCGACGATTTAGTTTAACCATGCCAGAACTTCCCGAAGTTGAAGTTGTTCGTCAATTTTTAGATCAACATCTTCTCGGTAAAACCATTTCCAGATTAGAGATTATTAATTCAAAATCTTTTTTAGGCGACCCTAATCTTATCGAAGGTCAAAAAATTATTAGTACTTCTCGTCTTGGTAAACAACTTTCACTTTATTTGGAAAATAATTTAATTATTTTGTTTCATCTCAAAATGACCGGTCAAGTTATTTTTGGAGGTTCCATTTTTGGTCACCCCACACCACTCCATAGCTTTAGCGAAGGATGGCCAAACAAATCAACTCGATTATTTTTCACTTTTTCTGATGGTTCCCAATTATTTTTTAACGATCAACGAAAATTTGGTTGGGTTAAGGTTCTTACCAAGACTGAGCTTGTCGAATTTCAAAAAAATCTTGGACTTGATATTTTAGATTCCAAATTTACTTCCAAATATTTTTATAATCAACTTCAAACCACTTCTCGTCCAATTAAAGTAGTTTTATTAGATCAAAATAAATTTGCTGGTGTTGGCAATATTTATGCTAACGATGCTCTTTTTTTGGCCAAAATTAATCCTAAAAATCCATCAAATAAAATCACTCTTCAAAAATCTAATCTCCTTCATCAAAATCTAATCAAAATTATGAAAGAATCAATTCTGGCCGGCGGTTCCACTGCCAAAGATAATAAATATATTCGTCCCGATGGTACCAGTGGTCAAAATCAATTTAATTTTCGTGTTTACCAACGTGATGGTGAACCCTGTCTAATTTGCCAAACACCCATCAAACGAATTAAACTTGGTGGTCGTGGCACTTTCTTTTGTCCAAAATGCCAGAAATAAAAAAACTGAGGGGTTTTGAATAAAAAATTAGCCCGCCCTTCATCAAGGGAGGGAAAATCCCGATTTATCGGGATAGGGTGGGTTTTGAACATAAAAGGGAGATTGAAAGAATGTTTTAATCATTGACAACCTTTTCATATCCGACTAAAATAGTCCAATATGAATTTATCAACTAAATCTCGTTACGGATTACGCGCTTTAACCAATCTTTTGGATAAAGACTGTTGTTGTTCTGTTAATCAAATTTCTCAAAAAGAAAATATTTCTTCCGATTATTTGGAAAAAATTTTTTCTAAATTAAAAAAAGCTGGTATTTTAAAAGTTGAACGTGGTGCTACTGGTGGTTATTCCCTTAACAAAGACGCCAAAGATATTACTTTAAACGAAGTTATTAATGCCTTGGAAAAACCAGAATTTACTTGTCCTTCTTTTTGTAATTGTCAAAGTAAATCTGTTTGGCAAAAAATTCAATCCGGTTTTAGTCAAATTCTAAGTTCTATTACCCTCGATCAATTAAACAATTCCAAAAACAAATCAGTTTATTTTGATTATGGAGCTTCAACCCCAGTCGATCCTCATGTTTTAACTGCCATGTTGCCTTATTTTTCTCCAACCTTTTCTGGTAACACCATGTCTCTTCATAAATATGGTCAAGATGCTGCTCAAATTTTAGAATCTTGCCGTCAAACTTTTGCCAATATTTTAAATGTTAAATCTTCAGAAATATTTTTTACTGCCTCAGCCACCGAATCCAACAATACGGTTTTAAAAGGAATTGCTTTTGCTAATCAATCCAAAGGTAAACATATTATTGTTTCCCAAATTGAACATGACTGTGTTTTAAACAGTGCCAAATGGCTCGAAACTCAAGGTTTTGAAGTTAGTTATCTCTCAGTTGACAAATATGGTCAAGTAAATCTTGACGAACTTAAAAAATTAATTAGAAAAGATACTGTTTTAGTCTCTATAATTCACGGCAACAATGAAATCGGGACTATTCAAGATTTAAAGAAAATCGGTCAAATCTGCCACGATAACGGTGTCTATTTTCATACCGATGCCTCTCAAAGTTTTACTAAAGTACCTCTCGATTTATCTAAACTCAATATTGATCTTTTAACTGCTTCTTCCCATAAAATTTATGGTCCCAAGGGTGCCGCTTTACTCTTTGTCAAAATCGGTACCAAAATTACTCCGCTTCTTCACGGTGGCGGTCATGAATCGGGACTTCGTTCTTCAACTATTAATTTACCTTCAATCGTTGGTTTTACCAAAGCCGCCGAAATTGCTACCAAAAATTTTGTTCAAGAAAATGAAAAATTAACCACTCTTCGAGATTATTTAATTACCAACATTTTAAAAACTATTCCTGATTGTCATTTAAATGGTCATCCTACCAATCGACTTTCCAATAATATAAATATTTCTTTTGATAAAGTTGAAGGGGAGTCTTTGCTTTTGGAGCTCGATTATTATGGCATTGCCGCTTCTACTGGTTCAGCCTGTTCTTCAATGTCTTTAAAACCAAGTCATGTTTTATTAGCCACCGGTCTTAAACCAGAACAATCTCACGGTTCTCTTCGTTTTACTATTGGTCGTTTTACTACCAAATCCGAAGTTGATTATTTGTTAAAAGTTTTACCTCAAGTTATTAATAAATTTAGGGCAATTTCGCCTTTTAAAAACTAATTATGTATACACCAAAAGTTCTAGAACATTTCAGAAATCCACACAATTTTGGCTCCATCAAAAATCCAACCTCAGTTGGACAAGTTGGCAACCTGGCTTGTGGGGATGTTATGAAACTTTATTTAAAAATTGCTAAAAACAAAGAAGGAGAGGATTTTATCCAAGATATTAAGTTTGAAACTCTTGGTTGTGCCGCTGCCATTGCTACCAGCAGTGTTGTCACTGATTTGGCCAAAAATAAAACTTTAACCGAAGCTTTAAAAATAAAAAATGAAGATATTATCAAAGCTTTGGACGATTTACCTGCCGTTAAAATTCACTGTTCACTTTTAGCTGCCGACGCCCTAGCTGAAGCTATTTATGGTTTTTATTTAAAAACTAATCAACCAATTTCTGATGAATTAGAAAAACTTCATCAACGAATTACTGTTTGCCAAACTCGTTTAAAACATTAATCATTAATATTGTTAAAATAAAATTATGTTTTTAGTTAAAGCTGCTTACGCTCAATGTCCAGTTTGTATAGTTACTGTTGGTGGTGGCATGTTTATTGCCAAAAAATTAGGAGTCGATGATCTTTTAGTTTCTCTTTGGATTTCAGCTTTTAACACTGCCGTTTCTTTTTGGTTAGCTCCCAAAATTAAAAATCGAGTTTTAAGTAATCCAATTATTTTTTCTCTTTTAATGCTTGGTTTTACTCTTTTTTATTTTGCCTACACCAATCAAATTGGGGTTGTTACTAATAAACTTCTTGGTTTAGATAAAATTATTTTTGGTCAAATATTTGGTCTTTTAACCATGTTTTTGGGTATATTTATTGATCGTAAATCTCGAAAATTAAATGGTGGCAAAATTCTTTTTCCTTATCAAAAAGTCGTTTTTCCCGTCGGTCTTTTAATTATCTTCACTTTATTATTCAAATTATTATTTAAATTATAAATTAAAATCGCTTCTGCTTACCCCTCTTGTCAAAGAGGGGCAGGGGAGATTGGAAGGAGAGGAATTTTAAATTATAAATTAAAGCCGCCCTGTCAAGGGAGGTGCCCCGACAAACGTCGGGACGGAGGGTTTATTATAAATTTAAGTCTCCTTTTTAAGGGAGAAATTCCGATGTACATCGGAGAGAGGGTTTAAAAAATTATGTTAAACAAAGATCTTCAAAAATTTATTGACAATACAAAAAAAATAGAAAAAGGTCACCAATTAGATCTTTCTTCTGGTGAAGATTTATCCATTGCTATCATGAATTTAATTGGTATTGAGGAACATATGTTTTTTACTTCCCAAAAGCTTGGTGACACCAAATATATTGATGTTTTAAATACCGCCAGGGAAATGCGTAAAGAACTCATGAAAAAAATCGTCAAGGAAGGCCAAGGTGAAGTTTGGTGTACCAGTAAACATTTATTATCAGCTTCAATGCGTCTAATGGAAGTTGGAACTAAATCGTTAACCAAAGGCGACAAAAAAGAAGCCAACGATTATTTCAAAAAATCTTTTGATTTATATAATCTTTTTTGGGGTTTAAATTTGGGATTGGTCAATAATGTAGAGACGCCCCGCGGGGCGTCTCTACCTGTGTCTACCAAAGAAAAGCCCATCGCTGAAAAAAGTTTAATGGGAACCATCAGTCAGACTATTGGTAAAATTCTTGATTGTTGTCGAGAATAAACTTCAAGCTTTTTTGCTTTTTACTTCTTTTTTAACTTTCTTAACAATTGTTTTAGCTTTGTCTTTAATTTCCTTGGTTACTTTTTCAACTTCAACTTTTTTGTTTCCATTTTTAGGAATAATAAACCACAAGATTAAATAAGCCAAAAATCCACTTCCAAAATTAAGTAATAAAATAACAAATCCAATTCTTACTAATGAACTATCAATTCCAAAATATTCTGCTATTCCACCGCAAATCCCAGCCACCATTACATCAGTGGTAGATCGGTATAATTTTTTTTGTTCCATAATTATATTCTAACTAATTCATTTAATTTATCCATGTCTCGAACGATTATTTTACGATCTTTATTGTAAAGTATTCCCATTTTTTGGAGTTTTAAGATTTGAAGAGTCACAGTTTCTCGAGTTAAACCAGTCATAGTAGCCAAAACTCGGTGTGGAGCATTAAAATTTATCACAATTTCGCCACCTTTCTTCTCTCCCATATTTTTAGCAATAGAAGAAATTAAGCCAGCTACTTTATTAATAGCCTCACCAGCCACGATTTGTAACCAACTATTATTTAAATCAATCAAATCGTTTAATAAATTTCTATCAATTTCTTGTCTAATTTCTGGATTTTCTTTTAAAAAGTTTAAAAAATCTTCAGTTGGAGCTGACCATAATTTAGTTCCAGTTACAGTTTCAATAAAATATTTATTTTCTTGCTTGTACAAAGCTGACATAATCGAACAAAAAAACAAAGGTTTTAAAGTTGGCAAACTAATTTCCTTTTTATTATTACCTTCACAGTAAGCTCTAAGATAACCTTCTTTTTCTATCCAAACCTTGTTTAATTTATCGCCAGGTCTCAATAAAACTTGACCTTTCTTACTGTTGATTATTTCGTATTTGGCAAAGAAACTTTCTAACTGTTTTTTTATTTTTTCATTCATGTTTGTGTTTAATTATTATTAAAACTAGGGATATCATTATAGCACTTTAAAAATAATTTCTCTGTCAAAAATTATTTTATCCTAATTATATTTTACAATACAGGTTATAATAATGCCATTATGGAAGGCGAACCCAATGGTTACAATTCTAATCAACAACCTTTTGATGAATCTGGTGGTATTTATGATGAAATAAAAAAAATTTGTGAAGAATCACAAGAAAAATTAAAAAAAATTAAAGAAGAAAGTTATAAAGATGTTTTAACGGGTTGTTATAATCGCAAATATTGGGAAGAATTTTCAGCCAATTTTAATCCTAATACTGATCGAATTGCTATGGTTAATATTGATATTGATGGTTTAAAACAAATTAATGATCATCCTCAAGGTGGTCATGCTGCTGGAGATAAATATATCCAAGACACAGCCAGTTTTTTAAAAGAAGTTTTCAAAGACCCAGAAGATAAAATTATTCGTATGGGTGGTGATGAATTTTTAGTTTTATCTCAAAAAGGCAAAAACAGTCATGAGTCATATGTTAATTTTAAAGAGTTTGTAATTAATGCTTTCAATCATAAAAAATTAGAAGATCGAGGTTTAAATTTTTCCTATGGTGTAGCTCATTTCACCAATAAGATTGATAGAAATGTTCAAGACACTTATCAAAGATCTGATGGTCGAATGTATTTTTCTAAAACCGAAAAAAAACAAGAATTGGTTAATAAAAAGTCTCTAGTTCATAAAAGATTACCTTTGAATTTAAATTAATTTTTTGGTTTATTTTAAATTTTCCCAAACTAGTTACTTCCCAGACTGTTTCTGTTTCTGGCAATCTATTTGTTGGTGCCACCAAAAATAATTTTTCTGTCTTTGGATAATCTTTAACTCCCAACGGTTCACAATTTTTTAAATTTAATAAATATCTTAAATCGTAAGCTCTAGTGTCACCTTGAATTGTGGCTGCTACATTAAAATTTTTAGGACAACCATCCTTAACAATCAGATCAACTACCTTTTGTTGTTCAGGATAATTCCAACCCAAAATGTTATCTAGTGGGGCATAGTTGGCAAATAATTTATTTTGAATTAAAAACCCAAATATTAAAACAATTATTAAAACAAAATTTGCCTTATTTTTATTTTTAAATTTAGATAAAACCCAAAGTAAAAACCAAATTATAAAAATTAACAAAGAAAACACAAAATAATGAGAGGTCATTTCACTACCAGACGATGACTTTGTAAAAATATAAAAAATAGTTTTTATGTTGTAAAAATCATGGCGAAGCTCAAATATGAACCAGGGCAAATCACCAATTAAAAAACCTAAAATAATTAATAAATAATTTTTAATATTTTTAAATCCTTTCGATTTAATTAACA
>CAYUUU010000008.1:0-15946 GCA_964448065.1 uncultured Gammaproteobacteria bacterium
TTAAACCACCACCGCTGCGCTCAATAAAAACAGCAATAATGGCACTAAAAATTTCGTGACGAAATTCAGTGCCAAATTCTTTAGCAACAGTTTCAAACATATGACCAGCTGGAGCATGACCAATGTCGTGACCATCGCAGATAGCTTTAACCAAATTAGTATTTAAACCTAAAATGTCACTGGCAATCATGGCGGGGTTGCCAACTTCCATAGTGTGAGTGGATCTGACTCGAATATGAGGATTATCGGGGTAAAAAATGACTTGAGTTTTGGAACCGAGACGACGATAAGCGCGGCTGTCGGCAATTTTGACTTGATCGAGAATAAAAGGATCGACAATCCCCTCAAATTCAACAACGTGTTGGTCGGGTAAATTTTGGTTGCCGGAAATTCTAACGACAGGAGAATTTTTAAATTCAAATTTTTTATGGCTTAGAGCACCTTTGTATTCAAGGAGTGAAAAACTAGCGGGATAAGATTTTTTGGACATAGGTTATATCACCTATTATACTCGGAGAAAAATTAGGTTGAAATTATATCGGTTATAACTTTTTCTTTATCTATTAATATCCATTTACTAAAAAATACGATTATGTTTTCAATATCTCTTTTTAATAAAATTTCATAATTTGGATTGTTTCTTATATCAACCGCTTGGGGAAAATCAATAATAAATGGTTTGTTTTGCCACCAAATGATATTAAATTCAGAAAGATCAGCGTGAACAATCCCATTTTTAAGGAAAATTTTGATTGATTTAATAATTTCTTCAAAAGTTATCTTGGCCAATTCTGGTGAGAAATCAATGTCTTTTATAAGTGGAGCAGCTAAATTTACAGTTCCAAAGTATTCCATTATTATAGAATTACTATTATAGTCAAATACTTTAGGGAGATTAGCTCCTTTTTGAAATAACTTTTTTAATAAGTAATATTCTCGTTTAACCCAGAGTTTTTTAAGTAAATCTTGACTAAATTTATTACCTTTATCAACTGATTTTCTGATACTTGGTTCTTTAAACCATTTTCCTGATAAATAAACATTATCGGCTTTGGTTGCCATTGAAAGTCGATTGTAAATTTTTAGACATTTTAATTGACCACCAGTTTCGATTAAAACAACCGTGGCTTCTTTGCCCGATTTAATATCTCTAATGATTTTAAGGTCAGGATATTTTTTAAGCCAATTATCAATAAAATTACTTTTAAAATTCACAACGAAATTATACTACAACTATCATTTTTACCCAATAATTAGGTAATATTTACATGTGTCCAGCGGGTAGGAGTTGAACCTACTTTAGACAGTTTTACAGACTGTTGCCTAACCGTCCGGCTCCCGCTGGTTATTTTAATTTGTCCGATTTTTGCCTAATCCGCCAGCTGGCGGACTCCCGCTGGTTTGTGAAGTGATTATAACAGAAGTTTGACACAAACTAAACAATTTTAGTTAAAATAGATTATGGAAGAACTTGATTTAGGATGGCAAATAATTGAAGGAAAGAAACCAATATTAATAGTGGCTGGTCATAATTTCAATCAAGGCAGAAAAGGAAAAATTAAATGGGCAGATATTGGAACCGGTGATATAGCTAGAAAAATATGTCAAGAAAATAAATTTTGGGGAATAATTTCCACAAAAGACCAAATGGATCCAAATTGGTATATTAACTCTCCTTTCAGAGAACAAGTAAAAGAGTTAATAAAAACAAATAAAATAGAAATGATTTTAGATATTCATGGCAGAAAATTAGGATCTAATGAATTAGTTGAACTAATTGGAAATGATTATTTCATTAAAAATTATTCTAAAAAGTTGAATGAATGGAAAATAAATCATTGTGTCGATGATGAACAAATTACTTTAGCTGAGGAATTAAACGAAATATTACCGGTTTTAGTTTTAGAAATTAGAGAAGACGGTAGAATAAAAACTATTGACGAAAGCAAATATAATGAAGGTCAAAAACTAATTAGTGTTTTGATTGAAAAATTATTCGATACCCCAGAGAATACTTAGATTTATCGAGATATTCATTTCACCTGTAGCAACTGAAGTTCCACCACCAGCAGAAGACAAAGACACCATATCTGCTTTATATAAAGTATTGCTAGTTGGAGAGGCAATATCATAAGTAGAATCAGAAATTGAAACAGGTTTACCTAAACTAACTTTGGAAATTTTGGCTAATTCTTTAGCTTTTTGTTCAGCTTTTTGAAAAGCTAATTCTCGAGCTTCAGAGAAAAGTTTGGTTTTATCCTCAATATCAAATTGAACATTATTGATTTGAACATTATCAATGGCAGAAAGTTGATCGATTATTTGAACCACTTTTGAAGCTTTATCGTCAATTTTTTTAACTTTAACTTCGAGGGTTTGGCTAGCTCTTTGACCAGTTAAACGACGAACTTTTTCAGTGTAATTATATTCAGGAGAAATATTTAAATTAGTGGTGGTAATATCACTGTCAGTAATTCCATTATCTTTTAAAATTTTTTGAGCTTGGGTAATTTTTTGATTAACGGTATCGAGGGCAGCTTTACTAGTAGATTGAGTTTCTTCGAAACCAAAAGATAAAATAGCCATATCAGGTTTGGCACTGACTTTACCGTCACCAGTAACAGAAATAGTGTTAGAGATTTTGCCGTTTGATTCAACTGCTCCACCAAGAGATTTAATATAAATACCGGTTTTGGAAACAATTAAAAAAGAAGTAATAATCGTTAAACAGATTATGACTATTGGAGTTAATTTTTCTTTATTAATCATAATTAAGTTTAACAAAGACTTGGTAAAATTGATTATGACAATAAAAATTGTTTCCTGGAACGTAGCTGGAATGAGAGCCGCCATTAAAAAAGGGTTATGGGAGAAAATGAAAAAAATTGAGGCGGATATTTATTGTTTTCAAGAAGTAAAAGCTAAAATTGACCAAATTCCCCACTCGATTGATGAACCGAGTGAATATAATGTCTATTTAAATTCAGCCGAAAAAGCGGGGTATTCTGGAGTGGCCACCTATTCAAAAATGGAACCTAAAATGGTAATTTTGGGAGACAGAGATAGTGATTGGGATAGTGAGGGTCGAGTTTTAATTACTAAATTTGATGAATTCACTTTGTTGAATGTTTATTTTCCAAATGGAAAAAGAGATAAAGGTCGGTTGAATTACAAAATGGAATTTTATGAACATTTTTTAGACTATATTAATAAGTTAAGAGAAAACGGAGAAAAAGTAATTTTTTGTGGAGATGTAAACACGGCTCATACAGAAATAGATTTAGCCAGACCTAAGGAAAATTCTAAAACTTCGGGATTTTTAGAAATTGAACGAAAATGGATTGATAAATTAATTGATAATGGCTGGATAGATACGTTTAGAGTATTTAATCCTGCAAAGACAGGATCTTATACTTGGTGGGATCAAATTACTAAAGCTAGGGAAAGAAATGTGGGTTGGAGAATTGATTACTTTTTTATCGATAAAGCTTTAAAAAATAAATTAAAATCAGCCACAATTTTGACGGAGGTTTATGGATCGGATCATTGTCCAGTGAGCTTGGAAATAGATTTCAGTTCTCAGATTTCAGATGTCAGATGAGCAGGGATAAATTTAGATTTCAGTTCTCAGATTTCAGATGTCAGATTAAAACAAAAAGTGTTTAGTTCCCTCTTTCTTAAGCCAGAGGTTGTTTTGGTGACAATTTGAGTCATAAACAGTCAATTGATTCCAAAATTTCGATGAGTGATTTTTAATATCCAAATGGGTTAGTTCGTGTAATAAAACATGTTGAAATTTATCAACGGGAAAAAAAATAATTTGCCAATTAAAACTTAAATTTCCAGCCCCAGAACAAGAACCATAACGAGAAGATTGGTTTCTGACGGTAACTTTTTGATACTTAAAACCATGTTGAAGTGAAAGATTTTGAAGCTCAGTTTTTATTAATTTTAAAGCCAATAATCGTAGTCTTTTTTCTAAAACTTTTTTAGCCAAAGAATTAGTAAAAGTATCTAAATTAAGGTAAATTTTTTGATCATCCTCAAAAATTAGAACTGAATTTTTTTGAGTTTTGTAAAAAAATAAATCATATTTTATACCTAAAATTTCAATAGATCTTAAATCTAAGATGTCAGTTTTGTCGACCAATTTGGAACTATGAAGAGTAATCCAGTCGGAATTTTGATTAATAAAATTTTGAATTAAAAAGTTGGGGGTTAAAAAAGGAGCTGAAACTTGAAAGGAAGATGATGAATTAAGTTTAAGACGAATTGAACCAATCCGTTTTTTGACAATTTGGTAGGTAAACAATTTGTGGTTAATTAAAATTTGGTTGGTCAATAAGCTATTTTAGTCTATAAATGATATATTTTAAGTATGAGTATTATTTTTATTGGGGCGGACCATAGAGGTTTTAAGCTTAAAGATGAAATTAAAGAGAAATTAAAGGAATGGGGATATGTGGTTAGAGATATGGGAAGTAAAAATTATGATATTGATGATGATTACAGTGAGATTGCTATTAAGTTAGGAGAGAAAGTAATTTTTGAAAAAGCTAAGGGAGTTTTAATTTGTGGGTCAGGAGTAGGAGTATCGATTGCGGCTAATAAAGTTGATGGAGTTAGAGCTGGTTTATGTTTAAAAGAAAAACAAGTTAGACAAGCTTGCGAAGATGATAATATTAATGTTTTGTGTCTATCGGCCGATTTGGTCGATGAAGAAACTAATATTGAATTGGTAAAAATTTTTTTAGAGACGTTGTTTTCAGGAGAAGAAAGACATATTAGAAGAATTAATAAAATTAAAAATTATGAAAAAGCTTAGATCAGTTGAAGAAATAAACGAAGGTCAAAATGTAATTTTAAGAATTGACGCTGACGTGCCGGTGAAAATGGGAAAGATAATTGATAATAGTCGATTGTTAAAATCGGTACCAACAATCAGATTTCTATTGGAAAAAAAATGTAAGTTAATAATAGTGGGACATATGGGCCGTCCTAAATGCCAAGATGAAGCTTTTTCTTTAAAAATTGCTTATGTAGAATTAATGGAAATATTGGAAAAGAACTGTAATGATTGTATAACTAATGTATTCATTGAAGACATAAAAGATGAAAAGAAAATTTTAAAAGCAGTAAGCGAAAATCAAATAGTTTTTGTGGAAAATTTAAGATTTTGGGCCGAAGAAGAATTAGGTGACACTTCTCTGTTTGATAGTTTAAAAAAAGTTAAACCAGTTTTTGTAAACGATGCTTTTGCAGTGGCTCATCGAAAAAATGCTTCAATCTTATTACATAATTGTTTTGAAACTTATTATGGATTAAATTTTATCGAAGAATACGATCAAATAAAAAGAATTTTGGAAAATAAAGAAAAACCAATGACGATAGTTTTGGGAGGAGCCAAGATTGATAAAATGAAACATTTAAATGAATTAACAAAAATAGCTGATCATATATTAATAGGTGGTAAACTTCCCCGACTTCGCCCTGCGGGCTACGACGGGCAAAGCAAAATTATTTGGGCGGAATTGAGAGAAGATGGTTTAGATTTAAGTGATAAAGATATTGAAAAGTTTAGTGAAATAATAAATAGTTCAAAGATAGTTATTTGGGCCGGAGCTATGGGTTTTTATGAAGATAAAAATTGTCAAAAAGGAACTGAAAAAATAGCCCAATCAATAGCTAATTGCCAAGCTTTTAAAATAATTGCCGGAGGTGACACCACCGCCTCGATAATAAATTTAGGACTTAAAAATAAAATTGATTTTATTTGCAGCGGCGGCGGAGTAATGTTGGAAATGTTAGTAAATAATAATTTACCAGCATGGAGTTAAATTAGATGTTAGATCGTCGATAATAGATCGTCGATGGTATAAAATTATTTATGAAGAAAAATAAAGATAAAAAAATAAAAATTGGGATTAATGGTTTTGGCAGAATTGGAAGCGTGGTTTTAAGAGCCATTATTTTAGAAAAATATGATGTGGAAGTAGTGGCTATTAACACTGATGGTCGTTTTGATATTGAAAGTTTTGCCAATCAATTTAAATATGACTCTGTTTATGGTCGAATTCCAATTAAAGTAGCCTTTGGTGAACCTCAAAAATCAATGGAAATTGGTAGATTAGAAGTTGGAGATTTGTCTATTCCCTTTTTTGGCCAAATGGATCCTTCAAAAATTCCTTGGAAAAAATATGGTGTTGATGTAGTTTTGGAATGTACTGGAGTTTTTACTGATAAAAAAGCTCTAAACCATATAAAAGCTGGGGCTAAAAAAGTAGTAATCAGTGCTCCACCCAAAGATGCTTCAATTCCAACTTTTATTATGGGGGTAAATGATGATAAATATAATGGTGAAAAATTAATTTCTAATGGATCTTGTACAACTAATTGTGTGGCAGCGATTGTTAAATTAATTGATCAAAAAATTGGTTTTCAAGAAGGAACTTTAACTACTATTCATGCTTATACAACTAATCAAAATTTGGTCGATGGTAACAGTAAAGATCCACGACGAGCCAGAGCGGCAGCTATTAATATAGTCCCCACTTCAACTGGAGCAGCCGAAGCTGTAATTGCAGCTTATCCAGAAGCTAAAGGAAGATTTGGAGGAACAGCTATTCGGGTTCCAGTAGTTTGTGGCAGTTATTCTGATTTAACTTTTAAATTAGTCCGTTCAACTACAGTCGAGGAAATCAATTCAATTTTGGAAGAAGCCAGCACCACCAAAGAATTAGTTGGTAAATTAAAAATATCTTATGAACCATTAGTGTCTTCGGATATTATTGGAAATAATGCTTCGTGTGTAGTCGATACTTTAATGACTAAAGTTATTTCTGATGATATGGTCTCTATTGGAGCCTGGTATGATAACGAATATGGTTATAGCTGTCGATTAATAGAAAACGCTATTGCTATTTGTCAAAAATGATAATTGTTCCAACCATATTAGAAAAACAATTTGAATTAGCTTCTGTCAAAATTAGGCTGATTAAAGATAAAAGTCGTTGGATTCAAATTGATGTTATTGATGGATTTTTTTTGCCAGAAAAAACTTTTGAATTAGAATTAATTAAAAGTTTAGAAAGTGAATTAGAAAATAATTTATTAGAAGCTCATTTAATGGTTAAAGAACCAGTTAAATGGGTGGAAAAATGTAATTTTGTGGGAATTACCAGAGTAATAGGCCAAGTAGAAATGATGAATTCAAGAGAAGAATTTATCGAAAAAGTTAAAGATATCGGAATGGAAGCTGGCTTAGCCATCGATATTGATACAGAAATTGGAGAAATTCCCAAAGAAACTGATTTAGTCCTGTTAATGGGTCGAAAAACTGGATTTGGATTTAAAGAAATAGATAAAAATATTTATAAAAAAATTGATCAATTAATTAAATTAAGACAAAAAAATGATTTAAAATTTGAAATCGGAGTCGATGGAGGTATAACTTTAGAAGAAATTAGTAAAATAAAAAATACCGGAATTAACATTGCTTATTGCGGTGGTGCAATTTTTAATGGTATGGTGGAAGATAATTGGAAAAAACTGGTAAGTTTATCAAGTTAAAAGTTTTAAAGTTTATAAAGTAATAAATGTTAAGTAAAACAACAAAAATAATTAAAAGAGTCGCCTTTTATGGAGATGCTGAGGCTAAAAAAAGCGATCAACACTATCAAGAAGCTTTTGAAACAGCCAAATTATTGGCCAAAGAAGGTTATATTATTCTTAACGGTGGCGGGCCAGGAGTAATGTTGGCATCAACCTTGGGAGCCAAGGAAGTTGGAGGAAAAGTAGAAGTAGTCATAATCGATGAAAAAATTGATATGGGAGATAATTATGAAGGAACTGAAAAAGAAAATATAAATAAGATAAACAAAGTTTATCGAACTAAAACTATCCAACAAAGAACAGAAAAAATAGTTGAATTAGCTGATGCTCATATAATTTTTAAAGGTGGAACCGGAACGATGGCTGAATTAGCTTTGGTTTGGGAAAAAGCTAAATTTGAGTTTGGTAATCATGAACCCTTAATTTTTTATGGAGATTGTTGGAAAAATACGGTTGAGAATTTGGTAGATAATTTAAATTTTGATACAGTTGAAAGAAAAGTTTATGCTTTTGCTAATTCCCCTGAAGAAGTTTTAGATTTAATTAAAAATAAGAAAAGCAAAAATAAACCAAAAGAAAGTGGTTTATTTGCTCAAATAGGTAAATTTTTTTGGTAAACTTGAAGAGTGCCAATTAAAAAAATTTTTCTAATATTAGTTTGTGTTTTTTGCCTAAGTGGTTGTGGATTAAATATTAAAAAATCTGGACTAGAAATTGAAAGTTTCCCAACAGCTACGGTTTATATTAATGGTAAAGAAATGGGAACAACCCCTTTTGAAAACGATAATCTGAATCCAGGAGAAAAAGAAATAAAACTGGTAACTAAAAGTGGCAATTGGAATAAAAAAATAGAGCTAAAAAATAATATTCACACTGTGGTAAATTGGCAATTTGGAGAAACCGATGATGATACTAATGGTTACATTTTATATTTAGAAAAAACTGGGGATAATAAAAAATCGGGATTAATTGTTAAAACTGTTCCAGAAAAAACCTATATTAACGTAGCTAATGAAATAAAAGGCCAATCCCCTAAAAAAATAACTGATATTGGTGATGGCGATAAACAATTAATACTATCTTTCCCAGGCTATAAAAGTATGACTATGTTTATAAAAGCAATCAAGGGCTATCAATTAGTAGTCGAGGCTAAATTGGCTAAAGAAAAAATTACGATAGACACCACAGTTCCGGAAGAAGCTACCCAATCTAGTAAATTAAGTACTCAAACTAATAAAAAAATAACAATAAAAACAACTGAAACTGGATGGTTAAAAGTTAGAGAGGCTAGTTCGAGTAGTTCTAAGGAAATACAGCGAGTTAATCCTGGAGAAAAATATGATTTATTGGACGAAACTACTGATTGGGTCAAAATCGATTTAGGAAATAACAAAAACGGTTGGATTTCGGCTAGTTACGCTGAGAAAGACGAATAAACAAACTGAAAGAAAATAGAGCAATTCCAATAAAAACATAGAATTTTTGTTGACTATTAAGAAATAAAGAAATTATGCCCATAATTAAAGAGATGGCCCAATAAAGAAGAGCAATAGAACGACGACTCCAGCCTAATTTAAGTAATTGATGATGAAAATGTTGGCCATCACCTAGATAAATAGGTCGATGATTAACAGCTCGTCTAATGATGGTGTAAACAGCATCAAGCATAGGAATAGTTAATAAAAATATAAGAGTGGCTAGTTTGGCCCCAGAAAGAAGAGCTAAAACAGCCAAAAAGAATCCAGCTAAACTTTTACCACTGTAGCCTGGCATAATGCTTTGAGGAAAGAAATTAAAAGGTAAAAAGCCAAGGTAAGCACCACAAACAGCTCCAGATAAAATAATTACTGGCCATTGAGTAATATCGGTGGCATACTTTAAACCTAAAAGACCGATAAAAAAGGCCGAAATGGATACAAAACCAGGAAGTTGACCATCAACACCAGTAGCCCAACCAACAATATTAGTACACCAGACTATCCAAATAACAGCAATAAGATCGGCTAAAACCCAAATACTTCTGGGTCCAAAAAAATTAAAATTAATTTTTAAAAAAGATAAATCAACAACTCCCCCGCTAAAAGGATTGGAAATAGCAGCAATCCCAATTCCAGAAGCGATGACAATTAAAGCGACAACAATATTAAAAAATAATCTAACTTTGGGACTAATGTCTTTAACATCATCAACTAAACCGACAATTAAAGCCACTAAAGCCGCCAATAAAATTGCAATTAAATGCTGATCTAAAGGTAAAAACAAAATTGAAGTAATAGTAATAGCAATAAAAATTGGTAAACCACCACCTCGAGGAACAGTAGAAATGGCAGTAGCATTGTGAGTTTTTAAATTTTTTTTAACCGGATCTTCGACCCATTTTCTTTTAATGAAAAAATTTCTAACTAAAGGAGTTAAGATAAAAGCGATTAAAAAAGAAGTTAGAATGGCTATTAAAAAAGAAGACGGCATGGTAGTTTAGATAATCAAAATCAATATTTTTAATAAAGAAAAGGTTAAAAAGAAAGAAAAAATAACTGAAACAATAACTAATAATCTGGATAAAAGTGGAATAGATTTTAGAAAAAAATTAGCCAAAAGGTTATTTAATAATAAAATGGTTATAGAAAATACGGGCAATAAAAACAAAGAAGAAGCATTGCCTAATTGTGATTCTCCCCAAGGTAAAGAATAATATAATGGAACTTTAGGGGGTAAAGCATTAAATTTAAAAATAATTACTGCTAATTGAATAATGATAAAAAACAAATTCCAGCGAAAAATAACACTATTAACTTTTTCCTGCCAAAATCTGCCAAGAAAAGAAAACTGAAGAGAAATTGTTTTTAGAAAAGACATAATTATCTGATTTGATATAAAAGAAAATTACCAAAAATTTGTTTAACATAATAATAACGTTTTAAAATATGATCTAAATCTTCGAAAGGTCGATTAGTCATAGGGACATAAACCACAAATTTAGGTAAGGTTGATTTAATTTGATTAATAGTTTGATCGTAACCGTTAAAATCTAAAATATGATAAGCAACAGTATATTTTGAAGTTGGAAGTCGGTCAGAAAGAGCATAAATATAAGGTTCATCTCCCCAGACAAAAATTTTATCCAAAGCAGAAGAATTTTCTTTAATATATTTAGAAATTTGATGAACACTGTTAACCTGGGAGCCAAAATAATTAAAATAATCAGATTGTGATTTTTGTTTTAAGGCATAACTGTAAAAATTTTGATAGTAAGACACAACTGGATAAAAATAAAATTTATATTTGGCAACAACAAAAACAAAACAAAAAATAGAAATTATTGACAATAGTGGTTTTAATATTTTTTTAAATTCAAAAAAAGATAATATAACCAAAATTAAAGGAGGTAAGGTTTGAATTAAATAATGAGGATAAGGACGGGTGGATAATAAGGCCCCAAAAATGGTGGCAATAAACCAAAACAAAATAAAACAAAATTTAGAATCAATTTTTTTAATAATTTTAAGAAAATAGACAAATATCCAAGCAAAAATTACTAATAAAAATCTAGTAAAAAGACCACCACTACCAACAGAGGCGGTTTGAGTTCCGGTACTCCACGAGGACAAATAACCAAAATTTTGAAGCAAAGAAGCAACTATAAAAGGCTTAAAAGCACCTTGAAAATAAAAATAAACTGACCATAAAAAAATTGGTAAAATGAAACCTAGACCAAAAATAAAAGCCCGAGGAATTTGAGAAAACATTTTTTTGATTGATTTAAAATCACCAATAAAAAGCCATAAAAATAGAAATAAAAATTCAATTAAAACAGGAACTTTAATAGTAAAAGCCAATCCCAACAAAAGACTGGATAAAAATAGATTTAATTTGTTTTTGGTTTTAAAAAATAAATAAAATCCTAAAATGGTTGGTAACAACATAAAAACTTCAGCATTGGCAATATGGCCTTCGATTAAAGGAATCGAACTTAAAACTAGAAAAATAACAGTGGCAATTTTGGTTTTTTTAATCGATAAAAAAAGCAAAGATAATTTATAAAAGAAAAAAACAGTTAAAGCCATAAAACCCATTAAAAGTAATCTAAAACCAAAAACAGTTTGGCCAATAGCAGCCAAATAGTAGAGAGTTGGTGGTTTATTATCGTGAATTTGAGTATATAAAGTTAAACCTTTTCTAATCCCTTGACCCAAAACTAGATAAATTCCTTCATCACCATACCAATAAGGTTCAAAAAGAGATGGAAGTCTAAATAAAAGGAAAACGACAGCTAAAAATAAAAAATATTTATATTTATTAACAAGCTTAATCATTAATTAATGATACCTTAATTATTAGGTTTTTTAATGGTAGTTTTATATTCCAAACGTTTACCTAAAAACAAACGAGTATGAGAGTGAAGTCCAGGGAGAACTGACATGGTGAGAGTAGCCAATGGCATTAGTGGCCATTGAAGAATATTTTTAACGATATTAAAAAAGCCTTTTTTTTGAACATCAGGACGTAATTTCCAATCCAAAACTATTAAAATAAAAAGAGGTAATAAACAAAGAGTTAATAAAACATTAGCAATTCGAGGTAAATTATAACCAATCGAAGTTTGAAAAAAATGAGGATTTAGAATAACTGGAAGTGAGGCACCAATGGTTAAAATAAACCAATTACTGGACCAAATTAGATGAGTTTTAATAAGTTTATAAATACGAAGCAAACGAGTTAAAAGAGGAATTTCTTTATGAATTCGAGATTGTTCAATAGCATATGGAATATCAGTAGCTCCCCAAGCATGACGAACACATTGATTATAACGATTTTTAAGAGCTCCAAAATAATTTTTACCATCTGGGGCATCAACAACAGTAGGCAAGAAAATAGGGTCAACTGAAGTTTTACCACCACTAGCAAAAAAAGTTTCCAAGAAAATATGCCAATCTTCAGGAATCATATCTGGATCCCAATAACCAGCCGAGTCAATTAATTTATATGATGATGAATAACAAGAATAATTAAAAATTAAACCATCTGGTTCCTGAATATCAGAAATACTGTTTATATTTCCCATAATACCAACAATACGAATTGGGGCTGGGACTTGATTAATATTGTGGTGCCAAAAAATTGGAGCTTGCCAAAAACGATAATAACGGTTTGGATTTTGAGCAAAATAATAAGTTAAGGCTGAAAAATATTTAGGGTGAAAAATGGTATCAACATCACATGATGTTAGAGTACAATTTTTAATTTTTAACCTGCCTGCCGGTAGGCGAGGTTTTGAATTTTTATTATCAAGATAATTCTTTTTGAAATATTTAGCAGCAAAAGCTTCATTTGTATGTTTGCCAGCAATTTCACCTTCAATATTGGCTGGATGTTCGGTAAAAATTAAATTACCAAAAACATCTTTATATTTTTTAGAAAAATATTCAATAGTAGTTTGATTATTTTCTTTACCGGCTCGTTCTTCCTGACCTAAAACAACATGAATATTTTTAAGATCAATATCGATTTGAGCAGCCAAACTGCCAATAGCCATATCGATAACCTCGTTTGGTTCTTTGTATGAAGAAATAATAATGACATGGTTAATATCGTTCCTTTTTAACCAACTAGCCTTAAAATTGTCTTGAAAGAGTTGTTCCCAATTAATAGTTTTGGCTTTTTTAATTTTAAAATAACCCTTAATAGCCAAAAAAGAAGCTTTAAAAGACTGATAAAACCAATAAACTAAAAAACCAATAACAAAATAAGCCACAATTTTAGGAAAAATAAAAGCTCCCCAAATAGGGAAAAGAATTGTCATCCAAGCAAAAAATCCAGGAATCATTTCCCAAAGACGATATTTTTTCGTTGTTTTATCAACCATATAGTAGCTAGATTATAGCAAGAAATAAAAGTAGCTTTTAGTTAAAATAGATAAAGTGGAAATTTTGGAATCAATTAATCGAACAATTAAGTATAGTCAAAAATATCATTGTCAGTTGACACTAGATCAATTACACTACCGATTAATTGGGCCCAATGTTTTTACTAAAAAAGAAGTAGAAAAGTTTGTAAAGTTAGAAAGTTTATCAAGTGGAGGAAATAAAATTTTTGAAGAAAAGTTGGAAAAAGCTGAAAAATTAGCTTCAAAAATTGCCAAAAAATTTCCAAATATTTTATTTATAGGAATAAGCGGATCAGTAGCAGCCCAATATCCAAAAAAAAATGATGATATTGACTTATTTTTAATTACTAAAAAAAATTGCTTGTGGATTAATCGATTAAAATTAAGATTTTATATTTATAAAAATAAAATTCCCCATCGAAAACGAGGCCAAAAAGAAAACAAAAATGAGTTTTGTTTTAATTTATGGTTAGATGAAGATAATTTATTAATTCCTAAAAACAGGCAAAATTTAAAAAACGCCATCGATTTAATTTTATTAAAACCAATTTTAAATAAAAATTTTAGTTATGAAAAATTGATTAGAGTTAATGATTGGGCAAAGAAGTATGTAGCTACCGGCTACGCCGGTAAGATGTCAGACCCGCCTGCCAGACGGGCAGGTGTCAGTTCTCAGATGTCAGATGGATTAGATAAAATTGTTAATTGGTTGGTGTTTTGGCCACAGTATTGGTATATGAAAAAAAAGATTAAATCAGAAGAAATCAATTTATATAGGGCTTTTTTTACTAAAAATGGTAAAATATGAGAATGACTTTTCCACCTAAAAATTTTCCATGGATGCGTTTGGGACGAATTTTAACATTAGTGTTAGCTTTTTCTATTTTAGTTTTATCGTTAACCATGGCTAGCTTAGAAACCGCCGCTAAAAACAACGAGGACAATACTTTAAGAGTTAATCCAATTATTTTTGATTACTTAAACGAGAAAGGAGAGGTAAAACAAAATATTTATAAAACTCCAGAAAGCAGTATTGCTGCCAATTCCCCTGTTTATCCTCTAAAAAAGATTAGAGATAATTTATGGATTAAACTGAGTGGTAATAATGAAAAAAAAATTGAAGTTTATATGTTAATTGCCGATAAAAAAATCAAAGAAGCTAATGATTTATACAGAAGTAAAAATGAAGAAAAATTTATTATAGAAACAGTTAACGAGGCAGTTAGCAGTCTTAAAATGGCTAAAAACAATTTAAAAGATGTCTCGCTAGATAAAATAGAAATTGATAAAATTAACCATAGATTATCAGAGTCCAGCAAGGCTTATGAACGAATTATAAAGAGCTGGAAATTAGAAAATAAAGAAATAAATAAAACAATTATTGAATTGGAGTCAGTAAATGAAGAAAAATAAAAAAAATAAAAAAAAGACTATTTTTAAAAAAAGATATTTAATAATTTTAGCGGTTTTATTTTTAGTATTAATTATTGTTTATATAGTTAAAGAAATTCCTAATCCAACCAAACTAAGCTCAACCGAATACCCAGAATCGTCCCAAATATTAGACAGAAATGGCAATTTACTTTATGAAATGTATTCCGACAAAAGAAGAACGGTGATAAGTTTAAATGAAGTTCCAGATTCTTTAAAAAAAGCAACTATTGCCATAGAGGATGTAAATTTTTACAAACATAATGGTTTTGACATGAAAGGAATTTTAAGAGGTTTATATCGAACAATATTTCAAAAAAGATTACAAGGTGGATCAACTTTGACCCAACAATTGATTAAAAATGCCCTATTAACTCAAGAAAGAACAATTTCTAGAAAAATTAAAGAAGCAATTTTGACTGTAGCTACCGAAACTATTTACAGTAAGGATCAAATTTTGGAAATGTATTTTAATCAGACACCATATGGGGGCATGCTTTGGGGAGCAGAAGCAGCTTCAAAGGCAATATTTAACAAAAGTGCTAAAGATTTGGATTTGGCCCAAGCGGCTTTAATTGCTGGATTGCCCGCCTCTCCTACTAAATATAATCCTTTTACTCATCCTGAAACAGCTAAAAGTAGACAAGAAATGGTTTTAACAGCTATGGAAAAAGTTGGCTATATAACCAAGGAAGAAATGGAAAACGCTAAAGCGGAAAAATTAAACTATTATGTTAATAAAACTGGAATTTTGGCTCCTCATTTTGTGTTTTATGTCAAAGATATTTTGGATCAAAGTTATGACCAAAAAAAATTAATGGAAGGTGGTCTTAAAATAACTACTTCTTTGGATTTAAATATACAAAAAATGGTTGAGGAAAAAGTTGCTTCTGAGGTAGCTAGTTTAAAAAAATACAATGTAACTAACGGGGCAGCTATGGTTACCGATCCAAAAACTGGTCAAATTTTGGCTATGGTGGGATCAATTGATTATTTTTCTAATGAAATTGATGGTAAATA
>CAYUUU010000009.1:0-14967 GCA_964448065.1 uncultured Gammaproteobacteria bacterium
GGTTGTTTAGCTCAGTTGGTTAGAGCGTTCCGTTCACATCGGAGAGGTCACAGGTCCGAGTCCTGTAACAACCACTCAAAAGAAAAAATTAAAATTAAATTTTTTAACCACTTCTAAACCATAATATCTGGCTACTAAATTATCTGAACAAGAAAAATTATATTTTTTCGAATCAATCATTTCTTTACTTTCCTTTATATAATTTTCCATAGATTCAAAATCAAAAGCAATTTCTTTGTTAAGATATTTTTTATTTTTTGTTAAAGCAACTAACTTCTCTAAAAAATTAGCTGAACTAGAATTGATTTTATAATTATTAATTGCTGTATTTTTAGGACATTTGGTTAACAAACTATTCCATAAAACTAAATTTTTAATTATTATTTGTGTTGATAAAATTTCATTTTTATTTCTTCTAAAATCAAAAATCTTGTTTAAACATAAGGCTGGTTGATTAATTTTTGCAAAACTAATAGCTTGTTTTAAATCTTTATCTTTTGGATATTTCATTAACAATTTATTCAAATCATCTAGAACAATTTGTTTAATAAATTTTATATTTTTGGAATCATTCATTATTTCATTATTATTTGGATTAATAACAATTTTATTCTCTTCATTTTTAACGACTTCATCCTCAAAATAAGACCAATTATTATTGTTAGTATTACCCAAAACCAAATGAATTAAACCGTTGTCTGTAGCTTTGGTTTTAACCTCACAAGATTTGTATGATTCATTTTTAATAACTATAAACCCATCATTTTCTAGAACCGATTGTTTTCCGTCACAGCTAACAGACAATGTGGCAGGGGATCCAATAAAAAAGACCAAATAATCATCCAAATCAGAAACACTATTTTCTATAGAAATATCGTCATTCAAACCTAAATTATTTAAAATTTGTTTTATCGATCTGTCAGTGACATTACCATGATCAGCCTCTATTTCTACATAATTTTGTTGTTTAAATTTAGAACTTTTTGCCAAAACCGTTCCATCTCCATTATTACTATATGAATAATTATCTATTCTTCCATCTGGCCAAATTCCTAAAATTTTGTCAAAAATATTATTATTTTTTAAATTAATCCATTCTCTAGTTTTAACACCGGTCCCAGCAAAAGTTTGTAAATCTAAACTAATATTTTTTGAATTTTGATTTTTTAAAAAATCATTTTTAGTATTTAGTCTATCAACAGAAATTATTTTTCCATCTTTTTTAACATAATCAAAAATTGGTAACAAATCTTTTACTATTGGAGCATAATTTTTAATTGCTTCAGCGTCAGTTTTATACTTTAAACCCTGTAATTTAATTAAAATTTTAAATGCAATTGAGCTAACTTTAGACAAATCAGAAATATCACCACCATTCCATATTTCGTAAGTTTCCAAAGATCCCAAATGTGGACTACTTATAGTAATTACTTTTCCTAATTTTTCATTATTTACATTATCTTCAGCCCAAATCCTAGAAACAACCCCACCCAAACTGTGCCCAATTAAATCAACTTTTTCTCCATTTTTAATATTTTGATTAATAAAAGTATTTAAATCATCAGAAATATTTTTAATTGGTTTTCGCCAATCGTAATTCCAAACATAAAAATCTTCATTTCTTTTTAAACCATTATCCTCTAAAGCTTTTATTAATCCGTCATAATTTTTAACAAAAGGTGTCATTTTCCAATCGCTAGCCGAAACATTTTTGTTGTAAACAATTGCCTCGGAGTTCCAACTCGCCCCCAATCCTGGCAGAAATATTATTTTGTTTTTTGGAGTGGGAGTAGGGGTGGGGATTAAAGTTGGAGTAGGAGTTGATATTGTTGTTGGTGTTGGAGTGGGAGTAGGAATTTCAGTTGGAGTTGGAGTAGGAATATTTATTGAACCATTATAAAAATCACTTATTACTAAATCATCAAACAAATTTCTAGTCGGTCTATAAGCATATTCACCACCCCAATTGTAAAATCCAAAAGTACCAGATAAAAATGGGTCTTCTAAATCAGAATAATCAATTAACAAAATCGAATCAAAGAAGAATTTAATATTATTGTTAAAAACATCAATTCTAATATTGTGTACTTCGTTTTGAGATAAATTTACAATTCTATTTTTATTAATATTAAATCTATATAAAGATTTATAACCATATTCATTTGAATATTTCCATAAAACGACCTCTCCTCCATCACTCCATTCTGGATCGTTGAATCTCAAATTTAACATATAATAGTTATTTCTATTTTCTGACATTCTAATAATAGAAGTTTGATCAACACCACCTTCATTAGAAGCATTAAAACTCATAGAAAAATCACTTAAATCATAAAAATTTTTAGCTAATAAAAAAGATGATCCGTGGTAACCAACTTCACCAATTAATTTTCCATTTTCAATTTTCCAACTTTCAATATCAGATTCACCTTTAACAAACAACCATTCATCATAATTAATTTGAGTTGAATTAAAATTATCTTTATAAAAATCAACAGCAAATACTGAAGTATTTCCAATAAAAATAAATGATAATATTAGTAAACATGTGGTTAAAATAGATGTAGCTAATTTCACATAAACATAGTAATTTAAAAAACATGTAAATGTCAAGTAGTCAAAAAATTTCAATAATAATTGTTAATTACAATTCAACTAAAAAAATTAACAAACTTATAAAAAGTTTGGATTTAATTAAAAAAATTACAAAAGAAATTATTATTATTGATAATAATTCAAAAGATTTAAATCAACTAAAGATTATTAAAAAAATTAAATTATTTACAAATAATAAAAATTTAGGATTTTCAAAAGCCGTCAATCAAGGAATTAAAAAATCAAAATCAAATTTCATTTTATTATTAAATCCAGATTCAGAATTAATAGATAATTCAATTGAAAAACTTTTTACAAAAATTAAAAAAAAATCAGAAATTGGAGCAATAGGTGGAAAAATTATATACAAAAACAAAGAAATATATTCAGCAACAAATATTCCAAATTTTTTAACTGGACTTTTTGAGTTTACAAATTTAAAAAAAATTTTTCCTAGAAATAAATATTCTCTAAATTTTTGGCCAGAAAAAAGGAACATATTACAAATTCAATTGAAGTAACATCATTATGTGGAGCATTCATTTTGTTTAGAAAATTTGATAAAGAAAATAAAATAAATTTATTAGACGAAAATTATTTTTTGTATTTAGAAGATTTAGATTTTGGAATTAAATTGAAAGAAAAAGGATATAAAATTATTTTTAATCCAAATTCATCAATAAAACATATTGGTGGTGCTAGTAGTAGCAGTAGATACAATATTGTTCTAAAATATTGGTATAAGTCAAAAAAAATATTTTTTAAAAAACATTTAAATAAAATAGGCAGCTTAACACTTAATATAATATTTACAATTGAAGAATTCTTACTTAAAAAATATCACAATATAAAACATGAACCATTTGAATAAAAAATCCATTTCCTTAATCCTCATCATCAAAAACGAAGAGAAAAATTTGACCAAATACTGGACTTGGTTGGATCGATGCAAAACCATCAAAGAAATAATTGTTGTTAATGATTTTTCTACTGATAAAAGTATCGAATTTGTAAAAACTTTGGCATCAAAAAAACGTATAGTTAAAATTTTTGATAGGGGATTGGACAATAATTTTGCTGAACAACGAAATTTTGCCATTAGCAAAACTTCTTACAATTGGATTCTGTGGCTAGATGCCGACGAAAAACCAAGTAAAAAATTAATTCGATTTTTAAACCATATTAATGATCAAAAATTAAAATACAAAAACTACGCTTTCAAACGAAACGATATATTTTTGGGTCATGAATTAAACCATGGAGAAACTGCTAATCAATATTTTCTTCGTTTTTTTAATAAAAAGTTTGGTTGTTTTGTTGGTAATGTTCATGAAGTTTGGCAAAGTCCAAGAAAAATCAAAAATGAAAAAATCCATATTCACCATTATTCGCACTCAAATTTAAAAAGTTTTATTCAAAAACTAAATTTTTATAGTAATATTCGAGCTCAAGAATTATTCGATCAAAATGTTTCAGTTGGACTGTTCCAAATAATTTGTTATCCAAAAGGAAAATTCATTCAAGATTATTTCATAAAATTAGGCTTTTTAGATGGCACTCCTGGCATAATTATGGCCCTAGGTATGAGTTTCTATTCTTTTCTAGTTCGAGCTAAATTATGGCACTTACAACAAAAATAATTTACGTTCTAACATTTATTGCCTTCTTTTTTGGTCAATTAGCCAGGATTGATATAAAAGGTATTTCATTTCCCATAGTTGATATTTTTATTTTTACTCTAGCTTTAATTAGTATTATCAAACAAATTAAAGATAAAAAATTAGTTATCCACAATAACTTCTTTTTTTATTTTATTATTTTTGCTTGGATAAACCTTATTTTAATTTTTTTTATTTATAATTTAGGTTCAATTAAATCAATTTTTTATTTACTACGTCTAACATCTTTACTCTCTTTTATAATTTTTCCACCAAAGTTAGATGAAAAAACTAAAAAAATATTTCATTTAATTATTTTTACAAATATTATTTTTGGTTTAATTCAATATTTTTTCTGGCCAAATTTTACTTATTTTAATTCTCTAAACTGGGACCCCCATCTGTATCGTTTAGTTTCCACTTTTTTTGATCCCACTTTTACTGCTTTAATCTATTTGTTTTTCATAATTACAGTTTTTTTAAATAAAAAAATCCCTTATCGACCATTTTTATTAACAGTTTCTTATATTGCCCTAGCCCTAACTTACAGTCGAGCCACATTTTTAGCCTTTTTATTGGCTTTTACTTTTATCGCTATCAAAAAAAAGAAAATCAAAATATTTATACTTGCTTTAATTTTGTTTTCTCTAACATTATTAATTCTTCCCAGAAAAGAAGGTGAGGGGACCAAATTGGAAAGAACTTCATCTATTACAGCCAAAATTGAGAATTATAAACAAGCTTTTAATCTTTTTAAACAATCGCCAATAATCGGTTTTGGTTACAATAATATTTCTCTGGTTAGAACTGATATTAAAGATTTAAATTCACATGCTAATAACGGTTTTGACGGATCTTTAATGACCATATTAGTTACAACTGGCATTTTAGGAATTGTTTTGTTTACAGCCGGTCTAATAAAGTTATTTATAAAATCTGATTTAAAAATCCAAACAATTCTAATTGCTCTAGTTTTTCACTCTCTTTTTGCTAATTCACTTCTTTATCCTTTTGTTTTTCTCTGTTTTATTTTTATTTAAATATCAAACTTAATTGATATTTTCTTAGTTGTTTTGTTACCAGCAGCATCAGTAGCAATAATTTCAATATCGTTATTACCTGAATTTAATTGTATTTTAAGTTTAAAATTACCAACATCATCAACCGAAGCTATTCTCCCATTAATTGAAACACTTGATCCAATTTCAGTTTTACCAACGATATCAAAGTCAGCCGAATCCACAGTCAAAGAATCTTCACTGGGATTTGTTAAGGTTAATTCTGGATTTGTCTTATCATAGGAAATTGATAAAACTTTTGATTTTTCACTAGTTACATCACTGTCGGTTTTAGTAGCAACAGCACTAAAATTATTTCCACCTTCATCCAAATTTATTCCTTCAAAAGAAAAATCTCCACTATCACTGACTTCAATTTTATTTACAGAAGTGTCATTCTTAAATAATTCAACTACTGTTTTTGGTTCAGCAAATCCATTTATATTCAATGTAGCACTGTTAGTTGACTCAAAAGAAATTGCAAATCTTGGAGCTAATGGAGGAACAATATTTTCCTTTTCCGTATCCTTTTTACTCTTTGATTCACCTAAAAGAACTGAAAATTTAATTAAAAGAGGTAATCCAAAAATTAAAATTGAGATAAAAACAAAAATAGTTACAACCCCTAAAAAAATAGTTTTTTTAGTTATTTGCTCTTCGTTTTTTCTTTCAATTCTCGATCTTTTAAATTCTGCCATATGTTTATTTATTATAACAATAATATCTTTTTCGACGATCTAATATCTAAGATGGAGCCGAAGGGGAGATTCGAACTCCCGACCCCAGCTTTACGAAAGCTATGCTCTACCAACTGAGCTACTTCGGCTAAATAGATGGGAGCGGCTAGAGGGAATCGAACCCTCGACTAATCCTTGGGAAGGAATCATTTTACCACTAAACCATAGCCGCACCGAAATATTCTATCACAATTGAATATTTGGAAGCTTAAGTGTCATTCCAATTTCTAACAAATTTGGATTTCTGATTACAGGTTTATTTGCTTGCCAAATTTTTATCCACTGATATCCATCACCATAAGTTTTAACGGCAATTTTCCAAAGATTATCACCTTTAGCAACTTTATATTCACCACCATCAATATGTTTATTTTCTGTAACATTAGATGTAATTTTGGTTGTTTCCTCATTTTTTGGCATTTTCAATTTTTGGCCAACGACCAAAATTGAAGGATTTTTTATATTATTTTCCTTGGCTATTTTTGTCCAAGCAAAACCATCATTATATTTTTCTTCAGCAATTTTCCAAAGATTATCACCTCGTTTTACTTCGTAACTATTGTCATTAGAATTTTCAGATAAAATTATATTCGTTGCTCCAGGAATTCGAACGGTTCCTTTTCTTTTTTGGAAGAAATTAAAAATTAAAACTACTATTACCACCACAATTGCTAATCCTAAAAACATACTGATTAACTCTTCTGATGATTTAATATATTTTTTACCTGCTTTAATTAAAGACATATTATAAAACAGCAACTAATAATGATTGCTGACTTATAATAAATCAAAAAAATAATACCGTCAAGATAAAAAAATTATTTTCTACTTCTTATTTCAATTTCTTCAACAAATTTTTTGTCTAAACTACCAGCAAATTTACTTATATTTTCAGCAAAAGCCTGTAAGATTTCGTGTTTAATACTGTAAATTCTTTGTTTACCAACTGTTCTACTTTCAATTAAATTTGCTTTTTTTAAAACTGACAAATGATTAGACAATGTAGCTTGAGTAATATCAAATCCTTTTAACAAATCGTTAACAGAAAACTCACCATTCTTTAATAAAGTCAAAATCTTTCTTCTGTTTTTGTCAGCCAAAGCTTTAAATATTTTGTCCATAAACGTATTATATCGATAATTATCAATATAATCAAAGAGCAATATAGTCTTGATTATTCAATTAAAAAAGGTAAAAATATATCCATATGAAAAATTTTGATGACAAACAACAACAAACTTTAGTTTTAGTTAAACCAGATGGAGTTCAACGAGGTTTAATTGGCGAAGCCATAAAAAGATATGAACAATGCGGCCTTAAACTAATTGCCATTAAAATAGTTATTCCTACCAAAGAACAAGCCTTAAATCACTATTCAGTCGATCCAGATTGGGCTTTTAAAACTGGTACTAAA
The DNA here is from genome assembly GCA_964448065.1 of uncultured Gammaproteobacteria bacterium. Classification (GTDB taxonomy): domain Bacteria; phylum Patescibacteriota; class Microgenomatia; order UBA12405; family UBA12405; genus WARW01. The sequence continues at coordinate 7,463 of CAYUUU010000009.1, forward strand.
TCTATTGAAGGCTGGAAAGCTAAAGGCCTTAATCCACCAACTGAAGATCCTGTTGCTTTAGCCGAAGAAGTTCGTCGCCAATTAGTTTTATTTTTAAGTAGTGGTCCAGTTGTAGCTATGGTTTGGCAGGGGATGAATGCTATTGGAGTTGTTCGAAAAATTACTGGTGGAACCGAGCCTTTAACATCTGTTCCAGGAACTATCCGTGGAGATTATACTATCGATTCTTACCAAGCTGCTGACACCGATAAAAGAGCAGTTAGAAACATTATTCATGCTTCTGGATCAGTTGAAGAAGCTCAAAAAGAAATGGCTATTTGGTTTAAACCAGAGGAAATTATTTCTTATCGTTTAGTTTCCGAATCCATTCTTTACGACGTCAATCTCGATGGAATTTTAGAATAATTATTTTAAAATTCCCCTCAAAAACAAATCTTTTTGAAACGTAACCCTACCCTCTATTGTTGTCATAGCTACTGTCCAAAAAATAGCACTCGAAACAAACTCTGTATCTAACTCTTTTTTAATAATCTTTTGAGATTTTCCCTCGTTAATTAATTTTTCCAATTTATAAAATCTTTTAGATTTTTTAATTAATTCTCCTACAAATACCGTAAAAAAATCATTATATTTTAAAATATATTTTTTTTCTGTTTCAATAAAACTTTCGATTTTATCGATAATATCTTCTTTTTCTAATATTGCCTCTTTAATCTTATTTTCAAAATCAACAATTCCATCGGAAACAATTGCGTTAAAAATTTCTTCCTTACTTTTAAAGTAATAATAAACTGTTCCTTTGGCGACCTTGGCATCTTTAATAATTTCATCTATAGTTGCTTTTTCAAAACCATCTCTAGCAAAAATTTTTACTGCCGAAAGCAAAATAATATTTCTTTTATTTGTTTTTTCCATGTTTTTTATTTATTTTTATTTTACTCCAATTAACTACTGACATTAAATTTATAAACAAAAATACCATTAACACTATCGAAATAGTTTTTAAACTACTATTGATAAAATTTTGATTTCCTCCAGAAATAATTTCTCTTAATCCTAAAACTGAATATGTCATTGGTAGATAAGGGTTAATGTTTTTAAAAAAATCAGGAGCAGTTTCTAAAGGATAACTTCCAGCACTAGAAGTTAATTGCAACATCAAAAGAATAATTGATGCAAATTTTCCAGCTTCTTTTAAAAATCGATTTAAAGAAAATTGAATCATTCCAAAACAAATTGACAAAACCATTGAAAAACCAAAAAGCATTAGTAAAAATTTTGCCTGTAATCCTAATAATTTAATTAAAACCAAAATTAATACCAGTGATTGTATTGCTGAAATTATTAAAGTGTAAATTAATTTTGGCAATTTTTTTTTCTTATCAAAATCAATTAAAAAGAAAATTGCCATTGATCCTACCCATAAAGATATAGAAATAAAATAAGGAGCAAAACCAGTACCATTATTATTTACAATGTCTATTGAAATATCGTGAATATCAACCGGAGCAGACATCACTGTTGCTTGAATTGCATTTTTATTTTCATTTGTTTTACTAATATTTTTATCAACCGATTCTTTTAATTTATCTCTTAATTCTATTGAACCATCATAAGCATCTGACAAACCATTGTCTAAATCTTTTTGACCATCTTTAATTTTCTCAATTCCAGAAAGCAAATCCTTACTTCCATCAAAAGCCGACCCTAAACCACTTCGCAAATTAGCACTACCAGTCGCTACATTACTAATTCCAACCGACAAAGAAATTAAACCATTTTTCAAAGAAGTACTTCCAGTTATTAATTGCTGAGTTCCATTATTAGCACTATCCAATCCAGTTTTAAGTTTTGCAATTCCATCATTTACATTATTGGCGTAACCTAAAGCTGTCATAAATTCTATTGATGTCGCTGCGGCTGGATTTTTTTGTAAATAAGCATTTAAATATTGAATTACAGCATTTTGCCCAGCACTTAAACTAGCACTGCTAGTAGCTGCATAATTTACTCCAGTTGATAAATTTAACAATCCTACATTTAAAATTGTAGTTCCTGACAATAAGTCATTTGTCCCATTAAAAGCCGTTTTAGCTCCATCAGCCAAAGTCACCGAACCATTATACAAAGTATTTAAACCATTTTTTAAATCATAAATTCCACTATTTTCCTTATCAATTCCATCATACAAATCATGGCTTCCATTTTTAGCATCTGACAATCCATCGGCCAAATCTGAAGCTCCATCAACTGCCTTTTTTAAATCTTTTATTGAATCTCGCGTTTCTGAAAAAACATTATCAAAATATTCCTTAGAAATCTTTTCATTCAGAGCCGCTTTAATTTTGACAAAAGCACTATCAGTAAATTTTGCCGCCATAAAATTCGAAGCTTGTCTTGATTTAAATTCTATTTGAGCTGGTTGGGGGTTATCCGTATCCACCGACAAAATATTCTTTGAAAAATCTTTTGGAATTGTCGCCATCGTATAATACTTTCTATCTGACAAACCTTTTATTGCTGTTTCTCTGTCTACAAACTGCCAATTCATCGCTGCCTTGTCTTGTAACTCATTAACCAAATCTTGTCCAAAACAATATTCTTTTTTATCCTTTTTATTCTGTTTTTTGGTACATTGATCTTCATTAACAATTGCCACTGGAATTTTATCTAATTTACTATATGGATCCCAAAAAGCCCACAAATATAATCCAGCATAAATCAAAGGTAAAATAATTATTGCCAACACGGTGACAATAAGCATTTTGTGTTTAAAAATATTTTTGAATTTAAACTTCATAGTTATTATACTGACCAGTCAGTATAATAACTCAAAACCAAAAAATGTCAACTAAAAAATAACTATTTCAACTTTTCCATGGCTACCTTATAACCCAAATCAATCAAATTTTGATAATTCTTTTTTCTAAAATCTAAAATAAAAGTTTTATCATCTTCTAACTCTAGATAAATTATTTTTCGATGTTTCAAATTTTTAGCTTTTTCCAAACTTATACTTTGTTGTAATAAAGCCACAGACGAATATAAAACATCAGCTGATAAAGTTTTTTCATTTACTTTTTTTATTGGACCAGTAATATCTGAAACAATTATTTTTTTAGCATTTTTAATTAAAGAAATTGGAATATTATTTATCATTCCACCATCAACTAAAAAACTATCTTTATATTTAACTGGATAAAAAACACCTGGAATCGAAATTGAAGCAATTAATCCAGGAAAAATATTACCTTTTTCAAAAACAATTTCTTTTCTGTTGTTAACATCTGTAGCATTAATTTTTAAAGGAATTTTTAAATCAGAAAATTTATCAACCTTAATAAAATTTTTCAAAAAAATCTCAAAATTATCTCCCGAATCTCTAGTTGTTACTCGACTACTCATTGCTTGAACCAATTTTGCAAAATTCAAATCATTAGCGGCTTTTTCAAAATCAAAATCTGGATTAGCGGCATAAATTGCTCCAACAATAGCTCCAATTGAAGTTCCAGTAATTTCACTTATTTCAATTTCTAATTCTTGAATCGCCTTAATTACTCCCATATGAAAAAACCCTCTAGCACCACCACCACCCAACACCAATCCAATTTTATTTTTATTAAACATAATCTATTTTAACCTTTCAAACTATCAATCTTAAAATAATATACTGTTAAAACTCCATCTCTTGAATATTCATTATTGTGTTTTTTGATTACAAAACTAATTGCATCTTTCATTGTTTCAAAACCACAAGCTTTTATATCTTCAATCGCCATATTTTCTGGCTTAGCACTGACAATTTTGGTGATTTCCGCCTGTCCCACCACATCTAAACCATTACCTTCTTTATTGGATACTAAAATTGGCACCAATCCAATAAAATTTGTCCTTTGACCACCCTTTAAAGATGCCCCTAAAAATCCAACTTCAGGAACCGGATCTTCTGGTGGATAAAACCTAAGACCATAATTCATTTCCACTTTGTAATCACCATTTGGACCAATATTTTTGTATGGAGCTTCTACTGTTGATGACATAGATAATTATATCCTTATTTTAAACTGTATTTAACTGGAATTCTTTTTGTTTTAGATTCTTTAACAATAGGAGCTTTAACTGTAATTATTCCATTTTTAACTTCGGCTGAAATTTTATTCCCTTCTATTGGTCGAGGAAGGGTAGTGGTGTAATCAAAACAAACCACTTTCTCTTCTTGAATCTCTTCCGTTTTAGCTAAAATTCTTAAAATACCATCTTCAAAAGTTACTTTAACCTTATCTGCTGGAACACCAGGAACAGCTGCTTTTACCACTACTTCATTTTCCGTTTCATACACATCCAGACCTTCACTAATTTGAAGTTTTGGCCAGCTCTCATCCTCGTCTATAAATGGAACAATTCCACTAGAAAATAAATTCGAAAAAGGATTAAATTTTATGATTGACATAATTTACCACCTCCTCTTTATTTCTATTTCAGTATATTATATCACAAAAACTACAATTTTATCAATTTTTCAAGGCTAAAATTTGTTTTAAAAAAGTGTGAAATGAGCTTGTAACTTTTTTGATATAAATTGAATATTTAAATAACACTTATATACTAAAACCTTAATTGTTTAGTGATACAATCCATTTTATCTATTAATTAAAGATTAAATGATAAATCCAAGAGAAAATATTTCACAAACTCAAGTTAAAGAAAAAATAAAATTTTACCAAACATCAGAGAAATACGAAGCCATCGCAAAAGATTTATTGAGACCAGAATTATATGATATTTTGCAACAAGCTGAAAAAATTCAACGATTTGAAAAATTAGGATTTTCTTTAAATGTGATTCAAGGAGAAACCGTTAAAATCCATACTTTAAGAACATCATCTAGAGTCGACGAATTATCGGTTGATGAAGAAATAAAAAATCCCATTAAAATAACTTCCTTGATTCACGATTTACCTGAAGTTAAAAGTTAATTGAAACTGGTAAAACAGCTGACACCACCGCTCCAGAAAAAGCCCTAAGAGTTGATATTGATGAGGCAATAGAAAAAAGTGAAGAAGAAATGGCTCGAATCATTTTTAATGATGATGAATTTAAGTTATATTTAGATTTTTCTAATTCCAGCGATTTCTTAAAAAATAAAAAACAAGAAATACCAACCACTGTCGGTTTAATCTCTAAAATATTAGATAAAATTGATGCAGATTTGCATTATCACGAAATGACAATTGGTAATCATGAAAATTGGAAAAGTCTTAATGAAAAAGGCCAAAGTTTAGCTTTTGATCAATATATTTCTTTTTCATAAAGATTAGATTCTTTAAAAGATACAGAAATATCTGAAGCAGCAAAATTATGCCAAGGTTTACTTAACAAAACAATGTTGTCAATTAAAGAAATATGGAATGAAACGTCACCTGATGAAATGCCAACGTTAATTCAAAAAGGTCTTCAAAACTTTAAACTTCACAATAATTAAAAAAAATCCCCTGAAATAGGGGATTTTTGTTTGGCAATAACGTACAATTTTGTAAACAAAACTTACGTTTCTGCGACGTTTAAATCGCTTGCGATTTATTACGTTGCGGAAAGTCTGGGACGAACTTGGAACTTATTTGATAGACTTTGAATATAAAAGTACTATTCCTATATTGAATATATAATTAATTAGTAATATAATCAACATTATCCTTTAAATACAAACAAAATGACAAATTGGGAAAATGAAGTTCATTCAGTTATTTCTAGAGAACAAGAAAAATTAATTATTGCCAAAAGAGACGAACAAGAAAAAATTAAAGATCTTAAACTAAGAGGGGTTATTGATTATGAAAACAACGTTTTACCAGCTTATGAATTATTAGACAAACTGGGCGTTAAAGAATCATTAGAAGAAATTAAAGATCAAATTTGGGGTAAAGGAGAAATTAAAAAAAATGTAAATTCTTTAGAAGAATATTCATTAAATTATAATAATTATTTTCATGGTGTATCTTATACATTAAAAAGTCCAACATATTTAGAATATAGAAAAGTTGATGGTGGATGGCAAGACGATTATAGTGAAATAGGTGAAACATATGATTCGTTAATAGTTGGTACTGATTTAAAATCTTTATGGGTTGGTAATACTAAAAATGAATTTTCTATAACTGATCAAAATTTTCCAAAAATATCTGAATGGTTAAAAAATGAATTAGTTAAAGACTGTCTTAATAGAAAAGACTATAAAAAAAGAGATTATGACCAAATGACAAAGAGTGCTATTCAAAATCATCCTACATTAGCAAGTAAATTTTTAATAGAGAATCCAAAATGGGAAATACCTCAAACACCTAAAACTAAACGAAGTTTTTTAGATAAATTGTTTGGTTAATTTTTACTTAATAATATAAAAAATCCCCTAAAATAGGGGATTTTTGTTTGGCAATAACGTACAATTTTGTAAACAAAACTTACGTTTCTGCGACGTTTAAATCGCTTGCGATTTATTACGTTGCGGGAAGTCTGGGACGAGCTTGGAACTTATTTGATAGACTTTGAATATAAAAGTACCATTCCTATATTGAATGTATAATTAATTAGTAATATAATCAACATTATCCGTTAAATACAAACAAAATGACAAATTGGAATGAAAGAATAAATCAATATAATACAGAATTAGCTGAAGTAAACAAGGCAAGTCAGCAAGAACAATCAAGAATCGAAAAAGAAAATACCGAAAAATTAATGGGAACAGTAGAAAGTTTAGGGATTATAACTTCTTTAGAAGAAATTAAAAATCAATTTTTGGGAATTGGAGAAATAACAATTAAAAAATATAATTATTTTTTTGATTTAGAAGAAAGCAAATATAAAAATAAAAGTGAAGGAAATCACACAGTAATATCTGTAGAATTAACAACACACTGGAATAAATATTGTCCATCTAAATTAGAATATGGTTGCACTGAAAATAGCCCTGATACATACTCCGATCCATATATTGGACAAAGAAAACATTGTATATCTATAACCACTGAAATGGATGATTATAGAACCACTATAGAGATAAAGAGAGAATCTGAAAGAATTTATAATCCATTTGGTATACAAGACGAGAAACTTGAATATTTTGATATAGATCAAAATGATTCGGATAAAAATAAAAAAATAATAGAAACTTGTCTTATAAAGGCAATTCTTGATGGAAAACAATTAAATATATTCCCGTTAACAAGGTTTGTAAAAGAAGATAGAAAAATAATTTTAGACGCCATTTGTAATGGTGAATTAGATTTAAGTGAATTACCTAAAGATTGGATATTAACACCAGAGGAAAAAACATCTATAGATACAAGAAAAAAAATAAATACAGAAAATAATGTCATTGATCAACCAAAAAAACGAAGTTTTTTAGATAAATTATTTGGCTAATTTTTACTTAAGCATAAAAAATCCCCTAAAATAGGGGATTTTTGTTTGGCAATAACGTACAATTTTGTAAACAAAACTTACGT
>CAYUUU010000010.1:0-14615 GCA_964448065.1 uncultured Gammaproteobacteria bacterium
AAACTAAGAGTAATTTAATTAAAAGAATGGCGATGGCGATGGGGGGAAGAGCGGCTGAGGATATTATTTTTGGAGATATTACCACTGGAGCATCGTCGGATATTTCTCATACAACTAATATTGCCAGAGATATGGTGGTGGAATGGGGAATGTCACCACTTGGGCCAATAAATTTTGGACCACAAATTGATATGAATGATTGGGGTAAGGCTTATATGGAACCAGCTAGAATTTCGGATAAAATGCAAGGTTTGGTCGATAAAGAAATTAAAAAATTAGTGACGGAAGCTTTTGAAGAAGCGAAAAAAGTTTTAGAGAAAAATAAAGATAAATTAGAATTGGTAGCTAAAGCTTTGATAGAGAAAGAAAGCTTAGACCAAGAAGAATTTGAAGAGTTGGTGAAATAATTTAAACCAATTTATTTATTTTGATTTGATAATATTTTTACGTGCTCGACCCCTGCGGTAGTGCACCTTGGACCTGCCTGCCGGCAAGGCAAGTGCTGCGCGCGAAAAAATACCATCTGCATCAAAATTTAAAATAAATTGATTTAAATTTTTTCCTCAAGATTGATGATTCGTTGCAGGATAGCCAGTGAGCCGAGGGTGACGGCTTCGATGCCATTAATTCCCAATTGACTGGTTCCGAGGTTTTTTAGAGTCGAATATGGGGTGTCAGAGGCATAGTTGATGATACCTAGATCAAAAGGAACATTATTTAAGTCAACAATAGTGTTTTGAGGGGCTTGTTGATCGTAAGAACTTTCAGTAACAGCAGTTAAGTATGGTCCAGATTCCATTTCAATGACAGTTAAATTATTTTTAAGAAAATAATTTAAGAGAGCTTTGTTTTCTAAAAAAGTACCAACAACCGAAACGGCTTTTTGATTGGTAAGAATGGAACCTTGATTGTTGGTAAAAGGGAAAAAAGAATTAAAACAATTTTTAAACAGATAAGAATTTCGAGAATGCTGATCGAAAACTAGTCGAGGAATAAGAATGTCACCAATTTCAGTATTGAGAGCGGCGGCTTTGCCCAGAATATAAAGACCTTTGACTTGGCTAACATTTTCCATAACTTCGGTAAATATGTTATAGGCAGAAAAACCAAGCGGATAATCGATGTTAAAAATTAGAGCATCGGATTGACTGATTTTTTCATAATCGGTGATTTTAATTCGAGAATCAATGTATTTAGATTTAACTAAATTTTTAACAGGAAAAATTTGAGCAGTAATGTCAAGATAGTCAGAATTATTAATATTAATAACGCCTAATTTTTTTTGGGCTTCGATAAATTCAGCTTGATAATGAGGATCTTTTAGAAGTTTTTGGGAAACAAAATATAAAAATTCATTGGGGAAAAGAGAAATTTCTTTGGTTTTAATTTTTTGCCAGGTTTGATAAAGATTGGGGTAATTTTTTTCCAAGTAAGTAAGAATTTCAAACTGATGAGCTAAGGGGAAACCAGTAAAAATGTTTAAAAGGCTGTGAGTGTTGCTGGAAACAAAATAGATATTTTTGTGAGAAAGATGAATGGCAGGAGAAACAGATTTGGCAATATTTTTCCACCATTTTTGAGTGGTTTTGGTGTAGTTTAACCACGACGAGGAAAGAAGTTGAATTTTTAAATTGAGGGGCTGTTTATAAATGGATTGAAATTTTTGATGATAATTTTTGCCTAGACTTAGGACAAAACTTAACCATTCCGATTCATTAATTTTAAGAGTTTTGGAAACTTTTTTGTCGATTAAATCTTTTTTAAATAAAGAATAAAGACTGTATTTTTGACGAATTAAATAATGAAATTTGTTCCATTCGCTTTGAAAAGCAATGAGAGTATTGGTGATGTCGTCAATATCGGAAATCGAGGCGATGAAATAAGCTAGAATTTTATCTTTGGAATTGAAATGAGCGACTCGACGACGACTGGTGGATTTAACTTGAGGCCAACTGTGAACATTGGTAAAACCAGCCGATTCGAAAACTTGGGGGTTTTGACCAAGAATAATTTTATCGGTTTTATAAATAGAAGAAGGCAAACGGTTAAGACTGTAAATTAGGGCGGCCATGTCGATTTCTTTGGGTTTGTAGCCATTAGGGTGGAGAACTGATTTCATTTTGAGATGAGAAGCAGTTAGAGAGTTGATGGTTATCTCCATGGTGGATTTAAGGGCCGAACGATAGGAATGAATGTGGTTTTCGAGTGATGAAAGACTGGCGGATGGCAGGACAGAAGACATAATTAAGTTTATCAAGTTATAAAGTGAAAAGTTTATAAAGTTTAAAGTTTGATAATTATTTTTGGTACTGGCGGGCATATTGCGGAAAAAAATAGAAAAAGGTATAATTTGGCATATGACAGGAATGGAAGGACAAACAAACGGTTTTGCTGAAAGATTAGCAAAAAATGTTGAGGCTAAAATTGAAGCAGATAGTATTAAAAATACTCATAATAACGCAGTTGATATGGTTGAAAATTATACTGATTTTTTTAATTCAAAAGATGAAGATAAACAGTCAGAAATAGCAACTAGAGTTTTAGGTAGGTTTGGATTAAGAGGTTACAAAGATTTTAATAGTATTGTTGAAGATTCTCAAAATACCAGTAAAAATCAAAAAGTAGCTATTGCAGATATAAATAGCATAGTTGATTCAGTATTTATTACTATGAATATGACTACTGGTGGTGAAGATTTGGTTACTGATTCAATGGATGCCGAAGAAATAGATAGTTATTTGCCTAAACAATTAAAAGGAGTTGGTAAAAAAATAAAAGAGAAACAAATCATTGATGAAGATAAAAATAATTTAATTACAATTAATAAAGAAATTGATGAATACAGCTTGTTCACTACAGGTAGTGATGTTGCAAGAGGTGTTGCTTATAAATCTTGGGGTAAGTTAATTGCGGATGAATCACAAAATTCTTTAATTAGACAATATACAGAAGTATGTAGATCTGTTTTAAGTGATTTAGGAATAAAAAATATTGAAGAAAAACAAATTAATAATGATGAATTCTATATACAACCGGAAGAATATATGGTTGGTAGAGAAATTGAAGGTGCTGATAGCGAAAAAAAAGGAGGTTTGGGAATTAGATGGGAATTGGCTCCTGAATTTGCAGCTGAAGCAATGAAATATATGGATGTGGGAATGCATTGGTCTTCTTATACACCACCTGAATGGTTTAAAAAATTAGGTAAAAATCCAGATGGAAGTGTAAATAAAGAGGGAGTTAAAAAACAAGCAAGAATTGAGTATATGGTAATGATAAATAGTGCAGCTGGTGGTTTGATATATGCTGGAAAAGATTTGAATAAAATAGTGGAGAATAATGCTAATTTTAAATTTACTCATGAACAAATGTCTAAACTTTTTGATCCTGATTTTAAATTAGCGATGAGTAAAATATTAAATGATTTATGTGAAATTAAATATGATCAAAATGGATTACCATCGTTGAGATATAAAGAGTGTTTTTATGAAATTGATAAAAATGGTAATTTTGTTAAAGATAAAAATGGTAAGAGAATTATTCTTCCAGAAAATGAAGAAAACAGAAATAAAGGGATAAAAACAATCAAAGAAGAAGTTATAGAAACTTTGGATTTTATTAATGAATATAAAGATAAAATAGCTGATTTTTTAGCAACACAAGACAAAAGATTTCAAAAATATACTAAAGATGATAAATATGGTCACAAAAAAGGAGATTTTATTGTAAATGAAAAAGGTGAAAGAATTCCAGATACCAATTATATAGATAAAATGAATGCCTATACAGCTTGGAATATATTTTTTGCCATGGGAGATTCTAGTTTAGCTGACAGAATGAGGATTCTTCCAACTTATGAAGGAATTATTAGTGATGCAATAAGAACTTTGAATCCTGAATACAAAGCTTTGGGTAAATGGCAAATATTGAAAGGTGGAAAAATTAAAGAAGATAGTGCTCTTTTTGATTCTGAATATTTTGCTGGTCCACTAGCTGATTATGTTTTAAAAATAACTAAATTAGAAAGAGATTTAGGAAAAATAAGAAAGAAAAATAGAAGTGTTCCAATTGATGGTAAAGAGACAATGAGAGATAAAATAGTCAATGGTAAAATGCCAATTTTATCAAACAAAACAGTTTATGGATTTTTTGACTTTGTAAATGGTGGAAGAGATTTATTTACTGATGAAAGAGGAAAGGAAAAATTTTATGAAAAAAATAACACTGCTAAGCAAAGACAAATATCATTGGGTGAATTGGTAATGAATTATGCAAATTTTGATAGAGACGGTAATTTAATAGATGATCAAAGGGAAAATTTCACTTTTGGTCAACAACAAGTGACTTTTATGAATGAATTTAGAGATTCTTTTGAAGGAGCAGCTTTAGCATATAATTGTGTTACAGGAAAAATAAAAGTTGACGATGCAAGAGTTTGGGCAAGAAACCTGAAAGATAAAATTGGAATGGTAAACGGAATCAGATTTAATGATGAGCGTTATTTTAATTGGACTAGAAGTCCAGAATTTTGGAGGGATGCAATAATTGGTTCCTTTGGGGCAGATTTAAATAGACTTTCAAGTGATTATATTCCAATGAGAAAACCTACACCTAAAAATGGAGTTGAATTAAATTATGCATCATTTGTTTATGGGGTATTAACTAGTACATTTGAGTTGAGTGATAATGATGTTAATTTAAATAAATTAATGAGATTATTGGGAGTTGATGTTGATGATGGTGTAAACCCTGATAATTATTTTGTTAGATCAAAATCTAAAAGAAGGGAATTTGACGATATTGAAAGAACAAGAAAATTAATAGCAGAACAAAGAAGTGGTTTTGAATATGGTAAAAAAAGTGAAAAAGTTTTAAGTTATATTGAGAGAGTTAAAAACTCTAAAAAATATCTAGGAAATAGTGATTTTGAATTATTAATGAAGTCTTTTAATAGATTGGTTGATAATGGTGATGAACCAAGTATTGAAAGATTAGCTGGACTTATTGAAAATTTTAAACAATAAAAAATATCTTTTTTAATTGCTAATTTTTATTAGCAATTTATTTATGTGTAAAATATTGCATTGCTTTACCTATAGTTTCTTTTGCTTTTGCTCCTCTACCTGGTTTTAGAGTAGTACGAGCACCAGTAAGTGGATCATGGTCCCAACTGTTTTCTTCCATGCTTGCACCTGCGCTACTAATACCAAATTTAGCTCCACTTGTGGCCATTTTTCCATAAGGAGCGAAGCCTTCACCAATAGCTTTACCCCATGGAGATGGTTTAATTTGGAAGATAAATTCAGGAATCATAGATGGAAGTTTAGCAAGCATTAAAATACTGGCAATACCAACCATGGCAGGTAAAAAATCTCCAGCAGCACTGACACCATTTATGCCAAGCAATGGTGGAACCCAAAGACCACCACCTATAGCATCCATAATTATATTGACGATAACGAGAAATAAAATAGAGATAGGAAAAACGGCAATATTTGCAATTATATCTAATATCCATTTAGAAAAACCCATTTTTGAATTTGGAAAAGCACCAAGAGCAATTTCTAGAGGTCCAGTTATAACTTTTAAAATTATGTTAACGTAACATTTTACTAAGCCAAAAAGAAACTTAATAACACTAATAGCAATAATAATTTCCATTATAAGTAATATAAGAATTGCTCCTATACCTAAGCCAGCTAATCCTCCTAATGGGTTACCTACAGAAATAATTAAACCAGCAATTCCACCAATAATTCCACCTAATGCAGCCATAGCTAATGTAGGAATTGTTCTCATAATAAGACTTGAAAGAGTCCACATTCCAGCATTATTCAAATTACTAAAATTAAAAGGACTGTCTCCAGTTAAATTTCGAAGGATATCGTAACTGTTTGTGTTTAAATTTAAATCAAATAAATTTTTAGATAAATCTTTACCAGTACCATTAAAAAGTAGAGCTAAAACAAAAGCTAAAACGAAATTTAATAAATCGATACAGAGACCAGCAATAGCATAAGAAAAGGTAACTAAAATTAAAGTAGTAATGATTTTTGGAATGGAATTTTGGATGGAAATGACAGCTTGAGGGCTGATTTTGACTCGAAGCATAATCATAATACCAACAATGACAAAGATAATAGCTGAAATTGAATAGACCATATTTCTAAAAGTTTTCCATAAAGGTAAAAGTTTACTAAGACCAGTAAATCCAACTCCATCAGCAGCATAAGTTGGTTTACCTAAAAAATTATCCTTAACTTGAGCTAAATATTGTACTCCTGAAATTGGTTGAGTAAAAGCAGAAGCAACTAATTGATTGGTAGCACCAAGTAGTCCACCTGGAACATAAGAGGTAGCAGTGCCATTCAAAACATTATCAGGAATAGTACCAGCCATTAAAATTTGAGTGCTGACTAAATTGCTGCTTAAAGACTCATTAATCCAACTTTCTTGGTTATTTCCGGTTTGAATAGCATCTTGTTTTTGTTTGATTAAACTATCAGCAGCGAGAATATTTTTGACAAAGAAAACTGTGGAAATGGCCAGAACAGAAAAAATAATGACTTTAGAAAACTTGGAAAGACGGGGTAAAAATTTGGTATCGCGACGGTTAAGTTTTTTTAGAATATTTGAGATAGCCATTATGGAATAATTTTAGCACATTTATATTACCAATTGGCGGGGCGAAGACCATTTAAACCATAGTTGGTGCCAGCTGGAGAAAAGTTTTGGTCAACTTGAGCTTTGATAGCCTTGGTATCCATGGTTTTATCTTGACTGCTAGCAGAGAGAGGAGTTTGAACAACTTTTTTAGCATTTTCTTCATTGGTGTCTTGGTTGTCTTTTGGGGTAATATAGAAATCGTTGTAAATGGTTTGATAACAAGATAATTCATTAGTAGGAATAGTTTCGGTAAAAGTTTCTTTAACCTTACTAGTGATATTTGATTCGGTATTGATTAATTTATTATTGGTATCGCAATAAAATTGTTTTTGAAGTTGAACAAAGTAATGAGCTAGGTCGCTGACTTTGATTAGTTGACAACTGGTATCAGAGGAAACAGTGCATTTATTGGTGGAATCAAGACAAATATAAGCAAGTTCAGAATCTGAATAACCAGTAGTACCGAGAAGGGTTTGTTTAATAACATTGCCTTTAAGACAATTTTGAGAAGAGGAAGAAGTAAGACGAGAACCAGAAAAAGAATGTTTATTATTGAAATTAGAATCTGATAAATCTCCATAATCGTTCATATCAGTATTGATTATTTTTGTTTCTCGAGAAGAAATTGAATAGTCTGTTTTAACAAATACTCCAAATAACCACATTAAAAATTTTTCTAAAATACTTTGGTTGGTGGTGGCTGAAGGAGTAGCAGTAGTAGAAGAGGTAGCGGAAGCAGAAGGAGAAGAAGTAAGAGCAGAGACAGAAATCGGAGTTCTGCAAAGCAAAATTGTTAAAAGTGATAAAACAATAAAAAAACGTTTGAGCATTAATTTCCTCCAGGAATAGCAAATTCAGTAATACTTTGAATTCCAGTGAAATTAGCAATAAATTTGATGATTAAAAAAGAAATTATGACACCAACAATGCCAACGATGGACATGGTAAGAGTGGAAGTAGCCTTGGCAGTTTTTTTAGGATCGCCACCAGAGGTGAGATATTGAAAACCACCTTTGATGAACATAAACAAAAAAACTATACCAGCAAAATAAACGACAACTTGGGCCACATTTTGAAATAAACAACCAACACCCTGGATGGTGGCAACACCATCCTTGACACAAGTTCCCGACCAAGTGGATTGGGCTAAAACTGGGGTAGGAAAGAATATTTTTGAGATTGGATTCATAAGGTAATTATACTATATGTTACCCCGATAAATCGGGGTCGTGTCTTTAGGAAAATTTTATCACTTCGTTCAAAATTTCAACCTAAAGAAACGAAAAAGGGCCCCGAATGGGGCCCTTAGAAAATCAAATTGATTTTATTGAAAAGAAGGAATTGAAAGAGTTCCTAGTATATCAATACCAAAGACAACACCAATAAGCTTCATAATTGCCCAAGCAGCAAAAACGATGACTAAACCAATTAAAGCATTGGTAATTTGAGCACGAGCAGCAGCAACTTTCTTTTCATCACCACCAGAGATAATCCATTTGATACCACCAATGATAAGAATAAAGAAGAAAACTAAAGCAACGAGAATAATAACTAAGCTGAGAGCTCCGGAGATAATACCACCTGGAGTAAGATTGCTTAAATTAGAAAGACTGCTTCCAGACTTTGGAGTTAAACTGATGTCGGTGCTAGCAGCGTAGATTGGAGCAGCAATGGCTGCATATTGAAGTTTGTTTTTTAGATTTTTTAACATATTTTTGTTAATTAATAATTTTTAATCTTATAGAGATTTTATCAGTAAATTTATAAATATTAAAGAGATGGCCAGGTAAGTTGAAGGCTTTCTAGTCCAGAAATTCCAAAAACATGACCGATTAGTTTGAGAATGGCAAAAATGATAAAAACTAAAGTAATTCCAAGTAGAGAATAGATAATACTTTTTTGGGCTTCTTCGAATTTTTTGGGATCACCTTGGGCGGAAATCATATGAAAAGCAGCTAGGATAAAATTAATGACGAAATAGAGAACCCCAACAATAATTAGAAGGGTAATAAAAACTTGAATGACACTGTTAACATAAGAAGTGGAAGTGGCCTGAGTGACATTGGTTTTTAAAACTGGATTTTCAATAGCAGCAAAGACGGGTTTAATCAAATTCATTATTTGAGAGTGGGGATGCTTTGTTTGAGATCAAAGATATTGGTTAACCCCATTAAACTAGTAAGGAAAGCGGTGGCTCCAAAAGCAACCACAATAATAACTAAACCAATTAAATCGTGGATTAGTTTGCTTTGAGCGGCTTGAAATTGTTTTGGATCACCCTTGGAAGAAATTAAGGTAAAACCAGCGAGGATAATTTGAATAATGAAATAAATTACCCCAATAATGGTTAAAACTCCCAGAACAGTGCTAAAAATTTTTTCAAGACTGGTAGTAGCGGTGGCGGTAGTGGTTTGAATACCAGAACCAGTAAGTTGATAAGCTAATAATTTGTTCATAATCCTTGAATGGTTGGATTTAATAAATCGATACCAAGAATATTACCAATGACTCCAGCAATAACAAAAGCGGCAGCAACAATGACTAGACCAATGACACTTTGCCAAATAGTAGCAAAAGCAGCAGCAGTTTTTTTCTCGTCACCACTAGCAGAAATGTAACTGAACCCAGCGGTAATTATTTTGACAATAAAAAAGAGACCGGCGATAACACCGGCTAATTTGAAAAGATTGTTGATAAGAATAAAAATACCGTTTTCACCAGAAGTGAAATATTGGTTGTTTACTGGAGGGGTAATGTTTCCAAATATGCCTAACATAGGTTTATAATCCTGAATTTAAAATATTTAAACCAGTAAATTTTTCGACAATTTTAATAATTATAAAAGCTCCAAAAACGACAATAAATCCGATTAGAGCGTTGGTTATGGCTGATTTGCCTTGAGCAGCTTTTTTGGAATCACCACTACCTGCACTCATTATAACGGCAATACCGCCAAAAATCAAAAGACCAAGAAGAATTACTCCAGCTATGGTTAAGGAAAATTTTAAAATAACAGAAATAAGATTGCCAGATGAACTATAAGTGGTGCCAAGAGTTCCTTTGCCGTCCCCAAGACTGATGGAGTCGAGATTAAAAGCTAATAATTGTTTCATTGTTGCCAAATTATACTATAAAAACTAGATTTAATTAATAATTAAGAATTAATAATTAAAAATTAAAAAAAGATGATATACTACGGCACAAATTAGATGATAGATCGTAGATGATAGATCGTAGATTCTAATTCAACTTTATTAAAGTTGTTAAATTATAAAGTAAAATAAATAAATGAAAAAAATAGTTGCCCCACTATTATTAATAGTATTTAGTGTTGTTCCATGCCTAACGGCAGGTAAATTTTTATCTGTACCTATTGTTAAGACAGTTGAAGCTAAAACAGTGACAGTAACACCAACTTTAGTAGTTAGCCAAAATGCAACTCCAAGTGCAACTTTGGCTCCAACTGTAATTCCGGCTCCAAAATTAACCGAAAACGATAACTTAAAAGTTAATTATGAAGTAGAAAAATGGAATGGTTTTAATACTTTTAGATGGATAATTAGTTTGGCAGTCAATAGAGGAGTATCAACTAATGTGATTGTTTTGTTGTTGTTGTTGCCTTTGGTGGCAACTTTGGTGTCATTTTTACACTATGTTGTAGGTTTGTCGGGATATGGAATTTTTATGCCAACTATGATTGCTATTACTTTTGTAGCAACTGGAGTTTTTGGAGGTTTGGTATTATTTGCCATAATTTTGGCGATTTCTTTGATTAGTAATATGTTTTTGAAAAAGTTAAAGATTCATTTTTGGCCAGCTAGAGCTATTAGTTTAATGTTTATTTCTTTGGGAACTTTTGGTTTAATGTTGTTGACTTCTTTTGTCAAAATTATTGATATCAGTAATATTTCTATTTTTCCAATTTTGTTTATGGTTTTATTGGTAGAAGAATTTACTAGAACTCAATTGGCAAAAAGTAAAAAAGAAGCTAAAAATTTGACTATTGGAACTCTTATTTTGGCCATTATTGGAGCGGTAACTATGAATTTTGGTTGGGTACAAAAGATGGTTTTGAATTATCCAGGAACAGTATTGATTATAGTGTTTGTGGCTAATTTATTGATTGGTAATTATTCTGGAATTAGATTGACGGAAATAAAAAGATTTAAAAAGGCAATACGAGAAAAGAAAAAATCCCTCTAAACCCTTCCCTAACCCTTCCCTTGACAGGGCAGGGAATAATTTAATTATAAAAACCAATGTTTAATTTAAAACAATATCATCAATTTTTGACTATAAATGAGAGAAATAAGATTTATCTTAGAAAAAACACAGCTAGTGGTAAGGCAATTGCGGATAGTAAATATAAAACTAAAAAAATATTGGCTAAAAATGGAGTGATGGTGCCTAAATTGATAGCTAGATTTAAGGAAGCTAAGGAGATTGAAAATTTTAATTGGGTAGGTTTGGAAGGAAATTTTGTGATTAAACCAGAATCTGGTTATGGTGGAGAAGGGATATTAATTATTCGAAAAAGAGGAAAATGGGCGGGAGAATGGCAAAAAATGAATGGAGAAATGGTGACTACTGGAGATTTGAAAATGCAATGTCAGGAGATTTTGGCCGGTAAATATAGTTTGCATAATATGCCAGATAAAGTTTTGATTGAAGAAAGAATTAAAATTCATCCATTGTTTTTAGCATTAACCAAATCGGGAACTCCAGATATTAGAGTAATTGTTTATAATCAAATTCCAGTAATGGCCATGTTGAGAGTGCCAACTGAAAAAAGTGGAGGTAAAGCTAATTTACATCAGGGAGCAATTGGTTTGGGAATTGATTTGGCAACTGGAATAACCACTTTTGGATTAGAGGGGAATGGAGATACTATATATAGAATATTTGATCATGCCAAAAAAAAGAATCGAAAAGTTAATGGAATTAAAATTCCATTTTGGCGAGAAATTTTGGAAACAGGAATTAATTCACAAAAAGCAATTCCAACTTTGGGATTTGTGGGAGTTGATGTGGTATTGGATAAAGAAAAAGGACCAATGGTGTTGGAAGTTAATGCTAGACCTGGATTGTCGATTCAAGTTTGTAATAAGGCTGGATTGAAATCGAGAATAGAAAAAGTAGATGAAATTAATGTTAGAAGTGTCGATCATGCTATTACTTTGGCTAAATATTTGTTTGGAGAAAGTTTTTTTGAAAAAGTTGAAGAAAAAGAAAAACAAAAAACAGTTAAACCATTGGAAATTATTAAAGTAAAAATTCCAAAAGGATTTAAACCTTTGTTACAAAAAAGTCCGGTAATTAAAAATGGTAAACATAGAATTGTGGAGGTAAGAGCCAAGGTAGATACGGGAGCTTTTAGAAGCTCAATTGATAGAACTTTGGCTGAAAAACTGGGTCTTTTAACTTCGGAAAGAGTTTTATATTATCGAAATTATAAATCGAGTTTAGGTAAACATAAAGATAGACCTGTAATAGGGGTAACTTTTTGGATTAATGGGAAAAAGATTATGACGGCTTTGAATGTGGCTGATAGAAGTAAGTTGAGAACTAAATTTTTATTAGGGAGAAAAGATTTAGGAGGATTCTTAGTTAGTGCAAAAAAGTAATTAATAATTAAAAATTAAGAATTAATAATATTAAAAATATGACAAAAATAGCAATATTTTTTGGAGGGAAAATTAGTCAACATTTAGTGTTGTTAAAAAAAGCGGCCAAAAAATTAAATGTAAATTTAACTTTAATTTCTTATAATCGAGTTTGTTTTGATACGGAAACTAAAAAAGTTTTGATTAGACCAAACTTAGCCGAAGAGAGTAAAATTCAAAAAATTACTAAATATAAAAAAGCAGATGATTATGATGTGTTATTTTTTAGAACCACTGGAAAACATTGGGAAGAAGTAGATTTGATTATTAATAGTATAACTAGAGATGATGTGGTGGTAATTGATCCATTGGTTAGATATGGAAAACCAGATATGGCTTGTAAAGCTTGGCAAATGTTGATATTGAAAGAAGCGGGGATTGAGGTGCCAAAAACAATTTATGGAAGTTTGTGGTATTTATATGAAACAATGAAAGACTTGGCTTCTTCTGATAATTTTTTGGCCTCAGGTGAGTCTGTTGTTGCGAAGCCTTTTATTTTTCCTGTAATTATTAAGGGCAGTGGTGGGGATAGAGGAACTAGAGTTTTTAAGGTTGATAATTTGGAGGAGATGGAAAAATTGGTCAGAGATTTAAGAAAAAGCGAAACAGATGAAGGTAAAAGATATATGCTTCAGGAATATATTCCTAATGATGGGGATTTTAGAGTTTTAGTGTTGGGAGATAAAGTATTGGGAGTAATGAAAAGAAGTAGTCAGTCGGTGGCTGAATTTAAAAATAATTATTCGGCTGGCGGTAAAGTGGAAGTAGCCGAATTGCCAGAAGAAATTAAACAATTGGCTGTAAAAGCAGCTAAGGTGTGTGGATTGGCCGTGGCCGGAGTGGATGTGGCTTTTAGAGATTTTGATTTAAAAAAACCGGTTATTTGGGAAGTTAATAAAGGGCCTCAGTTTAAAGGTTTTATGCAAGCTACAGGAATTGATGTGCCAGCAGAAATTGTTAAATTTTTAGTATCTTTGAAAAAATAATTATGCTCGTAACCAAATTTTTACAGTGCTCGCTACCTTCGGGCTGTCCGCTTCGCGTCACGCGTTCGCTGTGCTTTGAAAAATTGATTACTTCGCATTTAATTATTTAATTTTTAATAAAAATATGAATAAAAAAATTGTTACATTTACAATGTCGCTTAGACAAAGCCAATTTGAAGTTGATAGACTTGAAATTGAAGCTAAAAAATTAGGAGTGGAAGTTAATAGAGCTTTGTATAAAGATTTAACTTTCAGTTTGGAAAATGGAAAAACTAAGGTTTTTGTTAAAGGAGAGGAAATTAATAGAGAAAATACATTGGGAATGTGGTTTAGAGTGGCGGGAACTAGATCGGGAAAATATACGGAAGCTAGAAATTTGGCAATTCGACTATTAGAAGGGCAGACACAGGGGTCTGCCCCAACAGAAAAACCAATTTTGGCGGTTAATCATAAGGGTTATTTAAATTGGACCAGAATGGGAAAAATTTCTCAACATGGAGTGTTTTTGGAAAACGATATTCCAATTATTCCAACTAAGATTTTTTATACAAAAGAACAGGTTTTAAACTTTTTTGAAACCCATCCCCAAGACCCCTCCCTTGAAAAGGGCGGGTCTGAAAGTTTTGGTTGGCCAGTAATTGCAAAACATGAAAAAGGATTTCAGGGAAAATCAGTCCGAAAATTTGAAAATTTTAAAGAATTAAAACATTTTGTTAAAAAAATAAATGAAAAAAATGTAGGAATGTTTTTGTGGCAAAAATATTTACCAACTAAATGGGATTTAAGAATAATTGTTTTGAATGGACAAGCGATTGGAGCCATGAAAAGATCGGCAGTGGGAGAGGAATTTAGAAGTAATTTTAGTTTGGGTGGAAATGTGGAAAAATGGAATTTGTCGGAAAATGATAGACAAATTGCGGAAAAAGTGGCTAAAGTTTGTGGTTTGGATTATTGCGGAGTGGATATTATGAAAGATGAAGAAGGGGAAAGTTACGTTTTGGAAGTTAATCGACAATGTCAATTTCAAGGGTTTGAAAAATCAACTGGAATTAATGTGGCTAAATTAGTAGTGGAAATGTTTTTGAAAAGACAGTAAACTTTAAAAATGAAATTACTCTACATATTTTTGATTTCAATGGTGCCTTTGATTGAACAAAGAGGGGCAATTCCAGTTGGAATAATTGGTTATCATATTAATCCTTGGATGGTGTTTTTAGTTAGTTTATTGGGAAGTTTTGTACCAGCACCATTTATATATTTATGTTTTAATGCTATTTTTGCTTGGATGAAAAAGATTAAA
>CAYUUU010000011.1:0-14044 GCA_964448065.1 uncultured Gammaproteobacteria bacterium
TCAAATCTAGCTAAAGCTGGACGAATAGCAATTTGAGAAACGATTTCACCACAACATCGAAGACGTCGGTTAGCTAAACTATCTATGTCATCAAGTTTAGTAACAACTCCATTTTGAAGTTGAACCAAATACTTAACAGTAGAAACTAAATCTTCTTTTTTAATAACCCAGTTTTCTTTGTTAGTATCATCAAAATTAGAATTAAATTTCTTATTAATTTTATATCGACCAACATTACCTAATTCGTAAGTACGTAAATCAAAAAATCTTTCATCAAAGAATTTTTGAGCATTTTCTAGAACTACAGGTTCACCTGGACGAAGTTTTCGATAGAATTCCAAAACGGCTTCTTCTGGGGTTTTAGCAATATCAGCTTGAATAGTATGAGAAATATAATCACCAAATTCAGCAATCATTTGTTTGTCGGACATTTGACAAGCAGCTCTTAAGAGAATAGTAGCTGGAAATTTCTTTTTACGATCGATTCTGGCAAAAATTACATCTTTTTTACCAACGAAAAATTCTAACCAAGAACCGCGAACTGGACGGATTTCAGCATTATAAAGAGTTTTACCAGTAGCTGGATCATTTTCACCAGTGAAATAAACACCAGGAGATCGGACCAATTGATTAATAACTCCTCTTTCAATACCATTAACAATGAAGGTTCCTTCATCAGTCATGGTTGGAAGATTTAAGAAAAAGACTTCTTCTTCTTTTACAGTGCCAGTTCTTTTGTTGGTAAGAGTAGCTTTTATTTTAACAGGAATAGTATAATTTAAACCCTTTCTTTTGGCCAAATCTGGAGATACGGTGATAGGATCGTAGGTAAGTGAACCAAGTTCAAGTTGCCAGTTATTGCCAGTATAGTCGGAGATTGGTGAGATTGATTGGACGGTTTCTTTTAGTTCTCGGTCTAGGAAATCTTTCCAGGATTCTTTTTGAATATTAATTAAATCTAACTTAGGAAGGTTTGGGTACTTTTTTCCCCATTGAATTCTTTTAATAGAAGGCATCAACAAAATTTAATTATTAAAAAAAAGGGACGAGTTATGTTCCAACGGCTCGACCGAATAGGGACATTATAAAGCCTTTGTCAAGTATTATCAACAAGCAGGTTTAGGTTAAGGAGTTGGGGTTAGAGTTGTTTTAATTTTTGATGAGCTAGTAGCTGATTTGGTAATTGTTGGAGTTGGTAATTTTTTAGCTGATGAGGTGGATTCACAGGCTTTTTCAGTACAAGTGATTGAACCATTTTCAGAACAACTACAAGTATTACAACCGTCGGCAGATGGAAATGATTCCCCTACTTTATAGGTTTTATCATTAAGAAAACAGGTAACTGAAGATGATGGAGTTGGAGTAATTGAGATGTCAGACCCGCCTGCCGTCTGGGTAGGTGTCAGATCTCGGATCTCAGATGGAGTTTTTTGACTTTTAAAATAAGTAAAAACGACAGCACTAACAACAATTAAAAAAATAACTAAAGATACAACAAAAATAATTTGAAAAATATTAATTTTGGAAGTTGAAGGAGGAATAATATTTGAAGATGAATCGGTAGATCTATCATCTAAAATTTGACTGATTTCTTGTTTAATTTGATCTGGAGTTTTCTCGAAAAATGTTGGTTCTGGGGTTACTTCAATTTCTGGTTCTGGAGTGATTTCTAGTTGAGGAGTTGGCTCAATATTTGGGGTTGTTTCTGTTTGGGTTTCTGGAATAGATTCGGCAGGCTCACTACCAGTAGATTCTGATTCGGTTTTTGGAAGATTTTCTGTCCATGAGTTGGATTTAGATTCTGTTTCTGGATTAGTTTCGGGTTTTGACTGAGAATATTGATTTAAAACTTCAGCATATTTTGAAGGATTTTCTGGTGGCAAATTGTCAACTGGAGTGATTGAAGAAACGAGATTATTGGCTAATGTTGAATTTTTATTTAAATCAGTCATAAGATAATGTTCTCATCTGTTGATTAATATTGCAAATATTATTAAAAATCGATAGTATTTAATTATGAAAAGATTGTGGTGTTTACTTCTAATGTTTGGATTATTTGTTTTTTCAACAAAAGCTATTTTGGCTAGTGGTTTTAACTTACAGTCTATTGGACAAGTTGACACTAGTGGCAGACAAATTTCTCATTGGTGGTATTCAGGATCAACTCCAATAATGATTGGACAAGCGGCTGCTGCCAGTGAAGTAACCATTTCAATTGATGGAACCGAAAATAAGGTAACTGCAGATGCTTCAGGAAGTTGGACTTATAACCCAGGGTCGTTGACCGATGGAGACCATACTATTGTTTTAACCAATAGTGGATCGACTATTAGTTTTATTCTTACTTTAGGGGCAGAAAATGTTGATTACACGGCGATTGGGAGTGGAAGTGGAGAAACTTTACCAACAGCTGGAACATCGTTACCAACAATTATTTTAATAACGACTGGAGTAAGTTTATGTGTGGTAGCTAAAAAACTAGCTAAACAAAACTAATCTGATAAAATTGGCAATGATAAATTCCTCTAAGAAAATTTTTATTAAAACTTTTGGGTGTATTGGAAATACTGCTGATTCGGAAAGAATTAAGACTTTTTATTGGAATAAAGGATATGAAGAGGTAGAAAATTGGAAAGAAGCTGATTTGGTGGTGATTAATACCTGTATTATTCGAGAATCAGCGGAAAACAGAGTTTATGGATTAATTAATGAGATAGATAAATATAATAGATCTCAGATGTCAGATGCCAGATCTCAGATTAAAATAATAGTAACTGGATGTTTGGCCGGATTGGCCAACAGAGATAAAACTGGCAAAAAAATAGCTCAATTAAAAAGAGATTTTCCAACCGTATCAGAATTTTTACCAATTGAAGAAATTAGTTTTGATATTGAACCATTGAGAGGAAAAACTGAAACAGCTTTAATTCCGATTAGTTTTGGATGCAGTAATTTTTGTAGTTATTGTATTGTGCCTTTTGCTAAAGGGGCAGAAATTTCCCGAAAAATGGATGATATTTTAAAAGATATAGATAAAGCAATTACTAACGGATTTAAACAAGTGATGTTGATTGGTCAAAATGTAAATTCCTACGGAAGTGACTTAATTAAGATGTTAGATGCCAGTTCTCAGATATCAGAAAAAACAGTAGTACATATGGGGAAAAAGAGATTTTATAGTTTATTCCCAAAACTCTTAGAGGAAGTGGCCAAAAAAGATTTAGAGAAAATTTCTTTTGTGAGTAGTAATCCTTGGGATTTTTCTGATGAATTAATTGAAACCATTGCCAAATATCCAAACATTGATAGATTACTTCATTTACCTTTTCAGGCTGGTGATGACGAAGTGTTAAAAAAAATGAATCGAGGATATACATCTGGCGAATATTTGGATTTAGTCAAGAGAATCAGATCTCGGATTTCAGATGTCAGATTTAGTACTGATATTATTATTGGATTTCCAGGAGAAGATGAGGCAGCTTTTGAAAATACGGTTAAATTATGCAAAGAAGTTAGTTTTGAAATTGGTTATATTAATAAATATTCCCCAAGAAAAGGAACTGTTTCGGCTAAACTTTACAAAGATGAAGTGCCAATGAAAGAAAAGAAAAGACGATGGAATATATTGAATGATTTGATAAATAAAAAGTAAAACCCACCCGCCCTTGAAAATGGAGGGCTAAATAATTTTTATAAAATTTTTTATTATTGAATGAGGTTGCCACGTCTTACCTCCTCGCAACTTGCCTGACAGCAGGCAGGTGACACAAGATAAATTATTTAACTAAGTACTTGGCAATATTGGATTTGTGTTGGTCGAAAGTTTTAGCATAATACATGACTCCATCGTTACCGGTAAGATAATAGAGATAATCTGATTCGGTTGGATGAAAAGCAGCATATAAAGAATCATAACCAGGATTACAAATTGGACCAGGTGGAAGGCCAGGATTTTTATAAGTATTGTATGGAGAAACAATGGAAATATCGGACGAATTTATATCTTGCCAATATTTTACGGGTTTAGTTTTGGAATCGCGAATATATTGAATAGTAACATCTGATTGAAAAGGCATATTAATACTAAGTCGATTCATTAAAACTCCAGCAACTGCTTGTTTAACTTTTAGAGTTCGAGCTTCTCTTTCAATAATGGAAGCTAAAACAACAATTTGTTTGTCGGTAAGTTTGGTATTGGTAGTCCCAACCTTGGCTTTAGTAAATTTTTGATTAAAATTAGATTGAATAGTATCTAAAACTTGCTCAATAGTAAAATATTGAGGAATTAAATAACTGTCTGGATAGATATAACCTTGAAGTGATTTGGTTTTAGCAACAAAATCTTTGCCAGTAAAAGAAATATTATCTGGAAAACTAGTGGTTAATTCTTCAACTCTGGTACCATCAATAATTTTTAACCAATAATCGGTAACTCCCCCTTTAGAAAGTTTCAAAACAATTTCTTTGGTGGTTAGATTTGATGACAATTTAAAATTTCCAGCTTGAATTTTTTTGTTTAAAGAAAGTTTATAACTGTAAAATAAAAAAACATATTTATTTTTAATAATTTTTTTATCTTCCAAATCTTGGGCTATTTGTTTAATACCAACACCAGATTTAACAACAAAAATTTTAGAAGTATTATCTGTATAAACTGGTTTGTTGTTTATATATAAAAAACCAAAACCACTTAAAACAACCAAAAAAATCAAGGATAAAAATAGAATAAATATTTTTTTAATCATTACAAACTAGATTTCATCAAATAAAGCGCGTCGGTAAGAATTATTTTTAGGATTTCGAATAAAAATTCGACCACATTTATTGCAGGTGACAGTAATGTTTTCTCTAACTTTTTTTTCTGTTCCGTTTGATAGTGGAGTGCCACAACCTACACATCGACCTTGTGATATTAACCATGCTTGAACTGGAGCAATAAGATTTTTAATCATATTTTTATTTAACTTTTAACTAAAAATTAGTAGCACGTCTTAGAATAATAGCAGCAGACATTGAGTCAATTGATTTTTTGTAATCTTTTTTCTTTTTTTGATTATCAGAAAAAAGTTTTGTAGCCTCAATAGTGCTAACTGATTCTTCAATTGTCTCGATAGGTAATTTTACCATAGACTGAAGTTCCTTCACAAACTTTTTAGTTTTAATAGCAAACTCGCCTTCACAAATACCAACAAAAATTTTATCTATCTTATAATCAAAAATGATCTTATTTAAATTATCAAAAACAAATTTATCATTGGAAATAGCATTAATTGGAGAAATTATATCCATAACTGTAATGGCTAAACCAATTCTTTTAGTACCATAATCTATGGCTAAATAATTCATAATTAATTTTCAGATAAAACTGATTGAACAACTAATCGACGAAGATAGGTTCCAGGAGGACTACAAGTAATTAAACTTAATAATCTTTGATCAAAACGTTGATCTAAAACTGAAAGATCGGTAGGTTTTACTTCAAACATTTTAGTAACAATATATTTATATTCTATAGAACCATATTTAATGTAAATTTCATCGCCGATTTCAAGTTTATACAAAGTAGCAAAGATGGTTAAGTATGATTTTGGATTAAAAAACTGAGGTAAAACTGAATGGCCAAAAACGACAGCATTACCCAGTTGACCTGGAAGAGCTGTTTGGGGATATTGAATTAAACTTTTGGTTAAATCCATGCTTCCAACGGTAACTATGGCATCTTTAACTTTAAGTTTGGGAATGGAAATTTTATAAGTAGTATGTTCCCCTTCGAATAAAACTGGTTTATCAGAAGATGAATTTGGTTCAAACCAATTTGATAATTGGGTATAATCAGTAGTCATGTCTCCTAAAACATTACCATTTTGATTATATGATTGAGACGATAAAGGATTAATCATTTGTTTAAATTTCAATGAATAACCTAATTGAAATTTAATAATTGGAAATAGGGCTGAAGAAAAAAATAGAAAACCACAAATTGCCAACAAAAAAGCTAATTTTTTCTTTTTGCTGATAATCTTCTTATTTTTTGGTGTTTTTTTTAAATAGATATAACTCACAAAGATTCTGTTTTAATTTGAATAAAAATATTTTTAGAATTAATTGGAGAAATTGGTATAAATTCTGGAACCATTTTAACATTAAAATTATAAGCCCTTGGAATAGAAGTTTTAATAAAACTAGAAATTTGTTTTGAGGTTTTTAATGTTAATTTCTTTTGAAGTTGATTTATATCAATTTTTGGTAAAGATTTTCCGGTAATTACTAAATCACCAGTGGCATTATCAGCAGTAATTTTATTTAATTTAAAATCTAGGGAAAAATCTTTGGAATTAATATCCGATTTAGAAAAACCATCTTCTGAGGCTAGAAAATATTTAATTATTTTATCTTTAGAATCGGTTTTTAGAGCAAAAACAGTAATAGTTGATTCGATAGTAGCTGTTAATTCATTGGCTTCTTCACCAACTTCACGATTTAATTCAGTTTTACTATTTTTAGTTTGAATTGTTGATTTAATAAGGTCGGTTGAATTAATCATTTCCTGTTCAATTCGCTGATTAATACTAGATTCCATATTTTTGGTTAATTGAGCTTCAACATTAACTTTATCTTGGTCACTAACAGCCGGAATATCTTGTTTAGTTCCACCAGATAAATTTTGAGAGATTTTGGCAACTAGAGAAGTTTGAGGAAAATCTTTAAAAGAAAGTTGGGTATCTTTGTTGAGATTGTATTCTGGACCAATATCTTTGGCAGAAACTGAAGTTTTGCTTTGACCAAGAGTAATAACCCCTAAATTTAGATCTGAACTACTTGAAGGAACAATTACTTGATTGATTAGTTCAAATTGTTTATTGTCTGCAGTTATTAAAACTGTTCCTTTAGGTAAGGTTTGGGACTTGTCTAATTTATTAAAAATAGTAATTTCTCCAGTGGCTTTTTCTCCAATAGTTTTTTTACCTGTAGTAGGAATATTGGCTGAAGAATTAATAGTAATAGTTTTTTTATCGACAGGAATAGTTTTACTATTAATATCAGTAGCAGTTGAATCTAGAGTTAGGGATATTTTTTTATTAAATTCGTAAGGTGTTAAGAAAACAATAATATTGGTTTTAGAAAAAAATAAGATGGTTAAAACAGCTAAAAATAAAATAATGGGAAGAAAAATTATTTTATTAGTTTTAATTTTTGGTAATTTGAAATTAATTTTTGGAATTTTAAATGAAAAACTTGGTTTATCTTTTATTGGTTGGTCTTCAATTACTGTTTCATAATTTTGAGGCAATTGATCGATAGTTATTTGAGGAAGTTTGGTTTCAATAATTGGTTCTGGTGGTAAATTTGGTTGTGAAGAAAACCCGAGAAAGGAAGGATCGACTTCTTCTAATTCATCTTCTGGATTCTGGAGATTATCTGATAAAGTATCTGTTTCTAATAATTCTGACTTTGATTCAAATTCTGTTTCTGGTTCTGGTTCTTGATCAACAACAACTTCTTCTTTATCTAAAGATAAACTTGGTTCTGAATTAATTTCTTCGTCAGAAATTGATTGAGAAGTAATAGCTTTAAAAAATATGTTGATTAAATCTGAATAATTTAAAATTTTTATTTCAGGAAAATGAAGAAAAGTTTCAACATCCTTTTTACCAACCCAAGGAAAACTTTTTAATTGTTCAATTATTGGTTGATCAATTTGACCATGAACTATAATTTGAGGAGGAAGAGTAGATTCAGAATTTAATTCCAAAATAGCATTTTCAACTAATTGAGGATTAAAATCAGTGTCAAAATCTTTTTTAATTCGGCGTTTAATTTTACCTAAATAAGCTAAAGAAATAGTAAAAGATTGCTTATCGATAAATAAAGAAATAAAGCTTGCTGGAAAAGAATCTTTTTTGTTTGATTCTTCAACAATAGCCTCATCGTTAGGAATAAAACCGGTTGCTTGAAGATCTAATTTTTTAAGAAGAGGAAAAATTAAAGTAGTTTTGTGGGGTAAAATTTTGCCATCAATTCCAATCCAATGGGAAGGCAGAACTAAACCAGCGGTTTCTGGTTCTGATTCTGGAGGTAAATTTATTTTTTCAGCAGCATCAGAAAGAGATTTATCGGCAGCTTCAATAATAGAATCTAGATTATTAATATCAAATTCAATTTGAGAACCGATTGAATTAACAAAATAACGATTATTGGCATAGGAAATCAAAGATACAATAATCGAATTGTCTTCAAAATAAAATAACCAAAAACCATTACTACTCATTACTATTAGAATACTATATTTTCAACAAATTAGCCTATTTTAAAATAGCGTAGATACGGCGTTTACCAGAACCGGCAGATTCTTCTTTTATAATTTCGAATTGTCCAAGAAGACTGGTGTTGGTAACATGAGGACCAGTACAAACTTCTTTAGAAAAATAATTATCTTGATTTCCAATCGTATAAACAGAAACAATTTCTGGGTATTTACTACCAAAAAAAGCAATAGCATTTTGTTTTTGAGCTTCAACAAAAGGCATAGTTTCCATAATAACTGGCAAATTTAATTTTATTTGTTGATTAACTAAATCTGCGACAGATTTCAGTTGATCAGATGTCAGCTTGTCAGAGTGAGAAAAATCAAAACGTAATCTTTCAGCGGTAATATTGGAACCAGATTGTTGAACATGGTCACCTAGAATTTTTCGCAAAGCAGAGTGAAGTAAATGAGTAGCGGTGTGATATTTAGTAATAATTTCAGAATTATCTGCCAGTCCAGACTTGAATTTGCCAGCAGATAAAGTTTGCGATTGCTTAGAATGGTCTTCTTTGGCTTGATTAAATTCATTAATATCTAAAGTTAAATCATTTTTGATTAATTCTTCTTGAATCATTTCAACAGGAAAACCAAAGCTTTCATAAAGAGTAAAAGCTTCTTTACCAGAAACACTTTTGTTCCTTTCGATTAATTTATTAATTTCGCGAAGACCATTGTTTAAAGTTTTTCGGAATTTATTTTCTTCGGCATCAAGAATGGAAATTATTTTGTCGCGGTTTTCATTTAATTCTGGATAAATGCCAGCATAATTATCTTGATTATCTAAAACAGAATTGGCAATTTGAGAAATAAAATTAGTTTCAATGCCTAATAATTTTCCTTGTCGAATAGCTCGTCGGATTAAACGACGAAGAACATAACCAGCTTCTTTATTGGAAGGTTCGACTCCATCAGCAATCATAAAAACAGCGGCTTTAACATGATCAGCAATAATTCTCATTTCTTTTGTGCAAAGATTATTGCTATATCTTTGTTTTGAAAGTTCTTCGATTTTTTTAATAATTGGTTGCCAAATTTCAGTTAAATAATTATCAGAAAAACCGGACAAAATTGTGGTCGTTCTTTCAACTCCCATACCAGTATCAACATTTTGTTGGGTTAATTTAGAAAAAGTACCATCGGCATTTTTGTTATATTCCAAAAAAACATCATTCCAAATTTCCAAATAACGACCTTGTTTATCCCCTGTTTTAAAATCTACCTTAGGCAATTCTGGAGCGGTGTCAATAAACATTTCACTGTCGGGACCACAAGGACCAGTAAGTCCAGCTGGACCCCACCAATTATCTTCAAGATAAATAATATTATCTTCATTAACACTTAAAGATTTCCAAACGGAAGCACTGGTTTCATCTTTGGGGGCATTTTTATTGCCAGCAAAACAAGTAACAAAAAGATTTTTGGAGTTAATATTTAATTCTTGAGTTAAAAATTTATAAGACCAAGGAATCATGTCGGTTTTAAAATAATCGCCAAGAGACCAATTACCAAGCATTTCAAAAAATGTATGATGAAAAGAATCGCCAACTTCATCAATATCACCAGTTCGAATACATTTTTGAACATCAGTTAAACGTTTACCGAGTGGATGTAGTTTGCCAGTAAAATATGGAACTAATTGTTGCATTCCAGCCGAAATAAAAAGAGTGGTTGGATCATTTTCGGGGATCAAATTACTTGAGGGAATTTCGATATGTTTTTGAGAAACGAAAAAATTGATGAATTTTTCCTTTAATTCGCGAGCTTTCATAAAGATGATTATATCAAGTTAAAACCCCTCTGTCCCGATAAATCGGGACATCTTATTTTTTACCGTTTTGGTTTGACAAACATTTTAGGAGCAACTTTCTTTTTGATAACAACTGGAGAAATAATTTCTTCTTCATTGTTAATAATTTCTTTTTTAGAAACAGATGGTTGTTTGGAAAAATTATTATCTTTAATTAAATCTTGAAAAAACTTTTTTACTTTGTCTTCAAAATTTTCAACTGTTTCTGGTTGACTATTTTTTTGAACCAAAATAGCCGAAATTGCACCAACAGCAACCCCTAGAGCCATTCCAAAAACAAAACCAGAATTTTGATTTTTGTCTGAATTAGTCATCTTTCTTTTTATCTCTGGTTAAATTGTTAAAAAAAGAAAAACCATTTTTTAAACCCATAAGAACTTCAGAAAAAGAAGAAACTGGTTTGGCTACTGAATCGGTAATAATGTGAGTATCGTCTAAAATAAGATTGGTCTTTTTTAGGGTAACATTTAAATCTTTTAAAAATTTTATAAAATAAATACCACAAAGAACAATAATAGTAGTTATAGCAATTAGACTGACAATAATAATTATTTGAGTGATGTCCATAATTAAGTATAAACTATTTTAAAATTTTTTCCTCGATAGTAGTTTTACCACTAGGAGATTTTGATTCAATAATAATTTTGGTTTCACTGTTTTGATTAAGATTAATTTTTTTGGAAAAATTTCCCTTAGTATCAACAATAATTAAATCTTGATTAACTCTGACTGTAGACTCAGGATCGGTAACTCCATTTAAGGTAAAACTATTATCGATAATGGTTGATTCAGTTGGCCAATTAATTTTTAATTTTGGTGGCTGATTATATTTAATATATTCAAAAATTAAATAAAAACCAAAAAGAAAAATTATCAAAAAAATAGAAACAGCAAAAGTTATTTGAGGAGTAAAAGAAAAAGATTCTTTTTTTAAAGATTTTGTTTTTTTCTTTTGTTCAAAGTCTCGACGAAAAAGTGATAAAACATCATGACCATTTAGACCTAAATAATCAGCATATTCTTTGACCATTAAAGAACAATATGGTTCCTGAGGGAAATTAGAAACATCGTCATCTTCGATGGCTTTTAAATATTTAGAATTAATTTTGAGTTTTTTGGCAATATCAGCTAATTCATATTCTTTGTCCAGACGAGTATTTTTAAGTAAAGATGAGGCACAAAACATAGTGATTATTGTTCTCCAGAATTATCACTGGTGGCATGCTGCATAAAAATTTCTCTGGCTTTAGCTCCATTACTTGGACCAATTAATCCAGCTTCTTCCATTTCATCTAGAACACGAGCAGCTCTGGCATAACCAAATTTTAAACGACGTTGCATAAGAGAAGCTGAAGCCTTACCAGTTTCTTGAACTAATTTAACAGCTTGATCAAACATTGGATCTCGACCTTCAGAAGAACCAACTGTAACACTGCCAGTTTTACTGCCAGGAACAGCTACTGGTTGACCAAGGATTTGACTATCATCATAATTGGCAGTCTTTTTACTTTTAATAAACTCTACCAATGAAGTAATTTCTTTTTCGGAAACATAACAGCCTTGAACACGAAGTGGTTTTGGAACATCAGAAGCACCATAAAGCATGTCTCCTCGACCAAGTAGTTTCTCGGCACCTGGACTATCCAAGATAACTCTAGAGTCCATAAGTGAAGCGACAGCAAAAGAAATACGAGTAGGAATATTGGCTTTGATTAAACCAGTAACAATATTAACGGAAGGACGTTGAGTGGCTAAAATTAAATGAATACCTGAAGCTCGTGCCATTTGAGCTAAACGACAAATGTTGTCTTCAACTTCAGATGGAGAAAATAACATAATATCAGCCAATTCATCGATAATAATTAAAATATAAGGAAGTGATTGAAAACCAGAAAGATTATTATAACCTTCGATATTTTTAACATTAACTTCAGAAAATAATTTATTACGTCGTTCCATTTCGCTTACGGCCCATTTCAGGGCAGAAACTACTTTTTCTGGTTCAACGATAACTGGGGTTAAAAGATGAGGGATATTATTGTATGGAGTTAATTCAACTCGTTTTGGATCGACCATAATCATTTTAACTTCATCTGGAGAGGCATGAAATAAAACACTACAAATCCAAGAATTAACACAGACGGATTTACCAGAATTAGTTTGACCAGCGATTAAAACGTGTGGCATTTTGGCAATATCAGCAACTTTGGCATTACCAGCCACATCCAAACCTAATGGTACAGTAATTTTGTTTTTAGCATTTTTCATAGCCTCAGATTCAAGAATTTTTCGAAGAGGTACTACTTCAAGTGATTTATTTGGAACTTCAATACCAACAAAAGCTCGACCTGGAATTGGAGCTTCAATACGAATTTGACCACCAGGAGCAGAAAGAGCCATAGCTAAATCATTACTAAGACTTAAAATTTTAGTTAATTTGGTTCCCAAAGCTACTTCTAGAGCATATTGAGTAACTGATGGAGATTTATTGACTTCGACAACTTTGGCTCTGATACCAAACGAATCAAGAGTTTTTTCGATAATTTGGGCATTTTCATTAATGTCTCCACGATTAGCTTGAGCACCTGGAGTTCCATCGAAAATAGTAATTGGAGGATATTCCCAAATTTGATTACTTGGAGAAGATATTGGTAATGATGGTTCATTAGAAACAGGTTTTAGAATTGGAGCAACATTAACAACAGCAGGATCTTCTTTAGGGCTAGTTATTTTGTCTGAAAATGAAGGAATAACATCTGAAGGAAAAAGTTTTTTATCATTAGTTTTTTTATCTTTAGTTTTATTACCAACGGTATATTTTTTAATTAATTTGAAAGTGTTGATAAAAAATTTGACTATTTGACCAATATTAGTATCAAAAAGGATTACAAAACCAACAATACATAAAAAGAAAAAAATAAAAAAAGTAGCAATATTTCCACAAATACTGGATAACTCGTTAGCTAAAAATATGCCGATATTACCCTGCTTTAAAAATCCAAGCAAAGAAATAAACATAAGAATTGAACCAAAAGAAACATTTAATTCTTTTAATGGAGTTTTAATTTTGGCAAAAACAAAAGCAATTAAAAGCAAAATAAATGGAACAAAAACAGAAATTAATCCAAATTGAGAAACTAAAAATGAATTTAAGGTGGTTAAAAAAGTTCCAGTTTGAGAAAAGGAAATTAAAGAAACAATTGAAAACACCAGAAAAAATATAAAAAATATTGTTCTGGTTGTTTCTGGTTTTAATTTTAAACCAGGAATTATCTTTTTTTTCTTACGACCACGTTTAGCCATAAATACAGTATATATTATTTAGACAATAATTTCTAAATCTAAAATTCTAATTTCAAAATTTATATTTTTTTAAAAATATTTTCAAAGGTAACAATTTCAGATTTACTATCGTTTCTGTTTTTAAATTCAACTCCCCCATTTTCCAAGCTTCGTTTACTGACTACTAAACGAATTGGATTACCAATTAAATCAGCATCGGCAAATTTGGCTCCAGCAGTAACATCAGCTCGATCATCATATAAAACTTCAATATTTTTATCTAATAAATCTTGATAGAGTTTTTCAGCCTTGGTTTTGATATTTTCATCGAATAAATCTAGACCAACTAAATGAACTTGATATGGAGCAATTTCTTTTGGCCAAATTATACCTTTGTCATCATTACAAATTTCCACAATTGTACCCATGGTTCGGGAAGGACCAAAACCATAACAACCCATTTCTACAATTTTATCTTGACCGTCCTTGTCAGAATAATAAAAATTAAAAGCTTTAGAAAATTTAGTTCTTAACTTAAAAATATTACCAACTTCAGTAGCTTTAACGGCCTCTAATTTATCGTTGCCACATTCTGGACAAGTTTTTTGAGTATCAATAATTTCCTTGTTAACAGCAACATGACATTT
>CAYUUU010000012.1:0-12198 GCA_964448065.1 uncultured Gammaproteobacteria bacterium
CCCATTCTTCTATTATTTAATTGCTCCATCTCTCCTTTTAGCTAATTTTAGTCCTCTTGGTCCGGCTATTTTTATTGCTTTAATTAATATTGCCACTGTCTATTTGGTCTATTTCATCGGTAAAAAATGGTTCAACCAATCCACTGGTTATGTTTCTGCTTTTCTTTTTGCTATTTCTCCAGTTGCTATTAAATATTCCAATTTCATTTGGAATCCAAACATAATGGCTTTCTTTAGTTTACTTTTTGTTTATTTCTTTTTCCAAGCTTTCAAAACTAAACAATACAAAAACTTTATTTTTGCCTCGCTTTCTTTTGTAATGGTCATGAACAGTCATTATCTTGGTTTAGCCTTATTGCCTTTTGTTGGAATCTATTGGCTTTTTGCTCTCTATCAAATCATCAAGAAAAAATCACCCGAGCTTAAATCATTTTTAATCAATACTTTTTTTGCTGCTTTTGTCTTTATTTTATCTCTAACTCCTCAAATTCTTTTTGATTTAAAACACAATGGTCAAAATATTAAAGCTTTATTAACTTTCTTCACTCAACGAGAAACTACTGTTAATATCAAGGCCTACAAAGCTGTTCCCGAGATTCCTAGCCTCTTTAATCAAATTAATACCAGTTTACTTGGTGGCAAAATTGAAACTTTTGGCTTAGCCATTAGCATTCTTTTTACAATCTGTTTTGTTTGTCTTTTTTTAAAAAAATCTCAACGATCTACGATCTATCACCTGCCCAGCCGGCAGGCGGGTCTACGATCTTTTTGGTATGTTTTCTTTTGGTTATTTTCTGGAATAGTGGCTCTGGCTTTGTATAAACAACATATTTATGATCATTATTTTGCTTTCCTTTTTCCTGTAGTCTTTTTATTAGTCGGTTTTCTTATTTCCAAAATTAAACTACTTGGTATTCCTTTGTTAATAATAATTATTGTTGCTTCTTATTCTGGTAATGCTTTTCGTTATCAGCCAAACTATCAACTCAAAACCACCCAACAAGTAGCCGACCTTATTATTTCTAATTCCAACAATCAACCTTTTAATTTTGCCTTATTATCCAAAATGGGTTGGGGTTTTTCCTATTACTTAACCGAAAATCAAAATTATTTTGAAATCAAAGATAAATTAGCCGAACAGCTTTTTGTAGCTTGTTATCCTTTTCAAATTGAATGTAATCCTATTGGTAATCCAGAATATAATATTGCCGCCTTTGGTTGGGCTAAAATAGACCAACAGTGGGATGTTAATGGCATTAAAGTTTTTAAACTTGTCCATAATCAAGATGGTAAAAAAACACCTTAAACAATTAAGTGCTTTTCTTTGGAAAAATAAATTTTTAATTATTATTGTTGGATTGGGATTATTTTTACGTTTATATCACTTACCAAATTCGACTATTTTTGCTTGGGATCAAGAACGCGATGCTTTTACTATCAAACAAATTATTATCGATAAAAAACTTACTCTAATTGGCCCCAGAGTAGTCAATGATCGCGGATTCATGCTTGGTCCTTATTTCTTTTACATTTTGCTCCCTTTTTATTTAATTGCCAATCTTAGTCCTTATTCCATTATTGTTTTTATGGCTGTTTATAATCTTATTTTTTTAGTTTTCTCATTTTTTATCTTAAAAAAAATATTTTCTGAAAAAATCGCTTCCATTTTTATTTTTATTTGGTCAGTTTTACCCTTAGCCATTTCTATTGACACCATTTCTTGGAATCCACTTTTAGTTCCATTATTATTGATTTTTTTACTTTATCTTTTAAAGACTCTCAATTTTAATAAAATTAAAAATTGGCTCATGTTGGGTTTTTATCTAGGTTTTTCTTTTAATATTCATGTTCAACTAATAATTCTCAGTTTTACAGCTTTTATTTTTCTATTCATAAAAATTTCCAAAAAAACTTTCTTTAAAAAAGTTATTTTTCTTTTTCTTGGTTTTATTTTAAGTTTTTTACCATTATTAATTTTTGACCTAAGACATAATTTTTTAAACATAAATCTTCTTCTTGGTTTTTTTCAAAACGGTTCTTCTGTTAAAAATCCATTAGCTTTTATTCCTGTTTGGACAAACTTTTTTTCTTCTATTTTTATAATTAAATCATCGTTTTTAGCCATTTTATTTTGGTTAATAATGGTT
Source organism: uncultured Gammaproteobacteria bacterium (assembly GCA_964448065.1). Lineage (GTDB taxonomy): Bacteria > Patescibacteriota > Microgenomatia > UBA12405 > UBA12405 > WARW01. The sequence continues at coordinate 2,148 of CAYUUU010000012.1, forward strand.
GTAATTTTATTTTTTCTTTCTTTTAAAACCAAAATAAACAAGATTTTATTATTTACTTGGTTATTTTTCCCAATTATTTTTATTTTTTATGGTCAAAGACCATCAGAATATTATTTTAATTTTTGTCTTCCTATAATTATTTTGGCTTTTTCTCAATTAATTGGCCAAATAAAATCAAAAATATATTTTTGGTTATTACTTTTAATAATCTTATTTTCAATCTATTTTAAATTTCAAAATAATATTGTTCAGTCATATTCTTTGGCCAATAAAATGGCTGTTGTAAAGCATATTAGTCAAGTCACCAATCACCAAAATTTTAATATTTCTTATTCTGTTCCTTTTGGTCAAAACAGTGGTTTTTCCTATCTTTTAGATTATTTAAAAATAAAACCAACCAACAATCCCAAAGATCCATTAATTCAAATAATTATTCCAGCTCAAAAAGATTATCCGTCCTTTGGTGATATCAGTATTAAGTTTCCTTATCCGTTTAATCAATAAAAAAACACTGTATAATCAAATTATGAAATCAATTTCTATTATTATTCCTTGCTATAACGAAGAAAATAATCTTAAAAATGGTGTTTTAAATGAAGTTGCCGATTTTCTTAAAGATCAACGTTTTGAATGGGAAGTTTTAGTGTGTAACGATGAATCTACCGATAACAGTCTTAAATTAGTCAAAGAATTTGCCGATAAACACCAAGGTTTTAAAGTTTTAGATTTACCTCACGGCGGTAAACCATCAGCCGTTTGGGGTGGCATTCAAAAAGCCAAATATCCTTTAATTTTGTTTACTGATATGGATCAATCTACTCCTCTAAAAGAAATTAATAAACTTCTTCCTTTTTTTGACCAAGGTTACGATGTTGTTATTGGTTCCAGAGGTTCTTCTCGTGATGGCAATTCTCTTGTTCGAAAACTTATGTCAAAGGCTTTTCTTTTAGCTCGTCGTCTAGTTATTCTTCCTCGTCTTTCCGATACTCAATGTGGTTTTAAGGCTTTAAAAACTGATTTAGCTAAACAAATTTTTCCTAATCTTCAATTCTTTAAAAATAAAGGTGACAACAAAGGTTGGCGAGTTTCTGCTTTTGACGTAGAACTTCTTTTTATGGCTCAAAAATGGGGACACAAAATCAAAGAAGTTCCAGTTATTTGGAAAAATGAAGATGCTAGCACAACCAAAGGGGATAATGCTACTCGTTTTAAAAAAGAATCTAAACAAATGATTCAAGAAATAATTAGAGTCAAACGTAATGACCTCCAAGGTATCTATGATAAAAAATAAATTTTTTCGTTTTTTACTTCCACTACTAGTAGTTTTTATTTTTCTTTTTTCTCGACTTCAAAATTTAACTTCCATTCCAGTTTTTGGTGATGAAGCTATTTATATTCGTTGGGCTCAAATCATTAAAAGCGAAGAAACCCTAAGATTTATTCCTCAAACCGATGGTAAACAACCACTTTTTATGTGGATTAATGCTGTTAGTCTTAAATTTTTTACCAATCCACTTGTCAGTGGTCGTATTATTTCAATTTTTGCCGGTCTTGGAATAGTTGTTGTTTTGTTTTTTTTAACAGCTATTATTTTGTCTTTTAACAGCAAAGAAACCAATATTTTTCGTTTTATTCAGCAATCTGTTCGTGATAATTTTTATCCATCTCTTTTTACTTCCTTAATTTATGTCTTAATTCCTTTTACTTTTTTCTTTGACAGATTGGCTCTAGCTGACACTCTTTTATCATTTTTTGGAGTTTTATCACTATTTTTTGTCTTGCTTTTATCAAAATTTCCTCGTTTAGATTTATCTTTAATTCTTGGGTTTGCTCTCGGTTTAGCTTGGCTAACTAAATCCCCAGCTATTTATTTTGTAGTTTTATCTTTAGCAACTTTTATTTTTTTAAATTGGCGTCAACCAAAATTGTTCATTCTTCCCATAATTTCTGTCATAACCGGCTTTTTAATCTATAACATTCTTCGACTTGGTCCTCAATTCCAAATGATTGCTCTTCGCAATAAAGATTATATTTGGACTATTCAAGACTTTTTAAAACACCCACTAGATCCACTTAAACCTCACTTAATCAACACTTTTGAACTTTACAATCATTATCTTTCCTTACCTTTACTTTTATTAGCCATAATAAGTTTTATATTTTTTATTAAAAATAAAAGAAACGATATTAAAAATAAAAAATATTTAATTCTTTTATCCTGGTGGGTACTTCCATTAATTGCTAATTGTATTTTTGCCAAGGTTTTTACTGCTCGTTATATTCTTTTTACCCTACCTTCACTTTTAGTTTTAATTTCCGTTTTTATTTCCAAATTAATTAAAAAAATATCTTCAATTTCAGTTAAATCTGTTTTATTAATTGCTATTTTTATTCCTAATTTAATTTTTATGTTTAAGCTTTCTTGTAATCCTTTTGTTCAAAAATTACCTTCATCCGAACAAGGTTATTTATCAGATTGGACTTCAGGGTGGGGAATCAAAGAAGCCTATGAATATCTTTATCAACGTTCATTAGTTAGTAATGTTATTGTTGGTACTGAAGGTGCCTTTGGAACTCTTCCAGATGGTCTTCAAATTTATGCTAATAAAGTTCCTCATTTTACTATTATTGGCCAGGGTTTAGGTTTTACCAAATTATCAGACGGTCTAGTCAATGCCAAAAATCATGGTGATGAAGTTTATCTATTAATCAATAAATCAAGATTAAAACTTGATACTATTGAAACAGATAAACTTAAACTTATTAATTCTTATTCTAAACCAGATAACGATCAATTATTATTATTTCAACTTTAAAAACCTGCCTGCCGGTAGGCATGGCTTTATAAACTCTTATTATGTCTTTTAAAAAATTTTTTAATTCTTTTTTTAAATCAAAATTCTTTTTTCCAATATTAGTTATAGTTTTAAGTATCCCCGCCTTTTTCTTTTTTCTAAAACCAGGTAGTTTGTATTGGAATATGCATGATGATATGCAAATAATTCGTCAACTAGAATTTGAAAAATGTCTTAAAGATGGACAAATTCCTTGTCGTTGGACTCCAGATTTAGGCTATGGTTATGGTTATCCTTTGTTTAATTTTTATCCTCCTTTTCCAAATTTTGTTGGTCAAGTTTTTAGAACTTTTGGTTCATCTTTTATTCAAAGTGTCAAATTTACTGCGGTGGCTCAATTTATTTTAGCCGCAATTTTTATGTATATTTTGGCATCATCTTTGTTTGGTAAATTTGGGGGTTTTGTTGCGGCTCTTTTCTATACTTACGTCCCATATCATGCCATCAATGTTTATGTTCGAGGTGCCATGAACGAAGCCTGGGCAGCTGTCTTTTTTCCTTTAATTTTTTACTTTGCCAGAAAAATAATTTTAAAAAATAAATTTATTGATGTTGTTGGTTTGGGAATTTCTTTTTCCTTTCTGTTTTTGTCTCACAATCCAATGGTTTTAACTTTTACTCCAATTCTTTTTGTCTGGACATTATTTTGGCTTTTGCAAACTTACGGTTTCAAGATTAAAAAAATGATTCCTTCAATCATAAAATTATTATTATCTGGAATCTTATCAATTGCCTTAGCTGCTTTTTTTACTCTTCCAGTTTTAACTGAAACTAAATACACCCAAATCGAATCTATGTTCCAAGGTTATTATTCTTTTTCTGCTCATTATGTCAGTTTAAAACAAATGTTTTTAAGCAATTTTTGGAGTGATGGTGGATCTATTTGGGGCCCAAATGATGGTATGTCTTTTATGGTTGGTTTTGTTCATTGGATATTGGCCATTTTAATTGGTCTTTATTTTTTAGTTACTTCAATTAAAAATAAAAAAATTGATAAACAACTTTTACTTCCAATTCTTTTAATTATATTAGCTTTTGGAGCTGCTTTTATGGCTCATGAAAAATCTACTTTCATTTGGTTAAATCTAGAAATAATTCAAAAACTTCAATTTCCTTGGAGATTTTTAAATCACAGTGCTTTCTTATTTTCTTTATCTGCTGGAATCCTTCCTTATATTTTAAATAAATTATTTTCCAAAAGAGTTGCTATTCTTGGTTCTATTTTAGTTTTAGTTATTCTTTTTGCTACTAACATTTCTCATTTTTATCCAGTTACTAGTGGGCCAATTACCGATGCTCAGAAATTTTCTGGGAAAGCTTGGAGTAATTTGATTACTTCCGGAATTTATGATTATTTACCCAAAACTGCCGGTACTGCTGCCAAATCACCAGCCACTCCTTTTGTTGACAAGGTTGAACCATCCACCGCCTTGGTTAACATCTCTGGTCAAAAACAGGGGACAGATTGGATGTTTTTTAATATATTTTTAAACAAAGATGCCACTGTTACTATTTCTCAATTAGCTTTTCCAAACTTTGAAATCACCGACAAAGGTCAAAAAATAGATTATAAAATAGAACCCGAACTTGGTCGTATGACCATCGATCTTAAATCTGGAGAACATCAAATTTACGTTAAATTAAAAAATACTCCAATTAGAACAGTATCTAATTATATTTCTCTTTTTGCTTGGATTTTCGTTGCTATTTGTTTAATTAAACCTCTATGGAAGAAATTGAATTACAAGAAATAAAAACTAAAACTACCAAAAACGTTTTATTTTTATCTCTCAGAAACATTGGTATTCAATCAATTTCTACTATTGGTTTCTTTTTATTAACTATTCTTTTGGGAACTGGTGATGTTGGTCTTTTTGCTGTCGTTTCCGAATCTGTCAGTATTCTAGGATATTTTTCTGATATTGGTCTGGCTGGAGCTTTAATCCAAAAGAAAGAAAAAGTTGAAAAACTAGAACTCAGAACCACTTTTACCATTCAACAAATTTTAGTTTTTGTTGGACTTGTAGTCATTGGTATTTTTTATAGCAAATATTCAGTTTCCAAAGGTTATGGTAATCGAGAATTTTGGATTTTTGCTTCACTTTGTTTTTCGTTTGTTTGTGCCTCACTAAAAACTATTCCGTCAGTTCTTTTAGAAAGAAAACTTAATTTTAAATTAATTTCTACCATCGATATTATTGAAAATGTTACTTTTTATCTAATTGCTGTAATTTTTGCCTTCCTTGGTTTTGGTGTTTTTTCTTATGCTATTGCTACTTTTATTCGTAGTTTTCTTGGTTTAATTATTATTTATAAATTTAGTTATTGGCCTATTGGTTTTGGGTTTTCATTCAAAACTATTAAACATCTTTTTAAATACGGTATTCCTTTTCAACTCAATTCATTTATTGCCATGGCCAAGGACAGATTTTCTAATCTTTTTGTTGCTGGCATAATTGGTCGAGAAAGTTTTGGAATTTTGTCTTGGGCTCAAAAAGGGCCACGAATTCCTCTAAGTTTTATGGATGCTATTATGAAAGTCACCTTTCCTACTTTTGCCAGACTTCAAGATCATCCAGATATTTTAAAAAAATCCTTAGAAAAAAGTTTATTTTTTATTGCTCTTTTTGTCTTTCCTATGACTGCCGGTATTGCTCTTGTTTTACCTCAAGTCATTTATATAATTCCTAAATATACCAAATGGCTCCCAGCTATTTTTCCAATGTATCTTTATTCCATTAACGTTGCCATTGCGGCCATTACCACCCCTTTAACCAATGCTTTTAATGCTATTGGAAAAATTACCACTACCACTAAATTTATGATTATGTGGACAGCCTTAACTTGGATTTTCTTTCCAATTTTAAGTATCCGTTATGGTCTAATCGGTACCGCTATTGCTGCTCTAATAGTTGGTTTAAGTTCCTTTGTTGTTTGGTTTGTTGCCGATCGAATTTTTAAAATTAACACTTTCAAAATTATTTTAAAACCAACTTTTGCTACCATTTTTATGATTTTATTTTGTTTAATTTTAAATAAATTTATTATTAATCCTATCCCACTTTTATTTTCTAAAATATTTTTAGGTGTTGCTGTTTATGGATTGTTTCACTTTTTCTTTTCCAAATCTGAAGTTAAATGGTTTGCCAACCAACTATTATGTCTAAAAAACAAAAAATAATTTTTGGATTGGTTTTTGTTTTATGTTTTTTTATTCAAATTCTTCCAGTTATTAGGAATGGTTTTAAATATAATTACGGTCTTGGTTTTTGGGGAAGTAATGGGCATGATGCTATTTGGCATCTTTCTCTAATAAATCATCTTAAAAATCCTTTTAAAATTGATTTGCCAATTTTTTCTGGAGCAATTTTAAAAAATTATCATCCATTTTTTGATATTTTAATTGCCTTTTTTGTTTTTATTACTCGTATTCCTAGTACTATTTGGTATTTTCAAATTTTTCCAATTATAACTACTACCATACTTCTAATTACTTCCTTTTTTCTTGGTCGTCGTTTAACTTCAAAATTTTCTGGTGGTGTTTTATTAATGTTTTTTAATGCTTTTGCTAATTCTTTTGGATGGGTAGTCACTTTAATTCGTTCTGGTCAAATAGGTGGAGAATCTTTATTTTGGGCCATGCAATCAGCTTCTAACCAACTTAATCCGCCTTTTGTTTTATCTCTAATTTTTATAAATTTTCTTCTGCTTTTAATTCTTAATCAAAAAATAAATCCAAAAATAAAAAATTTATTTATTGTTTTAATCTTGATATTAACTCCTATAACCAAGGCTTATGGTGGAGTAGTAGCCTATTCCATTTTTGCCATTTATTCTTTAATTTCATTCAAAAAAAATAAAAAATCTTTTTTCTTATTATTAGTTTCTTTACCCTTGGCTTATTTTGTTTTTAAAATTTACAATTCAACTTCTGCTTCTCTTTTTATTTTCAAACCATTTTGGTTTGTTAACAGTCTTATTGAATCACCAGATCGTCTTTATGTTCCTTTTCTGGCCAACATGCGTTACAGTCTTGAAAGTACCAAAATTATTGGCCCACGTTTGATTGTAATTTATTTATTTTCTATTGGTGTTTTTTATCTAGGTAATTTTTTCTGGAGACTATTTGGATTATTGTCAATAAAATCTTTTAAAAATACTCTTAAATTACCCTTATTATTTACTATTTTTATTACTGCTCTTATTCCTTTGTTTTTTATTCAAAAAGGAACCAGTTGGAACACTATTCAATTTTTATATTATTCTTTATTTTTATCAAACATATTTTTGACTTTATTTTTCATTAAAATAAAACCAACAATTATAGTCAACTGTCTTTTATTTATTATCATTATTACAACTTTAATTTCTAACTTTGAAAGTTTAAATCGTTATCTTTCCAATCCTGCTCCTGCCACTCTTCCAACCACCGAAATAGAGGCTTTAAACAAATTAAAACAATTACCACCTGGAATAGTTTTAACTTATCCTTATGATAAATATCAAAAAGAAAATATGTCTACTCCAATTCCTTTATATGCTTATGAAACCACTTCTTATGTCTCAGCCTTCAGTGGCCACCAAACCTTTCTAGAAGATGAAATGAATCTGGATATCACTGGATTCGATTGGCAAAGTAGATTAAATCAAGAAAAAGATTTTTTTAACAGTCAAAATAAATTTCAAGCCAGGGGATTTTTAATTAATAATAATATTAGTTATATTTATTTAGTTTCCAATCAAAAATTTTACCTATCTTTAGACGATTTACAAATTGACCAAATCTTTAATAATGGTCAAGTTAAAATCTATCAAGTTAGAAGGTGATAAACTATAAATAATCTATGACCAAAAAACCCTTGATTTCAGCTGTCATTAATGTTCGAAATGAAGCTGAAGCTTTAACCAAATGTCTTCGTTCCATTAAAAATTTAGTCGATGAAATTATCATCGTCGACATGCAATCAACTGATGGAAGTCTGGAAATTGCTAAACAATCTGGCGCTAAAGTTTACGGTTATCGTCCAATGAAGTTTGTTGAACCAGCCAGAAATTTTGCTCTTTCTAAAGCTACTGGTAAATGGATTTTATTGCTAGATCCAGATGAATATTTAAACAAAACTCTCAAAAAAGAACTTTTAAGTATTACTAAAAGATCAGATGTAGATTATGTCAAAATTCCTCGAAAAAATATTATTTTTGGCCGTTGGATTCGACATTCTAATTCTTGGCCAGATTATTTAATTCGTTTTTTTAAAAAAGGTGCTGTTACTTGGAAAAAAGAAATTCACAGTCAACCAACAGTAAAAGGTAATGGTTTAACTCTTCTTGATTCAGAAAAATTAGCCATTCAACACAATAATTACACCAGTGTTTCTCAATTCATTACCAGAGCTGTTCGTTATAGTGGAATTCAAGCTGATGAACTTAATGCTCAAGATTACAAATTAAAAACCAGTGATTTCATCCTTAAACCAACGCAAGAATTTAACAGTCGTTTCTTTTTCGCTGAAGGTTACAAAGATGGTCTTCATGGTCTAATTTTTGCTCTTCTTCAAGCTTTTGCTATTGGCTTAATATATATTCGTCTTTGGGAAAAACAAGGTTCGGCTGATAAAGCTTTAACCAAAGAATCTTTTGTTTCTGCCAGCCAAGAAAGTACTTTTGAGTATGATTTTTGGTTTTCAAAATTTTTCAAAAACGAATATTCTCCAAATATTTTCAAAAAAATTCTAATTAAAATTCGTCTTTGGTTAAATTACATCACTAAAAATTTTTAAAGTAATGAAAAAAATTGCCATTGTGGTTTTAAATTGGAATCAACCAAAACTAACCATTGATACGGTTGAATCTTTACTTAGAATAAAACATTCTTCTTTTGAATATCAAATTCTTTTGGTTGATAACGACTCAAAAGACGATTCTCTTCAACAACTCCAAAATCTTTATGCCACCAACCCTTTAGTAACTATTTTTGAAACTAATCAAAATTTAGGTTACGTTGGAGGTAATAATTTTGGTATTATTTTTGCTCTTAAAAATAATTTTGATAGTGTTTTACTTTTAAATAATGATGTTTTGGTTGATTCAAATTTCCTTGAAGAGTTAGTAAAAAAATCCGATAAATACGATCTTCTTGGTCCTAAAATTTATTTTGCTCCAGGTTATGAATTTCATCAAGATTGGTATTCAAAAAAAGAATTAGGAAATGTTATTTGGTCAGCTGGTGGCAACATGGATTGGAACAATATTCTTGGTAGTAATATTGGTGTTGATGAAGTTGACAAAGGTCAACATGACAAAATAAAAACAGATATAGATTTTTTAACTGGTTGTTGTTTGTTTGTTAATAAAAATGTTTTTCAAAAAATTGGTCTTTTGAATAAAAAATATTTTATGTATTTAGAAGACACTGAATTTTGTCATCGAGCCAAATTAAAAGGTTTTAAAATGGCTTACATTCCTAAATCAAAAATTTGGCATGTAAATTCTGGTTCTTCAAAAAGTGGTAGTCTTCTTCAAGATTATTTTATTACCAGAAATCGTTTATTTTTTGGAATGAAATATGCCTCTCTTAGGACTAAATTTGCTTTATTTAGAGAATCTGTTCGTTTTTTAAAATCATCTGAAAGTACTAGTTGGCGTAAACAAGCAGTTAAAGATTTTTATCTGCACAAAACAGGTAAGGGGAGTTGGCAATGAAAAAAATAAATAATCTTTCAATAATTATTTTAGCTGGTAACGAAGAAAAGATGATTACTGATTGTCTAAAATCTTGTGATTGGGTCAGCGAAGTTGTTTTAGTTGCTGCTAACTCTACTGACAATACTGTTAATTTAGCCAAAAAAATTATCCCTAATATTAAAATAATTAAAACTACCGACGAATATAATAAAAATTTTTCAAAATGGCGAAATCTTGGTTTTCAAAATGCTACCAAAGATTGGCTTTTGTATATCGATGCTGATGAAAGAATTCCTCTTACTTTAAAACAAGAAATAATTAAAACTATTAATATTAAAAATAATAAATTTACTCATTTTGCTATTCCTCGAGCCAATCATTTTTTAGGTAAAAGAGTTAAACACGGCGGTTCTTATCCAGATTATGTTAAAAGACTTTATCTAAAAGAAAAATTTAAAGGATATAAAGGAATTCTTCACGAAGAACCCATCATTAGCGGCGATTTAAAGCAT
>CAYUUU010000013.1:0-11826 GCA_964448065.1 uncultured Gammaproteobacteria bacterium
GCCGCTCTTCCCCCCATCGCCATCGCCATTCTTTTAATTAAATTACTCTTAGTTTGGTGGATCACATCTTTTTGAGGTGGAACCAAAGTAAATCCCAAAGCCGAACCTCGAGAAATAATTGAAATTTTAGACACTGGATCCAATTTTTCCACATAATTCACAATTGCATGTCCCGCCTCATGATAAGCTGTTAACGATTTATCTTCATCACTTTGAGTTCGTCTCTTTTCAGCTCCCAATTGCACTTTTAAACTAGCATTGTCCAAATCTTTTTTAGTTATTTTGGCATTATTTTCTCTAGCTGCTCCAATTGCAGCCTCATTCAACATATTTTCCAAATCAGCTCCCGAAAAACCGACTGTTCCTTTGGCTACATCTTCCCAATTAACATCTTCATCAAAAGGTTTACCGTTAGCATGAATTTTTAAAATTTCTTTTCTAGCTTCCAAATCTGGCAATTCCAACACCACCCTTCGGTCAAAACGACCTGGTCTTAACAAAGCCGGATCTAGTAAATCTCCCCTATTAGTTGCTGCCAACACCACTACTGCTGTATTTTTTTCAAAACCATCCATCTCTACCAGTATTTGATTTAATGTCTGTTCTCGTTCACCATGACCACCATCCATTCCCCCTCTAGCTCGTCCAATAGCATCAATTTCATCAATAAAAATAATTGCTTTCCCTGCTTTCTTGGCAGTTCCAAATAAATCACGAACCCGTGAAGCTCCCACTCCCACCAACATTTCCATAAATTCCGATCCAGCCATACTATAAAAAGGCACATTAGCTTCTCCTGCTACTGCTTTAGCCAACAAAGTTTTACCTACCCCCGCTGGCCCAACCAACAAAACTCCTCGTGGAGCTCTGGCTCCCATTTTTTGATATTTTTCTGGATGTTTTAAAAAGTCGACGATTTCCACCAAATCATTTTTAGCTTCTTCAACTCCAGCCACATCTTTAAAAGTTACGTTTTGTTTGCCTTTAATAAACAATTTTGCCGTTGATTTTCCAAATCCAAACACTCCACCACCACCAGCTCCACCACTTTGTCTACTAAATAACCATAATATTAAAACTATTGGTAAACCGACACTCAAAACTACTCCTAAAATTTCTCCCATCATTTTCCAACCTTGTCGGTTTTCTATTTGCAACCCTAAACTGTTCCAATCAACATTTTCTTTTTGTAAAATTTCCGTCATCGAAATAGTTGGTTCTTTGGAAGCTACCATTATTTTTCCATCTTTCAAATTAGCCACCACATTATCATCCGACACCACTATTTTTTCGACTTCATTTTTTTTAACCGATTCAATCAAGGTTGAAATTGGTACTGATGATAAATTTTGTGGAGTTAAAAATCCTCCCAACAATGACAATAACCAAAAGAAAATTACAATTGAAATAATTGTTTTTATAATTTGCTTTGGCCCAATCACAATTCTCTTAATCTTTACCCCTGGTGGCAATTTATCTAAAATTTCTTTTGGAATATCATTATTGGCCTTCTTTTTATCTATTTTTTTATCCTTAATTTCGGGCTTTCTGTTTAATTTTTTCTTTAAATTTTCAAAAACTTTCATTCTAAGATTATAGCATCAAATGAACTTAAAGCCGATATTATTTGTTTAATTTTAGTGCAGATGATATTTTTTCGCGCACAGCACTTGCCTTGCCGGCAGGCAGGTCCGAGGTGCACTGCCGAAGGGGTCGAGCACGTAAAAATATTATCAAAGGAAAAAATTAAACAAAAACACCCCGTCTTGTCAAAGAAGGGGTTGGGGAAGATTGGATTTTTTTCCGCAAATAAACCGTTTTTATACCGCAACGTTTAAATTGCTTTGCAATTTATTACGTTGCTAGGAACGTCAATTTTGTGTAACAAAATTATACGTTCCCGCAACAAAAAAATAAGTAAGTCGCCCTTTTTAAGGGAGGTGCCCCGAGCCTGTCGAGGGGCGGAGGGTTTTATCGACCAGTATTATTCAATAACTCCAACAACAATTCTCTATTATCTTTTTTCCCTCGTTCATCTTCAGCCGCCTTAACCCAAAATTCATGATTACAGCTTTCACATTTATAAAGAATTTTAAAACTATTATTCTGATATTCGGCCGCCATCGGTCGCATTAATCCTTTACACATACTGGCTCTATCCCCCGGAACTTCTTCATCCACATGTTTTCCCCACAAACAATTTGGGCAATGATCGGTGGTTCCATTTCCAACCACTTTTTCCCCACAAACTTCACATTTAAAATCTTCCACCACATTTTTCATAAATAATTATATCTAATTATTAATTCTTAATTATTAATTATTAATTACTTACCAAGTTCCACCCCAATTTTTATATCTTTATCCAATTTCTGATTAAACAGTAATTTTCCACTCACCACACTGGCTTGTGGTTCCACCGACAATGGTTGCCATCCATCTGGATACGACACTAAACTAACTATGCCTGTGTCTCCAAACCCAGACTGTTTTTGAATGTAATTTACATAAGAAAAATTATCTGTCAGGTTATTTTGGCTAGTGTAGCTTATTTCCACTGTTTTTTTACTCAACACTGGCACTGTTATTAAAAATCCAACTTCAGTTTTTCCCATAAATTGTTGAACTTTTAATTCTTCATTTGAATAAACTTTTTTGTTGGTAATATTGTTAGTGTCGTAAATCGCCACCTGTGACAAACTAATGTCATTTGGTAAATAAATTCTTAAATAATTTTTATAATCCCCACCTGGCCAATTACTGTTTTTAGCCGTATTTTCATAATTTATTTTTACCATTCTGTTCACTTTTTGTTTACCAATATCCACCGTTTGTTCAATATTTCTATATAAAAAATAATTAGCTTTGTTCACTCCCAAATTAGATTCCACCAAATACAAATAATCCGTCATACAATTTTCCTTGGCACATTTACCATTAAACAAACTTCCATCCCAACCTAAACTTTTTACTGTTGTTTGAACTTTGGTATTATTAAAAGCCAATTGAATTTCATTACTTTCCAACAAATCAATTATCGATTCTGCCAACAATAATTGTTTTTTATTGTCCAAATTTCTAATTTCTTCGACTAATTGTTTGCCTAAACTTCCCAAGAAACTCGCTTTTTGATTTGATCCAGGAAAAAATTGAGTTTCTGAGTAATATTCGGCCTGTTCATATAAATTATCTTTATTAATTTTTTCTTTAAAATCTGGCACACTAATTTCTCCGATTACCGCCACTATCGATTTAGCTGTTGCCAAATTAATTCCCAACACTCCATCCACACTTTTACCCAATTCTTTATCCAAAAACCATTGAATATCGTTAGCCGAAGTGGCAAAATCTGGATTCCAATTAGCATCCCTCATAAACCAACCAGCCTCACCTAAATAATTTTTAATTTCCGCTGGTGGCTCTACGTGTCCCTTAAGTTGACCGTCAGCATCATAAACATCTTTAACTTCAAAATTCAATAATTTTCCATTTTGAAAACTCAACATTCCATAAGATCCAACAAATCCACCTGTCGCTCTCAATTCTGATTCATTTTGAAACAACACCATATATTCTCTTTTTTTACCATCCGCTCCCAACATTTCTGGCAATATATCAGTTACTGTCGTCATCAAATTAATTTCAGTATTTATTTTAGTCAATTGATTTGTTTTTTCATTCAGTAAAGTTTTTATTTTAGTTGGCAGCCAATTATAATCACCATTCAATCTGGCCAATAATAAGCCTAAATCGTCTTTTAAATTATTTAAATTATTTTTTAATTTAGTTGATTCCTGATTAATATCAGCCTTTTTATCCTTAAACATTGTCTGACTAATTGTTTCCATGTTTTTAGCCACCGAGACAGTCTCTTTTTCTACCGTCAAAGCTTCCGTCGCTATTTTAATTAATGATTGATAATTCCTAATTAAACCCAATTTATTTAATCCATAACTATCAATTTGTTCATCAATTTTTTTAGCCCTATTCAAATTTTTATCCGCCACATTTTCGGCTTCAGCATATTTTTTATTTTCTATCAAAACCAAAGTTTTATTTAATCCCCGATAAACACTAATACTACTCAAAACCCAATTAATTGGCACAAACATTAAACTAAATATCACCACAAACAACAAAATCTTTATTCCCAACCCATTAATTTTAAATTTTGAAAAAAAATGGCTTCTTTTTGAAACAACAACTTCTGCAGGCGGGTGCTCCGAGTTTATCGAAGGAATCATGGGTTTAGAAACATCATCAAATTCCTGATCGATTTCCTCCTCTTCTTTATCTATCAATTCTTTAGTTTCTTTTTTTTCTTCATCTTGATCAATTATTGGGGTTATTTTTTTGTTTTTAAAATTATTAATATCCCAATCCCAACCACTGTCAGGCACTTCTTCCACTTTAATTTCAGCCTCCCTTTCATCAAGGCGAGGTGCCCCGATATTCATCGGGACGGAGGGGTTTTGATTTGAACTTAAGTCTCCCTTTATAGCCTGTCCGCCCTCTGGCGGATCAAAGGGAGATTTAGAGGGATTTTGAATTTCCACTGCAGGAATTGGCTCCACCATCACCTCCATAAAATTATTTTTTGTTTCTGTTTTTTTTATTTTAATTGGTTCAAAATAAACCTTTTCTGATTTTTCTATTTTTCCTTTTCGGTTTTCTTCATCAATTTTAGAAAAGAAATATTGTAAAGTTTTAACCACTCCATCTTTAAACTCTACTTTTGGTTGCCATCTCAATTTATTCACACTTTCAGCCAGTTTTTCCTCATCAACTTTTTCTATTTCCAAGTCTCTTTGAATCACTTTATACTTAGTCATTTTTGCCTCGTCAATCAAAACTCTCGCCACCTCCTCACTGTCAATTTCCCTACCAGCCACTAAAAAAACTTCTCTTTCTGTTCCCGACAAAAAACTAGCTCTCAAAATTGCCTCCACCAAATCATCAACCGCCAATATTCTAAATTTATCCCTAACTGCTGGCAAAATTAAATTTTGATTTTTAACCGCTGCTCTCAAATTCATTGCCAAAATTCCTTTCTCTTCCATATCTGGGCCATAAACTCCCACTGCTTCAATTATTCTCCAATTATCTTCTTTAAAAGAAAAACTATTAATTAATTCTTTTGTTTTTTCTGGATTATTAACTGTTATTAAAGTTATTTTTTCTCCCCAAAACTCTTTTCTTTCCCAATTATTCGACTCCCCTCTAAAATCAAACACATAATTAAATTTCCCTTCCACCTCTTCTAGTTCCGACACTAATTCTGAATTTTTAATTTCTTCCCAACCTGTCACATAATCACCTACCCCCACCACATTTAAATCTTTTTTAGATAATTCTTCCGCCAGTCTTTTGGCCACAAAATTCTCCGCTCCGATAATTAAGGCAAAAGGTAACGTTGAATTCATATGTTTTATTTTAAACTAAATCCCCCCAAAAAACCTGCCTACTCTATTGGTATCGTTGCGATCCGTCAGCCGGCGGAGAAGCAATCTCATACAATATAAATTCCTGCCCTGTCAAGGGAAGGTGCCCGCAGGGCAGAAGGGTTTTGAATCTACGATCTATCATCAACGATCTATAATCTACTTTCTTACGGTAATACTTCGGTTATTATACGGTTATTATCTCTTAAAAAAGTTATTACAGACCAGAAATCTGTTGATTAAGGTGTCAGGAATGTGAAAAAACGTCATAACTCAGTACACTTAATACCAACCAAAAATATTTAATTTAAATAAAAACCCCTCTTGTCAAAGAGGGGGTAGGGGGAGATTGAAAAGAAATATTTGAACCTAAAAATGTTTAGCCCTCCATTGCCTGTTCCGATATTCATCGGAATCAAGGGAGGGTGATCCGCCCACTGGCGGAGCGGGTGGGTTTAAAAAATGTCCGAACCAGCTCCCATTGGCACCAAAAACACTGCGCCATTTTGTCATAATTTTAAACAGGGGAATATATCAAAAATCTTCTAAATCAACCCAAAAACCAACACTAATAGCCAATTATTTTGCATTAAAGTTACCCAGTAGTGATCCACCATCCCACTTAATCCAATTATGATTAATAATAATAAGTTTTTATTTTTAAAAGCCTGTCTGCCGGCAGTCAGGCTAAAAATTATTCCTAATATTCCCAATAATCCTAATTCATTAGCCACCAACAAAAAGATATTATGAACTGGCTGTAACCAGGTTGTTTTTCCTATTTTTCCCAATTCCACTACAAAATTTCCTGCCCCAATTCCCCAAATAGGGGATTTTTTAATCATCTCCCAACTTATTTTCATTAATTCTAATCTTTTTGACCAACTTTCCTTGTCCCATCCGCCCCAAAAATCTTTTAACCAATAATCTCTATTTAGTAAGGTTAAAATTGTCCCCAACAAACCTAAAAACAACCCCAAAATCAAAATTAAATCAATATTTAAAAGCCGCCCTGTCAAGGGAGGTCCCCGAGTGTAACGAGGGGGGAGGGTTTTATACAAATAATAAATTCCCACCCCCACTCCCAACACCCAAATCGTTCGACTACCAGTCAAAACAATTCCCACTATCGACATCCACACCACTACCCATTCCAAAATTAAATATAAGCCTCCCTTTTTAAGGGAGGGCAGGGTGGGTTTCATCCAATTCCATAATACTAAACTAACTAACAAAAATCCTGCCAAACTATTTGGATGAGAAAAAGTTCCATAACTTCTTATTAAACCTCTTCCCAACACTGACATCTGAGCAATTCCCACTGTATTAAAAGTAAAATTTCTTTCCCCAAGCCAATAAAAAATTCCATTTAAACTGCCATTATTAGCCATTTGGGCCACCGCCAACAAACTTTCTCCAACTAACCAAATTGGAATAATTTTTATTAAATAATTTTTAATTTTCTCTTGGTTTTTTCTTATCCAAACAATACTAATCAATAATTGGCCAATCCTTAGCCATCTATAAATCGCCACCATTGGACTACTCGCCACCGCAATATTTACAATTATAA
Source organism: uncultured Gammaproteobacteria bacterium (assembly GCA_964448065.1). GTDB lineage: Bacteria > Patescibacteriota > Microgenomatia > UBA12405 > UBA12405 > WARW01. The sequence goes on from CAYUUU010000013.1 coordinate 7,015, forward strand.
AAATTAAAAATGCTAAATATTTATTTTTTTTTAAAGGCTCCCTTTTTTCAAGGGGAGACCTGCCCGCAATTGCTGAAGCAATAGCTTCTGCAGGCGGGTGTCCCGATTTACCGAGGGACTGAGGGGTTTTGAAATTAAAAATTACCAATATAATCCAAAAAATATCCGTCAAATACAAAACAGGGGACAAATAATCACTTCTCACTCCCATTACAAAGCTCCAATCCGGCCAAAAATGTTTTCCCAACTGACTTGGTATCAACACCAAAAATCCAATCAAAAAAATATTACTAATTTTTTCCAAAAATCTCTTCACGCCCTATATTAACACAGAGTTTCTTGCCCATCCGTAGCTTTAGCAAAGGAGGGTGTTAGCACAGAGTTTCTCACCCAGAATTAATTATTAATTATTTATCAACTGTCTTTTTCAAAGCTAAAATCATTAATCCACACATCAATGCCTCAGTTATTACTGTTACCCAAGCCGCTCCCATAATCCCAAATTTTGGGATCATTATTAAATTAGCTATAAAATTTACCAGTAAAGCCATTATTCCCATTTTTAACATCACTCCTTGTCCACCTTTAGCAATCAAAGTAAATCCCACTAAATGACTAACATAAGCAAAAATTAAAGCTATAGTTAACACTCTTAAAACTTTAACTGACGCCTCATATCCACCTCCAGCCAAAATTTTAATCATTAATGGCGCAAAAACATAAACCAAAGGAATTAATATTATTAATCCCGCCAAAATTAATAAAAATGATATTTTGAATAATTCTCGTTTTTTATCATGTTTTCCCGATAAAATTGGAAAAATACTGTTGACAAAATAATAAGCTGGTTGAATTAAATTAGAATAAATTTTGTAAGCCAAACCATAAAAAGCCACATCTTGAACTTTTAAAAATTTACTAATCATCAACGAATCAATGGCTCGATCATAACCTGTAAACACCAACATATAAACTCCCATTGGCCACGACATTCTTAAAAAATCAGCTGCATATTTTTTATTTAAAAAAGTAAAATTAAAATCACCCAGTATTTTTTTAAACAGTTTCCATCCCCAAGCCAAACTTATTACTCTGGCCAATAAATAGGCTCCAAACACCCACATTAAAGTTATATTTCCTCGCCATAATAATAATGAAATTAAAAATAAGAAAGGGAATAAGATATCTACCAACACTTTCAAACCCATTTTTAATTCTGTTTGAAACACTATTTCTAAACTTCCCGCAATCGAAGTAAACCAAATCATAATCAAAGCTAAAAGTGCTTCAATTTTAATATTTTCTAAACCTCTAAATTTAAAAACAAAGATTAATCCTATTACAAAAGCTCCCAAAGTTGTTATTAATCTAATCAAAATCAACTGCCCATAAATCTTTTTTCGATCGGTACCTTCAACATTGGCCGCTTCTCTAACTCCAATTACCTTAGATCCAAAATCAGCCAACGAATCTAACAGTAAAAAAACCGAAGTAATTAAAGTATAGCTACCATAACTAATTGGCCCTAATTTTCTAGTTAAAATTGCCGTTGTCAACAAACTAATCAACACCGTCACTACTTTAGCTAAAATCTGAACCCAGGTATTCCATAAACTCTTCTTAAACATTATCTTATTCTAAACTAAAACTAAAAAGTCTCAAAATTACTTTTTAAGTTTAATTACAATATGTCTTTCTTCACCTTCGCCTTCTGACTCACCAGTAACTCCTTCCATTTCTGCCAAAATCATATGACAAATTCTTCTTTCATAGGAACTCATATTAGCCAACGACACATCTTTACCTGTTTGTAAAACTTTATCAGCCAAACCCTTAACCATATTTTCCAATCTAGTTTTTTGTTCTAGTCGATAATTGTTTACATCCAACAAAACTCTAATACCTTCTCCAATTTGTTGTCTAATAACTAAAGAAATTATAAATTGAATTGAAGCTAAATTTCGGCCTCTAAAACCAATCAAAGCTGCTGGATTAGATACAGTGATTCCCACCAATACTTGGTTTTCTTCACCATCCATATCTTCAGCAAAGGCTTTTTCTACCTCAAAATTCATTTTTTCCAACAACTCACAAGTTAATTGTAAGATTTTTTCGTTTCGTTTTTTATTATCCATAGTGGCTATTTTATCATTAATTTTTAAATTTTTGTGTCATCCTGTAGGGGCGGATTATAATCCGCCCTTTTTATATCATTTTTTTTATTTTTTGTAGGGGTGCGGCGTGACGCGCCCAATAAGAAAAGATGGGTTTAATTCTTTTTGTACACTTTATTTACCACCAATTGTTGTATTACCATCAAAGCTGAAGTGGTAAACCAATAAAGCAACATTCCTATTGAAAAATTCCAACCAACAAAAATAGTCATTAATGGCATAAAGTAAGTTGATTGGGTTCTCATTGCTGACATCATATCATCCTCTTTATCTTTAGTAGCCTTGATTACAGTCTTATCAACCTTTGGGTTTGGCATCATCAATTTAGCACTCACAAATTGCAACAATCCTGAACCTATTAATAAAATTGCTGGTAATAGTAAACCTAAATTGACACCACCTTTAAAAGCGTTAGCTGGAGTTACTGCCAAATCACTTCCCAAAAAATCCAAATTAAATTTAAAATCTGGAGCCATTTTAAACACCCCAATCAAATTATTATTCACATTATTAAAACTACCTTTTCCTTGTGAAAACGAAGTCACCATATTAAAAGCCGAAAAAAACAATAATAAAACAACTATTTGTAATATTTGAGGTAAACATCCAGACAAAGGGTTAATTCCCTCAACTTTATAAAGCTCCATCTGAGCTGTCGCCAAAGCTTGTTTATTGTCTCCATATTTTTCCTTAAGTTTATTTAACTTAGGTTGTAATTCCTTCATTTTTTCCGCCGATTTTAAACTAGGCAAAATTAAAGGTAATAAAACCAATCTAATCAAAAGAGTAACCAAAATAATGGCTAAACCTAAATTACCCACCAAATAATAAACCCCAAACAGGGCATTAACGAACGGAGCAACAAACAAATTCATATATTTACTTTACAAACTTTATAACTTTTAACTTTATAAACTTTTTAAGTTAGTTCTCTATTTTAACAAATCAATTCCACCTTTGGAAAAAGGATTACATTTTAAGACTCTTTTAAACCCTAACCAAAACCCTTTTAATACTCCATATTTTTCTACCGCTTCATAAGTATATTCCGAACAACTCGGCACAAATCGACAATGGTACCCCTTCGAAATATGTTTTTTATAAAACACCAATATTTTTAAAACTATCTTTTTCATAAACATAAATAATAATAAGTTTAAAGGTTTTTCACGCGCAGCATCCAAGGTGCACTGCCGCAGGGGTCGAGCATGAAAAAATTTAAACAAATTATTATATGGTTTTCTTAATTTCTAACTCAATTTCTTTCAGGCTTTTTCCCAATATTTCTTTTTTAGTTAAAAAAACTCCTCTTGTACCTTCTGGAATATTGTTCCATTCTTTTGTTAAAACTTCCATAATTCTACGTCTAATTTGATTTCTATCGACTGCTTTTTTAGAAATTTTTTTCGACACAATCACGGCAAACTTTTTTTCCTTACTTTCATCATTAACTACCAAATACCCAAACAGGGGAGAATATTTAATTCTGCCTTTTTCCCTAATTTCTGCAAATTCCTTTTTACTTCTAATTCTATTTTTTCTTTTTAACACAATCTATTATATCAACCACGAATTATTAATTATTAATTATTAATTAAAAAAATGCCCTCCATTCTTCAAGGGAGGGTGTTCCGCATCAGCGGGACGGGTGGGTTTTGAATCAAAAAATCTCCCCACAACGAGGAGATTTTAATTTTATTATCGACGATCTAAAATCTACGATCTATCATCTACTTTAAGCTGTTAACTTAGTTCTACCAGCAGAACGTCTTCTTTTAACTACATTTCTACCTGTAGCAGTCATCATTCTTTTCAGAAATCCATGAACTTTAGAATGTCTTCTTGGTTTTGGTTGATATGTCATTTTTCCCATAGCCAGTATTTTATCATAAATATTTATTTTGTATCTACGATCTAACATCTACGATCCATCATCTAATTTGACCTCTTTTATTTTGTGGAAAACTCATCTAATATAGAGATTACCCCAATCGATTTTTCCACAATTTCGATTTTAATTCCTGCCTATCTTAGTGATTTAATTATTATTTTTTTAAAAAACCATCCCTTTTCAAGGGAGGGTCTCCGATTTATCGGAGGGGTGGGTTTATTATGGACATTGATCGAACTTGGAAAAATACTCAAGAAGAGTTAAAAATAACTCTAGCTTCAGCTATTTTTCAAACTTTTATTTCTAAAACTAAACTAGTTTCCCTAGAAAATAATCTAGCCACCATTGCTTGTCCCAACACCTATTCTGTCGATTTCAATAAAAAACGACACTACGATTTAATAAAATCTTCTCTTGATAACCAAACCAAAACCAACAACACTTTAGTTTTTATTGTTCAAACTGACGAATCAAAAAACGAAAATATCGATAACACTCCACTTTTTTCCTACAATCCAACCAAAAATACTTCTAATTCCAATTTACATCCTAAATATACTTTTGACACTTTAGTTGTTGGTAACAGTAATCAATTTGCTTTTGCTGCCGCTCAAGGCATAGTCAAAAATCCTGGTCTTTCCTACAATCCTTTCTTTATCTGGGGTGGGGTAGGAGTTGGTAAAACCCATCTTATGCAGGCTATTGGTCATGAACTTCTTAAAAAAAATCCTGATTTAAAAATCAAAT
>CAYUUU010000014.1:0-11626 GCA_964448065.1 uncultured Gammaproteobacteria bacterium
CTGGTGAAGACGCTGGTTATATCTTTAATTTAATTAAAGACAAAGTTTCCGCCGATTCTAAATCAGATTATGGTTACAATGCAGCTACTGGAGAAATGACTTCTATGATTAAAGCCGGAATTCTTGACCCAGCCAAGGTAACTAAGTCTGCCTTAATTAACGCTGTTTCTGTTGGTCAGATGATTTTAACTACTGATGTTTTAATTACCGATGCTCCAGAAAAATCTTGTCATTGTGGTTCTACTACTCCTGATATGTCTGGCATGGGCGGCATGATGTAAAAAAATACGTCATTGCGATCCGCCAGTTGGCGGAGAAGCAATCTCGTTGTTTTAATTAAAACCCTCCATTTTGGAGGGTTTTTGTTGATACAATTTATTTGTGTCAAAATCAAAAATTATTTTATTTTTATTTTTTACTGATTTTCTTCTTTTTATACTTTATTTTTTATTAAAAGTTTATTTGCAGCCAGCTAGTATAGTTGTTCCTCATCACGATATTGTTAAAGAAAAAAGACTCGAATTTTTTCAAAAAATTGCCAAGGAAAGACTTTCTACTAAAAAAATAATTTTAATAGGTCCAGATCATTTTTCTCCAATTCAAAATAATCTAAACTATTCCAATATTAATTGGAATTTACCTAATCAACAACTTCCTTTTCTGCAAGAATTTGAACCAATATTAAGTCCTTTATTAAATCTCCAAAATGGTGTCATTCAAAATGATCATGCTATCTATAATTTAATTCCCGACATTGGTTTAGTCTGGCCAAATGCTAAAATTTTTCCAATTTTAATCGGTCAAAATTTTCCTACTTCCAGATTAAATGATTTAATTTTTAGAATAGAAAAAATTTGTAAATTTGATTGTTTATTAATATCTTCAGTTGATTTTTCTCATTATTTACCATCAGCTTTAGCTAATATTCACGATCAAAAAAGTATTTATGAACTATCCACCCAAAATTTAGAACAAATACCTAAGCTTGAAGTAGACAGCCCTCAATCATTATATGTCTTAGTTAAATTTTCTAAATTAAAAAATGCTAACAATTGGAATTTGTTTTATCATTCCAATTCTGGAGATTTAATTAATAATCCAGATATTGAAACTACTAGTCATGTTTTTGGATCTTATCAAAAAAGTTTTAAAAAAAATAATTTTCCAAAAGTTGAAACTTATTTAATTGCTAAAAACATTGATTCAAAGAAAAGTCTAAATTCTCTTGGTGCCCGTTTTTTTTATGGTACTGATTTTATTGATTTAAATTATTCTGGTGAATTGCCAGATAACCTGGTTCTATCTACTACCATTATCAATGGTAAATCTACTTTTTCTTTTTTCCCAACTAAAACGATAAATGGGGCAACTTATTTACTAAGAGGTGAAGAAAAATTGAACAAATTAATTGAAATAAATAATGCTAATATTATTTATGGAAACAAATAATATAGATCAAAACAAACCAGAAATTGATTCTTTTTTAAATTCTCCCAAAGTAAACAAATTAATTCCTCTAAATTTAATTATTGGTATTGTTATTGGAATAATTTTAACCACTTCAGTTGCTTCGGCTGTTTATTTTTACAAAAAAGCTTCAAATCTTAAATCCGTCGATAATTCAAAAAATTCATCATATTTATCTCCAACTGAAACACAAACAGAAATATCTCCTGTTCAACAAGGTCAATTTGGAACTATTACTTGGCTTGATGAGCCAGAAAAAATAACTTTACCATCAATATTAAAAAGTATTTCATTTGATGATGAATACACTTCATTTAGTGAAGAAATTTATCAAGTCGCCTCTTTTTCTGATGGTAGTAAATTATTTGATATTTCTATTCATTTTGGTGGTCCGGACTATAGTTTAGTGCGCCTAGTAGAATCAAAAGGTCAATATTTTTATTTAATCGAGAATTTAGACAAAAATACAAAAGACACTCTTTCTAATCAAGCTATAATTAAACCTGTTGATTTAGGAATTAATTATTTTTTTATCCCAACTACCATAGTTGCTAACGGTTTAAATCTAGTAAAAACCTATGAAACTAATTATTTTATTAGTAATTATGCTAATCCTCAAAAAATTGCCGATACTGAATTTGGTCGTGTCTATCAAGTTAATGAAGTTCCTCAAGCTCATATAGGTTTTTCCACTAAACAATTTTTATTAAGATTAAAAGATAATTCTGTGGTTTTATATAAATTATCCAAACAACCCAATCTTGATCGTACTTTCTTTTCTAGTATTACTTGGAATGATGGCAATAAAAATACTTTTTCTTTTAATCAAAATATTGTCAGTACTTGTAGTTTAGGTGGAGTTGGTGTCCCTTATACTGATAAAACCAGTTTTGATTATTTACAGAAAAGAATAATTGGAAAAACCAATGACGGTCAATCTCTTTATCAAATAACTAATTCGAACGATCCAGTTGTTCAATATCTATATAAAAATTATAAAGATAGTCGTTCTTATCCAGGAAGTCCAGCTGTTATAAGTCTTGATGAATTTGTTAATAAAATAAACCATTTTTTATTACAAGATGAGCAAGGTGACTGGCAATTATTTATTAATAATGATTACGGCTCCGCAGCCGAATGTGGTAAGCCAGTTATCTATCTTTATCCACAAAAAGAAACCAAAATTAATGTTCAAGTTGGTGCAAAAATTTCCCAAAGCGAACCTTTATATCCACAAGGTGGTTGGAATGTTTTAGCTAAACCAAATGGAGAATTAATCTATCAAAATCAAAGTTACCCTTATTTATTTTGGGAAGGTTTAGGAATTGGTGATTATCCTAATTATCGAAACAAAGGTTTTGTTGTTAGTCAAAAAGATTTAATTAATACTGTTTATAAACATTTATCTCAACTTGGATTAAATCAAAAAGAATCTAATGATTTTATGGAATTTTGGCAACCAAAATTACCAAAGACGCCTTATGTTCGTCTTACTTGGTTTGATACTGCGGATATGGATAAATTAGCTCCACTCGGTGTTAATCCAAAACCAGATACTAAGATTAGAATATTTTTAGAATTTGAAGGTTTGGAAAAACCAGTTAATTTAATTCCTCAAACCTTATCGGCTCCAAAAAGAACAGGTTTTACTTTAATTGAATGGGGTGGACTTTTACTTAAATAATAATTTTTTATTTTATAATCAAAACCCTCCTCGATTATAATTGTCTAATGCAATTGCCAGTTTTTATTTTAACTATTGTCTTATTAATAATTGCCTATTTTCCTTATTGGCGAGGTATTTTAAAGCAAGTTATTCATCCTCATCCACTAACTTGGTTATCTTGGGCCATTGTTACTTTGGTCTTAGCTTTGATATATTATTTTAATAATGGTGGATTTCAGACTTGGATTTCCTTTTTACTTATGGTTAATGATGTTGCTATTGTTGTTGTCAGTTTAGTTTTGAAACAGAAAGTACAAATTACTAAAATGGACATTCTTTGTTTTATTGCTTCTTTATTAGCTTTGATAGTTTGGTTAGTGATTAATCAGCCAATTTGGTCGGTAGTAATTATTACTGCATCACAACTAATTGCTTTTATCCCTTCAATTAGAAAAGCATATCATCGACCGTACGATGAAAGTGCCTTAACTTGGGGAATACATGGATTTAGATATGGTTTAATGACTTTACTAGTTGCTACTGCTAGTTTCACTACTCTTGTTAATTCAATATTTTGGGCTGCTATTTATAGCTGCTCGGCCATCTTCTTGTTGTGGAGGAGAAGTAGACAGTTCTGATAAAATAGGCTTACTCTCTATCCCGCAGCTGCGGGACAAGCGGTTACCCCGCAGTGGCGGGGTGCAAAACCTCATTTTGTTTTGATATTATTGTAATGTGTATTACGTTTATGTTTTAAAAAGCCTTAAAGATCAAAAAATTTATACTGGTTATAGTTCTGATCTAAAAAGACGATTTTTACAACATTAATCGGGATTAGTTAAGTCAACTAAAAATAGACGGCCAATAAAATTGATTTGTTATGAAGCTTTTTTAGATAAAAAAAGATGCTCAAAATAGAGAAAGATATCTAAAGTCTGGCGGAAAAGCTAAAATTGGTTTAAAATTGCAAATTAAGAATTCTTTAGAAATCTAACTGACGCGGTAGTCAAGCGGTTAGACAACGGTCTGCAAAACCGTGTAGATGGGTTCGACCCCCATCCGCGTCTCAAATTAATTTTTTAAATATTCCTTCAATTTTTCTAAGGCAATTCGTCTCATACTTAATTCATTTTTTTGTTCCATTGTCATTTCTCCAAAAGTCTTATCGTATCCTTCAGGTTGAAAAACAGGGTCCCAACCCCAGCCGATTTCTCCTCTTGGAGCCACTAATTTTCCTTTAATTGTCGATTCAAAAAAAGAAATTTCACCTTTTCTATTACTATAACCTATGATTGTTTTTGCTTCTATCGATTGGTTTCCCATTGCCACCGCCATTTTGTAAAGATCTTCCATTTTTAAGGCTTTATCAAACCATTTAATAAATGGGCCGGGGAGTCCATTCATGCCATCTATTGTTAAAGATTGATCTTCGACAATTAATTCAATTCCTGGTTTTTGCTTTATCGCTTCATTTAATTTTTCTTCAATTATTTTTTTCGTATCCAATTCTTGAATTTCTGGCAAATCAATATCGCATCCTTCAATTTCAGGAATAATTGCTATGGCTTCTTTTAATTTATTTTTATTTCCAGTTACAAAAAGTATTTTCATATTTTTTATTATATTCTTCTTTAACTTTTCTCATTACTTCCTGATTTAAGAAAGTAATATTTTTAAACAACCATTTTTCTTCAATTTTTTCTCCCTGTCTTATTTTCATTGCTTGATCTAAAAGTTGATTATATTCATCATTTAAATTTAATTCTTTACTCAATTTCCAAATTTCATCATAAGTGTAAGGGAATTTTTTAAATTCCAAAATTTCCAATACTCTAACTCCAAACAAAGCTGATTTAAAATTTATTGAAGCAGTTATTAAATCGCCAGTTCTAAACGATCTCACAGCTGCCATTGCGGTTCCAATTTCAAAACTAGTGGCTTCGATTAAATCGATTATTTCAATTTTTGGCGCTGTCATATTTTCCAATATTTTTTCTCCAAAAAATGTTTTACCAGTTTCAATTAATTCTTTTAAATAAATTGCCTTTGGAAATGGAGTATCAATATTAAAGTTTTTAATATCATCCAATAAAAAAGGGTAGACCACCAAACTTTTTAAATTGTACATTTTAGCAATTTCGCTTCGACTTATTTTGTTTTTATCAAAAATAATTCCGACTTCATAATCACTTTCCTTCTTAAAATCTTTTCTAGCTCTCGAACCATACAGAAATATCGATATTGGCTTGGTTTCAACCCAAATTTTTTCTAAAACCAAATATATTTCTTTATCTAAATTTAAATCATTCATAAATTATTATAACCTTATTTTAAATCTATCCTATAACTTGACATTTATTTATATTCTAGGTACAATCCTTCACTTTTATAAAAAAGTCCGAAGCGGATAAATTTTATAATTGGTACTTTTAAATCAATAAAATTCAAAATTTTATTTTTGTATTTTGCAATGCATTATCTTGGGCTAAACTCTATAGTCCAAGATTATGCATTGCAATCAGCAATACATAAATTTTTTAAAGGAAGGTATTTGTTATGAATTGTTTCAATTGTCTCGTAAGGAGACGCAAAAAGGACGGAAGTTGCGAGAGTTATAAAGAAATTTTTGCCATTCGCAACAGCAAAAACGACAGCATCGTTTTAATAAAGAAAGGAGTCTATTTTATCTGTTTTTAACAGTTTTTTGAATTCTATCTATCTAAAAAAGGAGATAATTGAAAATGTGCGATACAAAACCAACTTATAAAGAGTTGGAAGAACAGAACAGAGAGTTGAAAAACGAAATTGAGGCTCTTAAGCTTAAAATCGAGATGATGAAAATAAATTATTACCATCGTCTCGATGGTCATCACCCTCTATAATTTTTATTGAGTTTTATTGATTTTTGTGGCCGGAAGGTGTTATGTTGTGACTCCTATTGTATAGGGGAAAATTCAATATAACTTACCAACCGGCCACTTTTTTTTAATTCTTCTTTACAGAATTATCACAATTATTTTCATTCCATAACCCTAGATTGTTTGTTTCCGCCAATTTTTGAGCCGCTTTAAATTCCGCTTGATACAAATAGGGAATTTGATAAGTGTATTCAAAAGCATAACCTTCTTCAATTAATTTTTTATTGATAAAAGTTCCATTTTCCAAATAAATATATCTTAATAATCGACTATATTTATCTCTATCATTTTGAGTCGAATCTGCCTCTAGTTTTACCATCTGATTTTCCAACAATTCTTTAGTTCTTGCTGATGCCTCTTTTCCAAAACATTGAACTGTTTTTCTAGGGTCTTTAATTTCTGGAGTGTCCACTCCAATCATTCTAACTGTTTCAATTGTTCCACCAATATCCACTTTAATTGTGTCTCCGTCAACTATTTTTGTCACCTTAACTAAATCCAAACTTTTTGAAGCTTCAATTATTTTTGTTGGGATTGCCGTTGGAATTATTGTTGGTATTACAGTTATTGTTGGAATCGGTGTTACCTCTGGAGTTATATTTTCCAATTCATTTTTAAATTCGGGAAATACGGAAGTTAAGACTAAAAATAAAATTGCTCCAACTATTAATCTAAAATTTTTTGATTTAATTAAATTTTTCATTTTCAGATTAATTATATCCTTTTGAAATAAAAACATTTTCAAGCTAAAATGAACCATATGAAGAAAAAACGTAAACCAATTATTGGTTTTGTTGGTCCAATGAATGCTCGAAAAACTTTACTTCTTTTAGATCATGTATCTGCCGCCGAAGCCGTTGGTGAAAATGTAGTTATTTATAAACCAGAAGTTGATAATCGTTTTGGAGTTGATATTGTTTGTTCTCGTTGTGGTGGTTCTCATAAAGCTATTCCCGTTCCTTCTTCTCTTCAAGGAGATTTAAAAGCTCGTTCTAGTTTTATTTTAAAAGATGTTAAAAAAAATCATTCTAATGTTGATGTTGTTGCTATTGATGAAGCTGAAATGTTTGATGATGATATTGCTGAAGTAGCCTTAAGATTAGCTGAATCTGGATATCAAGTCGTTTATTCTGGTCTTAACACTAATTATCGTGGGGAAGCATTTTCCAACGGTATGCGCGACCTTATGTCTATTTCTAATCGGTTAGAAATGTTGACTGCTCGTTGCACTCATTCTTATGATGGAATTCATAAATGTGGTGCTCCAGCCACCATGACTCAACGTCTTAAAAACGGTAAACCAGATTCTTATAGCAGTCCTTTAATCATTATTGAAAAATTTTCCACCGATAGTGAAAAACCAGTTTTTACCTATGAAGCCAGATGTTTAAAACATTGGTCTATTAAGGGTAAACGACCCAAAAAAGATTTGATTTTTGATAAAAGAGTTTCTAAAAAATAATGACTAATATTTTTATTGCCACCCCTCATGGTTTTTGTTTTGGTATTAATCGAGCCATTAGCTTGGCCAAAATTACCGCTCAAAAATCCTCAAAACCTATTTTTTTTCTAGGCGAATTAGTTCACAATCAACATGTTGTTGACTCTTTAGAATCTGAATTAAATATTAAAACAGTTCAATCTTTATCTAAAATCCCCAAAAATTCTATTGTTATTATTCGAGCTCATGGAGCCTCTCCAAAAATTTTTCAACAAGCCAAAAACATGGGTCTAGAAATTATTGATGCTTCTTGTCCTTTAGTTTTACAATCTCATCAAACCGTTAAAGATTTGGCAGCTCAAAAAAAAGAAATTATTTTCCTTTGTAATAAAATTGATCATGATGAAACTATTGGTGTTGTTGGTGAAGCTCCCGATTTTATAACTCCACTTACTCCTCAAAATATTTTGAATTTTGATATTAAAAATCCCAGTAATACCGTTATTTTAACCCAAACCACTCTTTCAACTATTGAGACTAAAAATACTCTTGAATTTATTAAAAATAAATATCCTCAAATTTCAATTTTGCCTCATATTTGCCAAGCCACCAATGACCGCCAAACTGCCGTTATTAACTTAGCTCAAAAATGCAGTTTAATTATTATTGTTGGTTCACCCACCAGTGCCAATTCTCATAGTCTTCAAGAAGTGGCCAAATCTAATGGTGGAATTAGTTACATTATTGATAATGTTTCAGAATTAAATCCAGATTGGTTTATTGGTCATCAAAATATTGGTATCAGTTCTGGAGCTAGTACCCCCGAAACTATTCTTGACGAGGTTGTTGAAAAAATAAAAACCATTATTCACCCATAATTTGGATAATTACTTTTCTGTCTCGGCAACAATCAAGCTCAATTGCAAAAATTCTTTGCCAAATTCCCATTGTCATTTTACCCTCAATTATTGGAATGGTTTCAGAGTTTCTCATTAACAGGTGAGTACAATGAGAATGTCCGTTTAAACAATCAGAAGCTCCAGATTGGCAAACCAAATTTTCGGTTCTTTTGGTTAAATCATTGTGCTCATAATAACTATCTTTGGGAATTAATTTCCCCATTAGTTTTCCAAAATCATTTACAATTCCTTTTTCTTTTTCGTTAACACAAATGGCTAGGGTAGTGTGAGTTGAATAAACTAAAACCATGCCATTTTTTATCTTACTTTGACTAATTATTTTCTCAACTTCGTCGGTTATATCTTTAAATTCAAATGGTTTTTGGCTTTTAAAATTAATTTCTGAATTTTTTATCATAGTAAAAACTTAGTCGTTAGTTTTTACAAATTCCTTCTACTTTTTTTAAATATTTTCCATAACCAAAACCCTAAATAAGACCAAATTATGGCTTCGATTATTAAAACTATTAAGAAAATATTTCCCACTGATTTAGATATTAATCCGTATTTGTAATTGTCCCAAACAACTCTGGCCCCAACATAAGCAATTATTGGCATTATGGTAACTACCATTATTAAAAATATTTGTGATTTGTCTTTATCTTTAATAATCAAAGTTTTTAAAGTTAAAAATGGTTGAGTAATAATATGATACAAATTACTACTTAATTTCCATAACTGTCTAGCAATTATTAATTCAATTAATTTAAAAATTTTTTTAATTCTGCTTTTGATCATAAACCCATGCCTCCTTAAACTTTTTTCTAGCCCTAATTAATTGCGATTCAGTTGCTTTAACACTTATATCCAATTCATTGGCAATTTCTTTAACTTTCAAATCGTCAACATATTTTAATTTTAAAATTCTTTTATATTTTTCTCCTAATTCCTTTAAGGTATTTTTAATTTCTTTTTTTAATTCATTTTTTAAAACATCTCGTTCTGGAGTTAAGGCCTCATCGGCGATTTCTTCAAAAATTGGATTAACCGAAAACAAAATGGTTTTAATTTTCTTTTTTCGATAATAATCAATAATTTTATGTTTGGCGATGCTACAAATCCAACTAAATTCATTACATTTTTTATTAAAATTCTCTCTGGAATTTATGGCCGCCAACAACACATCATTAGTTATTTCTTCTACCAAACCTTCATCTTCAATCTTTTGTCTGACAAAACCCTTAACTCCCAAATAATATTTATTATAAAAATCTTTACTCACATGCTAATTATAGACTATTAATTAAATTTGAAGTTACTATTTTCGTTTAAATAGGTCTTAATTTGGAGCGAAACGACTAATTATGCCTATTTATACGATACCGATTTATCGGTATGAATATGAACGTGGTGACACATTCACCAGACGCAAAAAATACTGTAACGAAAATTTGATTAAAATAGTCAACTTTTTTTCAAACTTGATAGACTTAATTAATGCTCCCTTTTATTAATTCGCATCCACTCCAAAAACTTAGTCGTCAACTTCGACTAGATTTGTTGGATCTAATTTATAAATCGGGTGGCGGCCATATTGGGGGATCGTTATCTTCTCTTGATTTAATGACCGCAGTTTATTTTTCCAATCTTTTCAATTTAAAAAAAGATCATTTTATTTTATCCGCCGGTCATTTAGCCCCAGCTATTTATACTGTTTTAGCCGAAAGTAAATATTTTTCCAAAGATTTACTTCCAACTTATAGTTCTTTTGATTCTATTCTTCAAGGTCACACATCTATTCAGGTTCCCGGGATTGAATACTCTTCCGGTTCTTTAGGTCAAGGTTTGTCTTTTGCTTGCGGTTTAGCTCTCGGAGAACCGAAGCACACCACTATTTGTTTAACTACTGATGGTGAGCATCAGGAAGGTCAAATTTGGGAGGCTATTTTGTTTGCCAACAAATACAAATTAGGCAATCTAATTAATATTGTCGATTTAAATTCTTATCAACTCGATGGTCCCACCTCAGAAATTATGCCTTTGAATAATTTAGCCGCTAAATATGTTCAATTTGGTTGGACAGTTACTGTTGTCGATGGTCATAACTTTAACCAAATTATTAAAGCCTTAAAACAGGCTAAAAATTCGACTGTTCCTAATTGTATTATTGCTAAAACTACTTTTGGTAAAGGCATTTCTTTTATGGAAAATGATTTTAGATATCATGATGTTAAAAATTTATCTCAAAGCTTATACAATCAAGCCAAGGAGGAATTAAAATGATAATTAATTCTATTCGTCAGGCTTTTGGAGCCACTCTGACTCGACTGGCTAAAACCAATAAAAATATTTATGTGGTTGATGTTGATTTAAAATCAGCTTTGTTTTTAACTGAATTTGCTCAAAAATATCCAGACCGATTTATTGAATGTGGAGTTTCCGAAACCAATGCTGCTGGAGTGGCAGCTGGTTTATCTAAAACTGGTAAAACCGTTTTTTTAACTTCTTTCGCTTGCTTCTCTCCTTCGATTAATTGGAATACGATTAAACAATCTATTTGTTACAACCATGCCAACGTTAAAATTGTTGGCTCTCACGCTGGTTTAATGAGTGCTGATTTAGGAGCCACCCATCAAATGCTTGAAGATATTGCTCTAATGCGAGCTCTTCCAAATTTGGACGTTTTTGCCCCTTTAGATGCCATTGAAACCGAAAAAATGGTTAATGTTTTAGTTCATAGTCCCAAAAGTGCTTATCTTCGTCTAGTTCGTCCCACCACACCCAATCTTTCCGATTCTAAAACTGGTTTTACTATCGGTAAATCCCATCTTTTAAAAACTGGAAAAGATATTACGATTATTGGTTATGGTCCAATTTTAGAAACAGCCCTTAAGGCTCAGGCAAAATTAAATGTAGAGACGCCCCGCGGGACGTCTCTACCAAAAAACATATCATTAGAAATTATCAATTGTTCTTCCATTAAACCTTTAGACACCGCCACTATTTTAAAAAGTCTTAAAAAAACTGGCCGACTAATTTGTTTGGAAGATCATCAAATTGCTGGTTCGCTAGGAGAGACTGTAGCTCATCTGATTTTATCTAAAGATATTAAATGTTCTTTTAAGCATTTAGCGATTAATGATCAATTTGGTCGTTCTGCTAAAGATTATCAAGAGCTTTATAATTATTATGGAATTGGGGTTAATAATTTAATCGACGCCATTAAAGAAATAAT
>CAYUUU010000015.1:0-11533 GCA_964448065.1 uncultured Gammaproteobacteria bacterium
TTTTTGAAGTAAGATAGGCTCTGTCTTTGAGAGATTTAATAATTACTTTTGAATCAAATTCAATTGTTTCTTTAAATATTTCTGGATCTGGCCAAAAAGTAACAGTGGTACCACTAATATTTTTGGGAACTAATGATTTAAATTTTTCAATTTTAGTTTCGTCAATTTGAGTGAGTTTGGTTTTTAGAGCTCCTCTGGAAAATTCAATAAAATTAATTTTATTGTCTCGTCTAATTTCAACCTGATAAAGTTTTGATAAAGCATTAACACAAGCAGCTCCAACTCCATGTAAACCACCGGAAACTTTGTAGGCAGCACCTTCAAATTTTCCACCAGAATGGAGAGTGGTCATAATAACTTCAACAGCTGGTTTGTTGTATTTTGGCATGATGTCGATTGGAATACCTCGACCATCATCGGCTACGGAAACTGAATTGTCTTGATGAATAGAAATCCAAACATTATGAGCAAATCCAGCTAAGGCTTCATCGATACAGTTATCGATAACTTCGGTTAAACAATGATGTAGTCCCCGACTGTCGGTTGACCCGATGTACATGGCTGGACGTTTTCTAACTGGTTCTAATCCTTCTAGAACCACTATTTGTTGACCGGTATATTCTTGTGTTGAGGAAGACATATAATGATTCTAGCAGATAAAAATAGCTTTACAATAAGCAAATAATGCGTATCTTTAGGCAAAATATATCTATGATTTTAGTATAAAAATAATATCAAAAAAGACCTTAAAATGGGCTATTTTTTTATGATTTTGGAAATGGCATCGAAGGCAATAATGGAAGTGGCGACCAAAACATTTAATGAAACATTTATCCCAAACATAGGTATTTCTATTACTTTGTCTACTAATTTTAAAACTGAGGGAGAAATACCATTCATTTCACTACCAGCAACAATAGCTAGAGGAGCTTTATATTTGGCGTCTAAATAGTTGACACTATCTTTAGTTTGTTCACAGGCAACGATTTGATAACCTTCTTGTTTTAGTTTTTTAAGACATTCAACGGTGTTATCAAAATGTTCCCAGGGAACCCATTTCCAGGTACCAATTGAACTACGATGAATTTTGATATTTGGAGGAGTAACTACCTGTCCGCAAAGATAAATTTTTTCGACTGCTAGGGCATCACCTAATCTAAAAAATGATCCGATATTATAAGTGTCTAGAACTTCATCTAAAACCAGTACTATTGGTTGACGTTTAATAGATTTTTGTAATTTTTCTGAGTCCCCTATTTTGCTTTGTCTAAGTTGATGTGAATTTAATTTCATAAAACCCTTTCCGGATAAAACCGGTATTTCCCTTAAAAAGGGAATTTTTTAATTATATTTTTAATTATAACAAAGAAAAACCTCCCAACTAAGGGAGGTTTTAGAAATAACAAAAATTATTAATTAGTTACAACTTCCACCAGCAGCTGCAGCGTTTGGAGCAGTGGTTGGCTGGGCAGCAATTTCAGTCTTACATTCTTTTGGTAATTTATTAAAACTTTGACAAATAGCTTCTTTAATACCACTGGCTTGTCGAAGTTCATTGGCGGTGAAAACTTTTTTACCAATTTTAATATTGCCAGTAATTTCAGCACCAGAATCATCAGTTGGAGGGAAAGCTTTACCGTTTAACATTAAGCTTGGAGAAGCTTGAATTTGATATTTGTCTGTAAGAGCAATTTCAGCTTCAATTAATTTACCAGCATCATTGTTGAAACATTCAGTAATTTTATTAGTATCAAGACCGGCTTTTTTAGCTTGTTCTTCCCAACAAGAATCAGCGTTAGTTGAAGTACAATTATTGTTTACATTTTCAACAAAATTCCACCATTGAGTTTTGTCAGAAGTTAAATTGTAAGCACAAATTTCTCGGACATCCTGATTAGCTTCAACTCGACCATGAAGAGACGAATAAAGATTATTGCCTATTTTAAGGTATTTGCTTTCATCATTACATTGTTTAACTATGGCAGCTATTTGATTTCTGCAATCAGCCACATCTTTCAATTGACCTTGACTGTTTTTAACATAAGTTTCACATTGATTAACATCTGGACTACTTTTGGCACAATAATCAGAAAGATTTCCTTCAATTTTACTGAAAATATAATGAGGTTTAATTTCGGCTTGTTTTCCGATGGTGTCAAAGATTGGTCTTAAAGTGGTTTCCATTTGATTACCATATGGACAAAAGCTCATAACAAAGAAATCAAATTCAGGTTTATCTGATTTTTCAGCTTTAAAAGTATTATTGGCAGTAATTTTTGAAGTATCATCCCCTTTAGTTTTAATTAAGGAAAATCCA
The DNA here is from genome assembly GCA_964448065.1 of uncultured Gammaproteobacteria bacterium. GTDB lineage: Bacteria > Patescibacteriota > Microgenomatia > UBA12405 > UBA12405 > WARW01. The sequence goes on from CAYUUU010000015.1 coordinate 2,318, forward strand.
GCAACAAAAGAGACGGCTACTAATAGAATAGAAAAAATAACCACTCCAAAAAAAGGAACTTTAATATAGGTTTCTTTTTTATCCATAATAGCCTTGGAAACTTTTTCAACAATATTATTTTTTTTGACTGATTTTTTATTTTTAATTATTTTTGACATTTTGTTAATGAATTGATAATTAATTATTCTTCTTCTATTGAAATGGCTCCAACTGGACAAGCAGCGACGGCTGATTTAACTGCATCGGTAATCTCAGTTGGTTGTTGTTTAATTTTGGCTTTATAAATTTCGGTATCCATTTCGAAAGTTTCTGGATCCATTAGAGGACAAGTATTGCAACCAATACATTTATTTTGGTCTAGAGAAATTTTAGTCATATATATTAAAATAGCAGATTAGACAATATATTTCTATGACAAAATTTTTAACAGATCCATTAATGGAAGAACATTTTACTAAAATGAAAGGTTTAGTTTTTAAATATCCCAAAAGGGTTTTAATTGAATTAAACAATATTTGTCCTGTTTATTGTCAGTTTTGCACCAGAAAAAGAAAAACATTTAAAAAAATAAAATGGGAATTGACTAAAGAGGAAACAAAAAATATTTTAGATTTTTTAAAAAATAATTTGGAAATAAACGAAGTGATAATTTCTGGAGGAGATCCGTTAGTGTCCCCTGTTTTATTGATTAATTTGTTAAATAAATTAGAAAAACAAAAAAATATTAAAGTAATTAGGATTCATACCAGAATGCCAATTACGACTCCAAAAAAAATCAATCAAAATATTTTTGATTTTTTAAAAAAATATAAAAAGATTGTTTATTTGTCGATTCATTGTAATTTAGCTAATGAAATTACAAATGAAAGTGTTGCTGTTTTTAATAAATTTAGAAAATCGGGAGTAATTTTGTATTCACAATCGGTCTTTTTAAAAGGGATTAATGATTCAGTGGAGAAACTAGAAGAATTATTTGAAAAATTATTGGAATTGGGAGTTAGACCTTACTATATTTATAGATGTGATCCAGTTGTTGGTTTGGAAAATTTTATAGTTCCTTTTGAAAAAGAAAAAGAAATTATGACTGAACTTAGAAAAAGAATTTCTGGTTTAGCTTGTCCAACTTATGTAATTGATAGTCCTAATGGAATGGGAAAAATTCCAGTGCCACTAAATTTTTGGAAAAATAAGACAATAATGAAGGATTTTAAAGGAAAGAAAATTAAAATTAAAAATGGTTCTTTTTAATAGCGTCTTTATTGTTTATTAAAAACTCCCCTGCTTTGATAATAGCTTTTAAAAGTAAATTGATTCTATCTTCAGCTTCGTTTCTGGATAAATCTTGGGATATTCCTGGAAAATAATGAAAAATTTCGTTACGACCAAATTTCCAAGCACTCCAAAGTTCTTCGGCTAATTCTTCTCCGTCTTGATGGATATCAATTAATTTTTGAAAGACAGAAAATCGTTTATAACGAAGTGAAGGATTTAGAGTTTTACCAACTCGGAAACGATCACTTTCATATTCTTGTTCAGAAATAATTCCGATTTTTAAAAAAAAATCTTTTAAAAACCCTTCATAGGCTTTTGATATTGGAGCCACGAAAAAAGCATAGTCATAAATTTTATCGTTTAAATTAATTTTTTCTAAAATAGTTTGGACGTCTGATAAAAGATTTTTTTGATTTGGAGTTAAAAACTTTTTGGCTTCTTCAAAAAGTTGGGGCGATGACATGATCATAGATTAGATTTTACAAGAAAAACAAACAGAATTAAAAGGAGTATGAAAAAAAATAGAAGATAATTTTTAATGGCTTGAATAGAAAGTTGGTTTTCTTCTCGAGCAAAAAGCCAATCTTGAAGAAATTTAGGATTCTTTAAATAATCTTTTATTTCGCCAAATAACAAATAGGTATTAACTGTAAATAAAAAAGAAAGAATAAAAGTATTTTTGTAAGTGGTAAAAATGAAAAGTGAAATAAGGTTTAGAGCAACTTGAAAAAAATAGTGGTGAAAAATTAAATTATTATGTTTATAACGAGTAATTTTTAAAAGTTTATAAAATGATTTTAAATCTTTTTTCTTTAAAATATCTTGAGCTAAACGACCTTCTTCGGTATTCGGTTTACGATAGAACCAATAAATGACATGGTCTAATTCTAGAAAAAAAGCGCCAAAAAAAACACCTAAAAATAGTCCTAAAAATTCCAAAAACGGGACGGGAAAAAACATCCAAATAGTGGAAGTTATTAGAAAAATAAAGAGAGCCGGAATTGACTCTAGAAAAAATTGATGTTTCACTAATTAATGATACCAGATTATTCGTATCGCAAGGCTTCAATTGGGGAAAGTTTGGAGGCTTTACGAGCCGGGGTGACTCCAAAAATAATTCCAACAGCTGATGAAACTCCAAAGGCAACAATAATTGAAGATATAGTAACTTTGGCAGGAAAGAAATTGTTAATAGCTAAAGTACCAAGACTACCAAAAATAACTCCAACTAAGCCACCAAAACAGGAAAGAATAATAGCTTCGATTAAAAATTGAATTAAAATAGCTCTAGGGTAAGCCCCGATAGCTTTTCGAAGGCCAATCTCTCGAGTTCGTTCAGTAACAGAAACCAACATAATATTCATAATTCCAACTCCACCAACAACTAGAGAAATGGCAGCAATTCCGGTTAAAGCGATAGTAAGAATATTAATAATAGAATTAATTGAACTTAAAAGTTGAGAACTGTCAAAAACAGAAAAAGCATCTTTATCGTATTTTTCTAGAAAAATATTGGTAATTTGTTTTTTTGTTGATTCCATTGATTCTTTACTTGGGGCTTTGACAACTATAGCGTTAACATCGTCGTTACCAGCTAAATCGGAAACTACTGAAAATGGCATATAGGCTTGATCGTCAATACTTGGACCACCCATAGAGGCTCCTTTTTTATCTACAACTCCAATTACTTTGAATGATTTACCTTTGATAACAACCTTACGGCCAACACCATTATTTTTAGGGAATAATTTTTCGGCGACTTTAAAACCTAGGACAATAACTGAACTTTTTTTATTATTTTCTTCATCGGTAAACCAACGTCCATTTTCAGCGGAGGGAACAAGACTATTATTTTTTCCATAAGCTTCGATTGATCCGTCTATTTCAATTTGTTTTTTAATACCATCAGTTGATTTTATATCGGCAAAAGTAGCATTTACTGGCATAACAAGGCAATTTTTTAATTTGCGATCAAGATTAGAAATATCTTTTTGAGTGAAACTAGTGGTCATCATCATACCACTTTGTGAGAAACCACCATTGTCATTAAAAACTTTTCCAGGACTAATAAAAATTGAATTAGCTCCAAGAGAATCAAATTGTTGAGTGATATAAATTTTAAGGCCGTTTCCGATTGAGGTTAATAAAATAACTGAAGTTACCCCAATAATAATTCCCAAAGAAGTTAAAATAGTTCGACTTTTGTTTTTTAAAATTGATTTAAAACTGGATTTTAAAAGATCGTTTAGACTTGGTTTAAGCATGATTATTTTCCTCCGTAATTTGACCGTCTCTAATAATAATAGTTCGTTTAGCTTGTTTAGCTAATTCCATGTCGTGGGTAACAAAAACAATAGTTCTCCCCTCTTTTTCGTTAAGCTGGTGAAAAAAATTCATAATTTCAACTCCTGATTTACTGTCAAGATTACCAGTTGGTTCATCGGCTAAAATTATTTGAGGATTGTTAACTAAGGCTCGAGCAATAGCTACACGTTGTTGCTGACCTCCAGAAAGTTGAGCTGGAGTATTGGTTAGTTTATCTTGAAGACCGACTTTAGTTAATAAATTAATCCCTATTTGATGGCGATCTTTTTTTGGGACATCGGAATATAAAAGTGGAAGCAGAACATTTTCCAATGATGAAGTTTTAGCTAAAAGATTAAATTGTTGAAAGACAAACCCAAGAGTAACATTACGAATTTGAGCTAATTGGTGTTCTTTTAATTTGGAAATATCACGTCCATTTAAAAGAACTTCTCCAGAGGTTGGATTATCGAGTAAACCAATAATATGCATTAGGGTTGATTTGCCAGAACCTGATGGTCCAGTAATGGAAACAAATTCGCCGGGAAAAATTTTTAAACTAACGTTATTTAAGGCAGTAAACGAATTAGTCCCAGTAATATAAGACTTGGTGATATTTTTTAATTCTAAAACAGGTTTAGAATTATTTTTTGACGATGACTTGATCATTTTCGCTAAGTCCTTCTAAAATTTCAATTTCAGTGTCAGTTTCAATTCCAGTTTTTACTATTTTTTTAGTAAGTTGATTATTGTTATTATTTTTTAATAAAACATAAGGTTGATCTTGATCTTGATACAAAGCATCAATAGGAATAACTAGAGAGTTTTGATTTTCTTTGAGAGTAATAATGGCATCTCCATCCATACCAATTTTGTATTTTAAATCATCATTATCTTTTGGTAATTCAAATCTGACCTCATAGACAGTTGATGTTTGTCCGGAAATTGGAGTATAGGAAATGTAAGAAATTTTTGAATCAAAAGTTTGGTCAGGGAAACTGTCTAGTTTGATAGTAGTTTTATCTCCAATTTTAATTTTATTAACATCTTCTTGATCTATTTGAGATTTTAAATAAATTGATTTTGGATCAATAATGGAAAAAGTGGCAGTAGCCGGAGAGACATTGACTCCACTGTTTGGTTGGTCAACGTTGGTAACAATACCTGCAATTGGAGTAGTTAAAGTAGCGTATTTAATGGCTAAATCTCCTAGTTCATAATTAATAATAGAATTATCTAAAGTATTTTGAGAACGATCAAGAATTCTTCTCATTTCAGTATCGATAACTTTATCTTTATATTTATCGTTGGTATCGTAAAAATTAGAAGCAGTGGTTTTGTAATTATTAAAATCTATTTGAAGTTGTTTTTTTAATTCTTCTTTATTAAGACTAGCAATGGCTTGGTATTTTTTAACCTTATCGCCAACCTTAACACCAACCCAAGCAAGTTGACCACTGGTTTGAAATCTTAATTCAGCTTTAGAAGTAGCATCGATGGATCCAGAAAGTGTAATTTCATCGTCAATATTTTTTCGAGTAGGATTAATTATAGTTTCGGTTTTAGTATTGAATTTTTGATTATCCTTATTATTTTCGGCTTTAGCTTTAACATTAAAGAAAATAATAGTAATCAAAATTAAAACTACAATAATAACCCAGGTAATTTTTTTCTTAAAAATTTTCATAATTATTGTTAATTATAACCTAAAAATGGTTATTTTACAGCCTTTTTAAGTTCTTTTAGCTTCCACATAAAAAGTTTATAAGGTGTTTTTATGCTACCTTTGGTTTGGTCTTTAACAAAATATCTGGCTTGTTCTAGAATTTTTCGGTCAATAGTTTTAGCTAAACGAATATATAAAGAACGATTTTCCCAATCCCCTAGCTCTTTGGCTAGATCAAGTCCATAAGATTGATATTCGTTTTTAATATATTTTTGACGTTGAGCTAAAGTTTCTTCAAACTTAAATAATTGATCACCAATAGAGGTGGCGGGATTTTTAATCATAATTATTTTAAATATAAAATATAAGCTTGGCCGTCGGTTAAAAAATTATTACCACTTTTTTTGGTGCCATAAGTAAGACCAGTTAAATCTATTTTTTCAAAAGACTTAATAACATTATTTTCTTCTAGATTAGATTTTAATTCTTCTCTTTCTTTGTCGACGATTAATTCGGTACTATGAATTGGAAGAATAAAAACACCTTTTCTTTGAATTGATTGGTCAAAATGAGCGGTGCCAACCCAAATTGATTGACCGTCGGGAGTTATAAAATTAGTATCCCAAAAATGAATATGATGACGAGAACTGGCTAAATCGGCTAGAGTTGGTTTACCAAAACCAAGATCGTTGGAACGAGTGTCCCAAAAAACTGGTAAACCTGGAGTTTGATGATAAGATTCTTTGGTTATAACAGCTTTAACAATTTTAAAACTGGTTTTGAGACTAATTTTGTCTAAAACATACCAACCAGAATTAGTAAAAGATTTGATTAAATTATCTTTGGTGGCAACAACAATAATATTGATTGGTTCAGCTGGAGCCCCAGTGATAGTTTCACTAATTTTTGGAAGATTGGTAAAAAGTTTACTATCAATTTGATTGCTATTAATAATAGTTTTTGGTATTTCGGAAATATTTTGAGTTTTAAGTGGATGGGTTTTATAAAAATAAGTAACAAAAACAAAAAATAAAATTATTAATAGAAAGCTAATTTTTTTGACAGTTTGATGTTTTAAATGAGGTTGAAGATGGACATTTAGATTAAATTTTTTCTTAATATGGGAAATAGTAATAATTAAGGATAACCAAGCTAATCCAGAAGCATAACTGGCTAGAACATCTGATGGCCAGTGGGCACCAAGATAAATTCTGGAAAAACCAATTAATAAAATTATAATAATTCCTGAAATTACAACTAAAACTTTAAACCATTTTTGTTTAAGGCTATCAAAAAGGAAAAAAGCGATTAAACCATAAAAAGCGATAGCAATAAAACTATGACCACTAGGAAAACTAAAACTAGTTTCGGTAACTAAACTCTGAGTTAATGATGGACGAGGTCGGTCAACTATATTTTTAATAATCCAGACAAAGAGTTCCCCGCCAAGAACAGAAATTATTAAATTTCTAAAATAAGCCCATTTTTTAAGTAAAAATAAAATAATTAAAGCAAAAATTACAGCCACGGCAATAATTTGACCTTTGGCTAAATAAGTTATGAAAAGCATAACTTGATTTAATTGAGGGGTGCGAAAATTACTGATTAAGTTAATAATTCGAAGGTCGGCACGAATTAAAGCTTCTTGACCAATATAATCTTCAATTATGCCAAAAAAAAGAAAGATAAAAAAAAGAGTAAAAACACTACCAATAGTTAAATAAAGTCCGTATTTTTCACTAGGAGTAATTCTGGTTTTTAAAAATTTACCAAGGCGAGGATGTTTTTTGTAAATACGTTGAACTTCTGGATCATTTTTAACACCGTGACCGATTGATTTAATTAAAGATTTAATAAGTTTAATCATGTTGTGGACCTACTGGGAATTGAACCCAGAACACATCAATGCGAATGATGTATTATACCGTTTAACTATAAGCCCCTGTTTGAGATCTCAGATTTCAGATATTAGATCTCAGTTATTTTTAATATTTTTTCGAATATTTCTGAGGTAAGGTCATTAATAATAGTTAATTCTTCTTTAGAGAATGGTAATAAAACATAATCTTCAACAGGGATATTGTTTTGAGGTTTACCAATACCAAGTCGAATTCGGTGAAATTCTTGAGTGCCGAGATGTTCAATAATAGATTTGATACCGTTGTGCCCAGCTGGGCCTCGGTCAAATTGGATACGATACTCCCCTATTGGTAAATCAAGATCATCATGAATAACATAAATATCTTGAGGGGAAATTTTGTAGAATTGAGCAATTTTTTGAACAGTCAGACCAGAATTATTCATGTAACCAGTGGAAATGGCTAGAAGTATTTTTTGGTTGGGCGGACACAGGGATCCGCCCTTACACTCAGTAATTTTGGCTAAGAGTTTTGATTTTTCTTGAAGGGGCGTATCGCAATACGCCCTTACATAATCTATAATAATTTTTTGGCCAAAATTGTGGCGAGTTTTTTCGTATTGTTTATCTGGATTACCAAGACCAATAATAAGTTTCATATTGAATTTTCCTCAATAAATTTTTTAAATGATCGATCATATGTTTTTTCAGTTTCAGAACTAAAACAACAGGCTGGTAATTCTTTGTCTTTTAAATGTAATTTTAAACATTCACAACATTTTCCTTTTAATTCACAATCGTAAGTACAAGGACATTTTTTAAAATTAGTTAATTTTTTACATTCCATAGTTTATTTTAGCATTCCTATATATATGTATTTAGAGATATATTGATATATATAATATTAGATTGATATAAAACAATACCCTAAGGATAGGGAAAATAAAAAAATAAGCCTAAGTTAGCAGTCTTATTGTGTGTCTGCTAATGTTTCAAATTCAGCTTCAGAAATTATTTTTATGCCTAATTTTTTGGCAGTTATAAACTTACTAGAATTAGATTCAGTCTTGCCATGCCTGTCGGCAGGCAGGTTAGTAATTAAATAGTTGGTATTTTTAGAAACAGTACTGACAACTTGTCCTCCAAGAGAAATAATTTGATCCTCTATTTCTTTTCTAGGACGACTTAAAGTACCAGTTATAGCAAATGTTTTATTATAGATCGTAGATCGTAGATCGTAGATCGTAGATTTAATATTTGTTTGGGAAAGAATTGATTGGAGCCAAATTTTTCGAGCCTCAATCCCCTCTTTTATTTTTTTGGCTAGAGTAATTTGAATACCTGGAAGAGATTCCAACTTTTCAACAGTTAAATCTAAAATTTTTTGGGGAGAATCAAAACCTAGTTTAATTAATTGTTGAATTCGTTTACCGCTGAAGTTGGGAATGCTGGCAGCAGTTAGAATTTGTTTTAATTTAAGAGATTTTTTTGATTGAATTTGATTAACAATGTTTTGACCTGACTTTTCTCCTAAACCAGCTAAATTAGAAAAATCAGCCACGGTTAATTTGTAAAAATCACCTGGTAATTTAATTAGATTAGCTTGGTAAAGTTTTTCGATAGTTTTGTCAGAAATACCTTTAATTTCGAGAACATCACAAAATAATTTTAAAGAACCTAGAATTTGAGCTAAGCAGTTTTGAGTGTTGGGACATTTTAAAAATTTAGATTCGGTGATTAATTGGGCACCGCAAGAAGGACAATTAGTTGGAGCTAAAATATGATCTGGGGTAACTTTACTAATGACATGGTCAATGTGAGGAATAACATCACCACGGCGACTAACTTCAACAATGTCATTAATATTAATATTTTTTTCTTTGATTAAATCGTAATTGGCCAGAGAGGCAAAGGTAATAATAGCTCCAGAAATTTCGATAGGATCAACTTGGGCAACTGGAGTAATCATGCCTAGTGGTCCAACTTGCCAATCAATAGAAATTATTCTGGTTTCAGAAGAACGAGAAGGAAATTTATAAGCAACTTGGCCTTTTGGTCGATTATTTTTGGAACCTAATTCATTTTGAATTTTTTGATCGTTAATTTTAATAACTAA
>CAYUUU010000016.1:0-11332 GCA_964448065.1 uncultured Gammaproteobacteria bacterium
AAAAGCTATAAGAGTAAAATAACAATTAGGAGGGATTAGCTAGCTAGCTCATTATTTTGAAAGAAAAGAAAAAGTATTTCTTAATAAAGGGCTAGCTACTTTTCTTTTAAAAAATATGTGGAACCAAACTATCACAACAACAACAGAAACTTGTATCTTAGAAAGTGCGAACAATGCTTTTTGTGCTGAAAAACAAATTGTGGGTGAAACTACATACAACTATTTTGATTTTTTTGTTTATATCGCAATAATTTTAATCCCGTTAGTAATTATCGGGTTTTTTATTAAGAAAAAATGAATTTTCCTATTTACTACATCTTAATATTATTTGTTATAGGTTTTATTTATTGGCTTATCAAACAAGCCAAAAATATTTTTAATTAAAATGACAAGCTTTGAACTATTCAAATATTTTTTTTACTGGTCGCTTATGTCTGTTCCGCTGGGCTTGTTTTTTTATATTTTATTTAAAAGAAAATAGAACGGGGGTGATAATATATGTATGACGCAGACTTAGTAAACGGATTAAATAGCATAACTGCTATTTTCACTGATAACAAAAGCCAGATTATTTGGTTTATAATTGGAGTTTTTAGCACTTTAATCATTATCACTTTGATTTTAGGTGCAGCAAAATTAGTCAGAAATTACAGTAAAGGTATTTATAGAGATATTCAAGGAATACGATACAAAACAAAAGCAGAAAGAGATTACGCCAATTCTATTTGGTAATTAAAAAAAATTTGATATCAATAAATTGATATAAAATATTTACTAGCAAGGGGGGTGATAATATGAACAAAATTAAAAATTTTTTTAAGAAAAGCGGGGCTATGTTAACTATGGCTCTTGTGGGTGCGGGTGCTTTGCTAAAAGGTGCTTTTGTACACGCTGCGGCTGACGCCGACTTAACTGCTGGCTTAGCTAGCACAAGTGCGATTTTCACTGACAACAAAGGTGCCATTATTGACTGGATTGTAATGATTTTCGGTGCCTTAGTAGTTATCACTTTGATTTTGGGTGCTGCGAGATGGATCCGAAGACAAGCTGGCGGAATTTTCGGCGGTGGAAAAAAGAAATAGTATTTGTTTTTTAAAATAAATATTAGTCTTTAATTACTTAGTGAGCAGGTGTAAGACCCTTGCTCGCTAGGTCTGAAAGTAATTGACTTTTTTTCGCTATTTGTTCCACTAGCTACGCTGGCGAAAAAAAATTTTCCCTTTAAGAATAAAAAAATAATTTTAAATTTATGATAGTAATTTTTATAACATTTATAATTGGTTATATAATTGGCGGTTTAGCAATAAAATGGTGTGATAAAATGGAAGAAAAAAAAGAATATAAAATTTTTGAAGAAGGTTTTGAAGAAGGTTTTGAAGAAGGTTTAAATGTAAAAGATGATATATATAATAGGTATAATAGGTTATATAATCCGCGGTTTAGTGATAAAATGGAAGAAAAAAGAAAATGATTTTATTTATTAAAACATATGCTTGGCTGATCATAATAATTGGTGTTTGGTGTATTTATAAACTAATTAAATGGGAAATTTAATTTTAAATTATATGGAAATTAAATTAATAAAAGAACAAATATTAAAAGAGTTTAGTGAAATATTTGATAATCTAAAAATAAGTAATATACAAGCTACTGGATTATTACTACTCATATCTAAAGCCTTAGACCAAACAAGAGAAGAAACCTTAAAAGAAATTATTAGAGAGTATCAAGACAACGAATTAGACGGAAAAGATTATGACTTTTATTTTTCAATAAGAGTAAAGATAGATGAACTTAACAAGCTAAAGAGTATTATAAACTAATTAAATGGGAAGTATGAATATTTTTAAAAGAAAAAAAAATATAAAAATATTTGGTGAATATCTTTTTTTGCCAAAAATTTGTCAATTTAAATATAAAGAAGATAAATATATTGACGGTGGAATGAGATATTGGAAAGGTAATTTAGCGTTTTTTAAATTTTTGAATAATCATCCTATTTATACTGGTTTAAATAAACCTTATGATAAAAAAGAGATTGATTTTCAATTTTAAATTTATGACTTTATGTCAAAATTCAAAAACAAAATATTTTGGGCGATTATTCTTGGCTTTTGCTATGCTTTTGGTCGGGGTATTTATTACAAATACTTCCGCTAGTGCGGAGATAGATAGCTCTATTATTGATTATTATAATCTAAATAATTATTCTTTAAATTCTGGTAAAAACAACGGAAACAATGGTGGCGGTTATTGTTCTGATAGGTGGGGGACTGGAACAACATCAGATAACGGCGATACTGCACTTCGTGATTTATTTGACCAATGCGGACCAATAACTTTTACTTTTGCAAGTTCAACCAATAATGCAATTAATTTTTCAACTGGTGGCGGTTTTTCAAGTTGTTGGTTCACGAAAGAAAGCGACTGGGGTATAATGTATCATAGAAGTGCCGTTGATATTGGAAATGGTGCGGGTTTTAGTAATAATGAATTCCAAGTTAATGGACCAAGTGGTTCAAATGGTTTTTCTTCTACGACTGGAAGTGCTGATATGTCAACAATAGCTAATGGTGCTTGGCATCAAATTTGTTTTGTTGTTGATGCTACAAAAACAGAAATTTATTTTGATGCTTCAAAGGTTTTTACTGGTGTTCATAATAATGTCCCAAATGATTTTATTTTTTCTTCTGCTGTTTTTTCGCCCGCTTATTCATATGCTAAATTTGGTTTTATTGATAATTTAATATCAATAAATAGACCAATTAATGCTGATGAAGTTTCAACAATTTACAATACGGGTTCAAGCTATGATAATTTAATTTTATCAATAACTAGTAATGACTATGTGATGTATTATGGAAATAATCCGGTTTATACTGCCATAAATACTAACTACAATTTGCCAGTAGTTTACAATGTTTGCGACAGTTGGGAAGACGGGAAAATAATTTTAAAATTAAATAATGACAATGCTAGTAGTTCTGAAAAACTACTAACGCAATGTTCTGGTACTTTTAATTTTAATTCGGGGGCTGGCAGTTCTGAGATGTCAAACACTTCTTATTTTACCATTGAGAATTTTAGCAGTGATACGATATTAGCAACTTCTGCTAATTTTCTTTCAACTGTTTATAAACCGCTAAACGCAAAAGACGGCTATATAGTTTTCAATTTTCCTGTTTATCAATATTTTGACTACACAAAAACAGCCACAACAACGCCCCTAATTTTCCAATACAATGTTTGTAGTGATACAAATTTTTCAACATCAACAAGCAAAATTTGTTTAAGAAATATCGATGAGCCAGTAGATAATCCAAGCGTATATTGTACTAGCGGATTGAATAATTGTAGCGGGCAGGCTGTCGTTGAATTGCCAGTACTACAAAAAGAATTGGTTTATGATTTAAATGCCAGTTATTATGACGGAAATGGCGACTTTCAATTAGCTTCAAATGGTTTTTTTATTGCTTATTACGCAAAAGAAATAAAAAAAAACTGGTTTCTAAACACAGCGGAATTAGCTTGTACCCCAGAAGAATGGGCAAGTACAAATATTCTTGTGAACATTAAGTGTAGTGGATTATTTGCAATGATAGGAATAACACAAGCAATAGGTGATAGTGCTGGTAATGGAATAAAAGTAATGGTAAATCAGTTAGACGGGGTTTTTCCTTTTAATTTACCAATTAAAATAAAACAATGCTGGGACGATTCAGAAACGAAACTTTTACCAAGTGAGTTAGATAAAATAAATATTTTAGACGAAAGTGGAAATGTAAAAGTAAATTTGCCTAGCGAATGGGCGGAAAATAGTTCAATAACTATTTGGGGTTCTGATGTTTGGAATGCAACTAATGAAAGTAATGAATTTTTTACTTTTGCTAGATATTTATCTAAATATCTAATTTGGGGAATATTTATTTTAATCTTCTATTTGTGGGGTAAAAGTTTAATTGAAAAATAATATGGATGAAGCAATTAAAATTTTCAAAATTTTGGGGATTATCGGAGTAGTAATTGGGGCTTTAAATCTTTTAGGAAGTGGCGTAAATTATCTGATACCTTGGGACATTTTAACTGATATTTTTGTTATTTTCAGAAAACTTTTACTGTCGATCGATTTCGTAGTTGATACCCAAGCACTTTTGGCAGCAATAACGGCAAGTCTTTCAATTTTGCTAGTAAAATGGACTTATAGTGCAACAATGTTTGTAATAAACTTTTTTAAACAAATGAGATAAAAAACAAGCCTTAAAATTGGCTTTTAACGAATTTAAAAAAATTATATGAGTATATTTACCTTTATTTTAGGCTTTATTATCGGGTTTTTTATAAAATTAGCAATGGACTTTTACCACGAATTTAAAAAAGAACAGGAAAAAACAGCTTTGAAAATGGAAGATGTTTTGACCCGTTTTAAAGCAATGGAAATGGTAAAAGAAGAAAAAGAAAATCTCTAAAATCTCATTTAAAAAATTGCCAAAAAAAGCCGTAGGCTATGGCAATTTTTTCAAAACTATGCCATACAGAATAAATCCAAAATTAAGCACTTGCTACATCGCTAATGTAGGAATGGGAAAAACGATGATCATGACCTATCTCCACGCCATACCAGCGTTATTGGCTGGCGTGAAAGTGATTAGCGATTACAAGATAAATTGGAAAGGCGACAATTTATCTTATTTTACCCCCGAGGAATTCGACGAAGTTTGTATGACTTGGCGGAACTGTATCGTTCTCATAGATGAGATCGGGGTTATTTTAGATAGTCGCCAATTTAAAGACGAGGGAAGCAACACTAGGCGATTTTTTTCTTATCACCGCAAGCACCATGTTGAGATAGTTTCTAGCACGCAACATATTAGCCAAGTAGCAAAGACTAGCAAAAACCTTGTTTCAGACTGGTTCATCTGTTCGGAGATATCAAAATCTAGTTTGATAATGGAATTATTCACTAAATTGATAGGTTATAAAGGGCTTATAATTAAAACGGAAAGGGTAGAGTTGGAAGAATTAGCTAATGAGAAGCAAGTTCTAGACCCAGAAGCACCGCTAGTGTTCGGAAAACCAGAAAAAGCCAAGACATATTGGCTAAATGAAAAGAAACTTATCAGAAACGATTTGAAAGACTACAAAGAAGAACAGGAATACAGCGGATGTGTCAACTGTAAAACAAGATTTACAGAACTAGACTTGACAGACACTAAAAATAATACTATTTGCCCGCTTTGTATGACGGCTACAATAGGAATGAATACTTCCATTATGTATGATACCGACTACGAACTTCCTATGAAAAACGAGCCTAAAAAGAAAATAGCCTTTTTAAGAGAAGTGAAGGAATGGAGAAGTTTTATTCCAAGCCTAACACAAGAAGAAATAGAAATGAAAAACAAGCTAGAAAGCAAGTTCTAGCCTGTGGATAACTAAAAAGTCCGATAAGAAATTATCGGATTTTTTTTTCAAAAGTTATCCCCAACACTATATCTTGTGGTCGGTTTTAATTTATACCACTAGATATAGTGTCTTGATTTTTTTAGAAAAAAGCGCTAAACTGAGAGAGATTTAACACTTTCCCCAACAGGGGGAACATAACAAACGAGCCAACCGCTGGGCTAAAGCCCAACCGCTTATGGCTCTTTTTTTTATTATGTTTTACCAATTAACACCAACCAAGAAATTTGGCTGGCTCAACCCCGCTTGTTTAGAATTTTTAAGAAAAAGAAAAATTTTAAACTGACAAGCCGTCAGGCTTGTTCGCCGCCCGCGTAGGGCAAAAAAGACAATCGCTTAGTAATACACGGGGCGTATTGTATTTGTCAGCCAAATTGATTTTTAAACATTTTGCCTGTGGAAAACTTTCATTGCTTTATAAAAATTATGGGTGTAAAATTCAATTAGGAGGGAAAAGATAAAGCTGACTGATACTGTTTGAAAAGAATTGTTTTGACAACTATTTTCGCAAATTTGGTCAGCTCTTTTCTTTTAAAAAATATGTATAATCAAAAAATAGAAACAATAACAGAAACTTGTATATTAGAAAGTGCTAACAATGCTTTTTGTGCTGAAAAACAAATTTTAAGTGAAACGACTTACAACTTTTTTGATCTATTTGTTTACATCGCAATTGTTTTAATCCCGTTAGTAATTATCGGGTTTTTTATTAAGAAAAAATGACATTCCCTATTTTCTACATCTTAATAATATTATTCATCGGAATTATTTATTGGCTAATAAAACAAGCCAAAAATATTTTTAATTAAAATGACAAGCTTTGAATTATTTAAATATTTTCTTTACTGGTCGCTAATGTGTGTTCCGCTGGGCTTGTCTTTTTATATTTTATTTAAAAGAAAATAGGATGGGGGTGATAATATGTATGACGCAGACTTACAAAACGGATTAAATAGTATAACTGCTATTTTTACTGATAACAAAAGTGAGATTATTTGGTTTTTAGTTGGAATGTTCGGAACTTTAATCATTATCACTTTGATTTTCGGTGCCTTAAAACTAGCCAGAAATTACAGCAGGGGTTTTTATCGAGATATTCAAGGAACACGCTACAAAACAAAAGCAGAAAGAGACTATGCCAATTCTATTTGGTAAACTAAAAATTTAATATCAATAAATTTGATATACAATATTTACTAGCAAGGGAGGTGATAATATGAGTAAAATCAAAAATTTTTTTAAGAAAAGCGGGGCTATGCTAACAATGGCTCTTGTGGGTGCGGGTGCTTTGCTAAAAGGTGCTTTCGTTCACGCTGCTGCTGATGCCGACTTAACTGCCGGTTTAGCTAGCACTACCGCTATTTTCACTGATAATAAAAGCGTTATTATCAATTGGGTAGTCGGTATTTTCGCTGTCTTAGTAGTTATCACTTTGATTTTCGGTGCTTTGAAATGGACCCGAAGACAAGCTGGCGGAATTTTCGGCGGTGGACGACGCAGACGCTAGTATTTGTTTTTTAAAATAAATATTAGTCTTTAATTACTTAGTGGGTAGGTGTAGGACCCTTACCCGCTAGGTCTGAAAGTAATTGACTTTTTTCGCTATTCGTTCCACTAGCTACGCTGGCGAAAAAAAATTTTCCCTTTAAGAAAAAAATAATTTTAAATTATATGGTTATTTTAATAACATTGATAATTGGTTATATAATTGGCGGTTTAGCAATAAAATGGTGTGATAAAATGGAAGAAAAAAAAGAATATAAAATTTTTGAAGAAGGTTTTGAAGAAGGTTTTGAAGAAGGTTTAAATGTAAAAGATGATATATATAATAGGTATAATAGGTTATATAATCCGCGGTTTAGTGATAAAATGGAAGAAAAAAGAAAATGATTTTATTTATTAAAACATATGCTTGGCTGATCATAATAATTGGTGTTTGGTGTATTTATAAACTAATTAAATGGGAAATTTAATTTTAAATTATATGGAAATTAAATTAATAAAAGAACAAATATTAAAAGAGTTTAGTGAAATATTTGATAATCTAAAAATAAGTAATATACAAGCTACTGGATTATTACTACTCATATCTAAAGCCTTAGACCAAACAAGAGAAGAAACCTTAAAAGAAATTATTAGAGAGTATCAAGACAACGAATTAGACGGAAAAGATTATGACTTTTATTTTTCAATAAGAGTAAAGATAGATGAACTTAACAAGCTAAAGAGTATTATAAACTAATTAAATGGGAAGTATGAATATTTTTAAAAGAAAAAAAAATATAAAAATATTTGGTGAATATCTTTTTTTGCCAAAAATTTGTCAATTTAAATATAAAGAAGATAAATATATTGACGGTGGAATGAGATATTGGAAAGGTAATTTAGCGTTTTTTAAATTTTTGAATAATCATCCTATTTATACTGGTTTAAATAAACCTTATGATAAAAAAGAGATTGATTTTCAATTTTAAATTTATGACTTTATGTCAAAATTCAAAAACAAAATATTTTGGGCGATTATTCTTGGCTTTTGCTATGCTTTTGGTCGGGGTATTTATTACAAATACTTCCGCTAGTGCGGAGATAGATAGCTCTATTATTGATTATTATAATCTAAATAATTATTCTTTAAATTCTGGTAAAAACAACGGAAACAATGGTGGCGGTTATTGTTCTGATAGGTGGGGGACTGGAACAACATCAGATAACGGCGATACTGCACTTCGTGATTTATTTGACCAATGCGGACCAATAACTTTTACTTTTGCAAGTTCAACCAATAATGCAATTAATTTTTCAACTGGTGGCGGTTTTTCAAGTTGTTGGTTCACGAAAGAAAGCGACTGGGGTATAATGTATCATAGAAGTGCCGTTGATATTGGAAATGGTGCGGGTTTTAGTAATAATGAATTCCAAGTTAATGGACCAAGTGGTTCAAATGGTTTTTCTTCTACGACTGGAAGTGCTGATATGTCAACAATAGCTAATGGTGCTTGGCATCAAATTTGTTTTGTTGTTGATGCTACAAAAACAGAAATTTATTTTGATGCTTCAAAGGTTTTTACTGGTGTTCATAATAATGTCCCAAATGATTTTATTTTTTCTTCTGCTGTTTTTTCGCCCGCTTATTCATATGCTAAATTTGGTTTTATTGATAATTTAATATCAATAAATAGACCAATTAATGCTGATGAAGTTTCAACAATTTACAATACGGGTTCAAGCTATGATAATTTAATTTTATCAATAACTAGTAATGACTATGTGATGTATTATGGAAATAATCCGGTTTATACTGCCATAAATACTAACTACAATTTGCCAGTAGTTTACAATGTTTGCGACAGTTGGGAAGACGGGAAAATAATTTTAAAATTAAATAATGACAATGCTAGTAGTTCTGAAAAACTACTAACGCAATGTTCTGGTACTTTTAATTTTAATTCGGGGGCTGGCAGTTCTGAGATGTCAAACACTTCTTATTTTACCATTGAGAATTTTAGCAGTGATACGATATTAGCAACTTCTGCTAATTTTCTTTCAACTGTTTATAAACCGCTAAACGCAAAAGACGGCTATATAGTTTTCAATTTTCCTGTTTATCAATATTTTGACTACACAAAAACAGCCACAACAACGCCCCTAATTTTCCAATACAATGTTTGTAGTGATACAAATTTTTCAACATCAACAAGCAAAATTTGTTTAAGAAATATCGATGAGCCAGTAGATAATCCAAGCGTATATTGTACTAGCGGATTGAATAATTGTAGCGGGCAGGCTGTCGTTGAATTGCCAGTACTACAAAAAGAATTGGTTTATGATTTAAATGCCAGTTATTATGACGGAAATGGCGACTTTCAATTAGCTTCAAATGGTTTTTTTATTGCTTATTACGCAAAAGAAATAAAAAAAAACTGGTTTCTAAACACAGCGGAATTAGCTTGTACCCCAGAAGAATGGGCAAGTACAAATATTCTTGTGAACATTAAGTGTAGTGGATTATTTGCAATGATAGGAATAACACAAGCAATAGGTGATAGTGCTGGTAATGGAATAAAAGTAATGGTAAATCAGTTAGACGGGGTTTTTCCTTTTAATTTACCAATTAAAATAAAACAATGCTGGGACGATTCAGAAACGAAACTTTTACCAAGTGAGTTAGATAAAATAAATATTTTAGACGAAAGTGGAAATGTAAAAGTAAATTTGCCTAGCGAATGGGCGGAAAATAGTTCAATAACTATTTGGGGTTCTGATGTTTGGAATGCAACTAATGAAAGTAATGAATTTTTTACTTTTGCTAGATATTTATCTAAATATCTAATTTGGGGAATATTTATTTTAATCTTCTATTTGTGGGGTAAAAGTTTAATTGAAAAATAATATGGATGAAGCAATTAAAATTTTCAAAATTTTGGGGATTATCGGAGTAGTAATTGGGGCTTTAAATCTTTTAGGAAGTGGCGTAAATTATCTGATACCTTGGGACATTTTAACTGATATTTTTGTTATTTTCAGAAAACTTTTACTGTCGATCGATTTCGTAGTTGATACCCAAGCACTTTTGGCAGCAATAACGGCAAGTCTTTCAATTTTGCTAGTAAAATGGACTTATAGTGCAACAATGTTTGTAATAAACTTTTTTAAACAAATGAGATAAAAAACAAGCCTTAAAATTGGCTTTTAACGAATTTAAAAAAATTATATGAGTATATTTACCTTTATTTTAGGCTTTATTATCGGGTTTTTTATAAAATTAGCAATGGACTTTTACCACGAATTTAAAAAAGAACAGGAAAAAACAGCTTTGAAAATGGAAGATGTTTTGACCCGTTTTAAAGCAATGGAAATGGTAAAAGAAGAAAAAGAAAATCTCTAAAATCTCATTTAAAAAATTGCCAAAAAAAGCCGTAGGCTATGGCAATTTTTTCAAAACTATGCCATACAGAATAAATCCAAAATTAAGCACTTGCTACATCGCTAATGTAGGAATGGGAAAAACGATGATCATGACCTATCTCCACGCCATACCAGCGTTATTGGCTGGCGTGAAAGTGATTAGCGATTACAAGATAAATTGGAAAGGCGACAATTTATCTTATTTTACCCCCGAGGAATTCGACGAAGTTTGTATGACTTGGCGGAACTGTATCGTTCTCATAGATGAGATCGGGGTTATTTTAGATAGTCGCCAATTTAAAGACGAGGGAAGCAACACTAGGCGATTTTTTTCTTATCACCGCAAGCACCATGTTGAGATAGTTTCTAGCACGCAACATATTAGCCAAGTAGCAAAGACTAGCAAAAACCTTGTTTCAGACTGGTTCATCTGTTCGGAGATATCAAAATCTAGTTTGATAATGGAATTATTCACTAAATTGATAGGTTATAAAGGGCTTATAATTAAAACGGAAAGGGTAGAGTTGGAAGAATTAGCTAATGAGAAGCAAGTTCTAGACCCAGAAGCACCGCTAGTGTTCGGAAAACCAGAAAAAGCCAAGACATATTGGCTAAATGAAAAGAAACTTATCAGAAACGATTTGAAAGACTACAAAGAAGAACAGGAATACAGCGGATGTGTCAACTGTAAAACAAGATTTACAGAACTAGACTTGACAGACACTAAAAATAATACTATTTGCCCGCTTTGTATGACGGCTACAATAGGAATGAATACTTCCATTATGTATGATACCGACTACGAACTTCCTATGAAAAACGAGCCTAAAAAGAAAATAGCCTTTTTAAGAGAAGTGAAGGAATGGAGAAGTTTTATTCCAAGCCTAACACAAGAAGAAATAGAAATGAAAAACAAGCTAGAAAGCAAGTTCTAGCCTGTGGATAACTAAAAAGTCCGATAAGAAAT
>CAYUUU010000017.1:0-10972 GCA_964448065.1 uncultured Gammaproteobacteria bacterium
TCTCACTGCTCCATTAGATTTACTTTATCAACGCATCGACGCTCGAGTTCAAAAACGCCTAGACATCGGTTTTTTTGCTGAAATTATCGGTTTATTAAAAAAATATAAGTGGTCTGACCCTGGTCTTCAAATAGGGGCTTATCAATGTTTAAAACCATATTTTCAAACCAAAAATAAAGTCTCCCTTTCCTCAAAGGGAGATATCCCGATTAATCGGGATAGAGGGGTTTTAGATGATTGTCTTCAAAAATGGCGCTTTGCCGAGCATAGTGATGCTCGTCGTCAAAGTACTTATTTTAAATCTAGATATTCTGACAAAGCTTTATTTTTTGATATTACCAATCCAGACTACAAAATCGATATCTTTCAAAAAATTGATAAATGGTACAATAAATTATGAAAGTTAGAAAAATTGAAATTTCTCCTAAAACTATCGTATTTACGGTTACTTTTTTATTATCACTAGTCCTTTTATGGCAAATTAGAAGCATTATAGTGGTTCTTTTTATTAGTTTTGTTTTAATGCAAGCTTTAAATCCTTTAGTTACCAGATTAGAAAAAATTAAAGTACCCAGAGTTTTATCTATTTTATTAATTTACATTATTTTACTTACTCTATTCTCTTTTGCTATTGCTGGTATTGTTCCTATTTTGGTTGAGCAAACTAGTTCGTTAGTAAACTCTTTACCAGAATTTTTAAACAATACTAAAATTAATGATTTTAAAATATTAGGGCAATCCCCAATAAATATTTCTTCCCAGTTAAAAATTTTAGAAAATGTTCCCGGTGGTATCGCTAAAACTGCAGTTTCAATAGTTTCCAATGTTCTTTCTGGTGTAATTATTTTAGTTTTAACCTTCTACCTCTTACTTGAAAAAAAGAATTTTCCCAAATATGGACAAAAATTTTTTGGAGATCAAGGTCAGGAAAAATTTTTAGCCATTATTGATAATCTAGAATCCAGGCTTGGTCATTGGGTTTTAGCTGAATTTTTTTTAATGACCATAATTGGAATTTTATCGTATTTGGGTTATCTATTTTTAGGTCTCAAATATGCCGTTCCGTTGGCTATTTTAGCCGGTATTCTAGAAGCGGTACCAACCATAGGTCCTATTATTACCACTGTTTTAGCTGGTCTTTTAGGTTTAACCATTTCTCCATTAACTGGCCTTTTGGCTGTTGTCTGGGGAATAATTGTTCAGCAATTGGAAAATAATATTATTGTTCCTAAAATCATGAAATCTACTATTGGATTCAATCCTTTGGTTACTATTATTTTGATTGCTATAGGAGCCAAATTAGCTGGAGTCGGTGGAGCAGTTTTAGCCTTACCAGTATTTCTAACTTTTCAATCAATTTTTAATATTATCTTTAATAAGAATTTCAACAAAAAAATATCCTAAAGACATTGATAAGCCGGATTTTGTTTATGGGCCATCAATCTATTCTCTCTACCTGAAACTCTCAAAAGCTAGATATTAACGTTTCATCTTGAGATTTCCACCAGAAGGGTGCTCGTTTCACTTCGGCCGCCGTAGCCTTCTTGCGAAGGCGGCTAGCTTGTTCGTCTCTGTAGCATTGCCCCCCGATTACTCGGGACTCTACTTTTTTAAGTTCTGTGCTTTTTGTGGTCCGGACTTTCCTCTTCGGCCGCCGTAGCCTTCTTGCGAAGGCGGCTCCCGCAGCAAGCCCTTCAATCTCTTTAGGATAGACGTATTATAACAAAAACCCCCTTTGAAATTTCAAAGGGGGTAATTTTTGTTTTATTTTTAAACTATTTCAACAAAGCTGCATCAGCTGCTGATAATATTTTGAACATTTTAGTTCCAGTTTCAGCATCAATAGTTTCTGCTGCTGGTCTACCGTTTTTAAGGGTAACTTTTTTAACCTTAGCTACATCTATTTCGACTGATTTACGTGATTTTACGTTGTAAAATTTAATGGTTGGCATTATATCTTCACCTCCTTTAAAAAATATTAATAATTTCTAATATTTAACTTTTAAATAGTAAATAACAATAATTGCCCCAATTGCTACCAAGCTAAGCAATGCACTTTTTAATAAATCCTTTTTAATATATTTATTCTCGTTCATTTGTACTTATATGGCCAGTATAGCACATAGTTTTGCTACAATTAATAAGTTATGAATATTTTATTTTATCTTCTAACAATAATTAATTTTCTCGCTTTATTGTATCTGACCTACTTAGTTTATATTCGAAATAGTTCTAAAAATAAAGCTGTTGATTTATCAAATTTAGATAATAACCTAAAGATAGGTTTAACTAGGTTTAATCCTTTTGATGATATTGGTGGTGATCAAAGCTTTATTCTTTCTATTTTAGATAAAAATAACTCTGGAGTTTTAATTACTTCACTTCATAATCGAGATTTAACTCGCATCTATGCTAAGTCGATTAAATTTGGAGAAGGTGATAATATCACTTTGTCAAAGGAAGAAAAATCCGCTATAGTTAAAACTATTAAAAATTAATTTTTTAAATGAATAAAAAGAACAATAAAATAATCACTTTCTTGGGTTTGTTTTTATTAATGTCAGGTTTATCGTATTTTGTTTTCGATAAGATTTTACCCTCTAATCAATCAGAATCAATTTCTCCATCTGCAACTTCTTCAAAAACTGTTGATCAAACTACTGGAGTTATCACTTTTTCTGGAGCAAAAACTGAAATTTGTCCTATTAATGGGGCTCTTTATACAAAAGAAGAAAAAAATATTTGGTCAACTAGACGTCCTTTAATGGTAATGATTGAAAATCATGAAGAAGCTCGACCTCAATCAGGTCTTCAATCAGCTGATGTTGTTTATGAAACTGTAGCCGAAGGTGGAATTACTCGTTTTATGGGTGTTTTTTATTGTGGAATTATTGGTGGTACTAATGGTAAATATGATGTTGGTCCTGTTCGTTCAGCTCGTACCTATTTTCTTGATTTAGCCTCTGAATATGGTGATTATCCACTTTATAACCATGTTGGTGGAGCCAATTGTAGTGGTGGTGATTCTGTTAGTAAAAATGCTACTAATTGTAGTACTGATAAAAGAGCCCAAGCCTTAGAGCAAATTTCTCAATATGGCTGGAATACTCAAGGAACTGCTGGTGATCTTAACGAATTTTCTCTTCCTTATAAAGCCTGTCGTCGAGAAGCCGATCGAACTGGTGAAGACAGAGCTACTGAACACACTATGTACTGTTCTACTACCGAGCTTTGGAATATTGCTCAAACTCGTGGTTTAACCAATATTACTACCGCTAAAAAAACTTCTTGGGATAAATCTTATCGTCCTTGGACTTTTACCCAAAAAGATCAATCAGCAGGTTCAGTTACAACCATTTCTTTTGATTTTTGGCCAGGATATAAAGCTTATTCTGTCTCTTGGAAATATGATCCATCTAATAACAATTATGTAAGAAGTAATGGAGGAAAAGTTCAAATGGACTTTAATACTCAAAAAAATATTACTGCCAAAAATATTGTTGTCCAATATGCCAAAGAAACTAGATCTATTGATGAACACGGACACCTTCTCTATGGTCTAATTGGTACCGGTAATGGAATTTTATTTCAAAATGGAAATAAAACTGAAATTACCTGGTCAAAAGCTAATCGTACTGCTCGTACCATATTTAAAGATTCTGCTGGTAAAGAAGTTAATTTTGTTCCTGGTAATATTTGGATAGAAATTCTAAATACCGGTTCAAATGTTTCTTATGAAAATACAAACTAGTATTAAACAAATTTTTGTTTCTCAAACCAGAATAAAATTAATAAATATTCTGTTTTATAAACCGAATGAAATTTATTTTGTTCGCCAATTAGTTCGTTTAACAGGAGAAGAAATTAATTCTGTTCGCCGAGAATTAGAAAATCTTAAAAAAGCTGGAATTATTGAATCTGAATGGCGTTCTAACAAACTTTTCTATTGGGCTAATAAAAATTCACCTCTTTTCTATGATCTTTTAATTTTGGCCAATAAAAATTCTGGTCTGGGATTAAAACTTCAAAATAAAAATGAAAGTTTGGGTAATATTAAATTGGTTTTATACAATTACAAATTTGCTGTTAATGATCATCGCAACCCTGATCAAATTGATTTAATTATTGTTGGTGATGTTTCTCTAAAAGAAGTTGCCACCTTTTTAGATCAAGAAGAAGAAGATCGTGGTCATGAAATTAATTATATGGTTATGGACAAATCAGAGTTTCAATTAAGGAAACAAAAAAGAGATCAATTTATTGTCGACTTTTTTTTAAACTGTCCAGTGGTTATAATAGGGAGTTCTTCAGAAATTGCAAATATTTAAACTAAATGGCTCAATACAGAAAAGTAATTAAAACCGGCAACAGTTTGGCAGTTACTATACCATCTGTTTCTATCAAAGACTTTAATATCAAAGAAGGGGATATTGTCCAAATTAAAGTCAATAAAACTAAAGGTTCTGTTAGTTACATTTTTTCTGGACATCCACGACAATTATCGTTAATTTTACCTAAATAATTATGCCTAATCGAAATCGAGTTATTAAAATTTTTTGGACAATAATTGGTTTAACTTTTTTATGTTTAATTATTAATTTACCAACTCAAATTCCAATTAAATTTAATCTTGGTAAATTTAAAATAGACCATACTTTGTATCGTCCTGATTTTAGTTTTAAGATTGGTGAAAAACAGTTTAAAAAGAATTTGGATTTAAAATATGGTTTAGACCTTGCTGGTGGAGCCTCATTGGTTTTTGATATTGATACTTCAAAAACCAAAAAAGAAGACCTTGAAGAAGCTCTAAACGCTTTAAAATCCAATATTGAACGACGAGTTAATTTGTTTGGAGTCTCTGAAACTAATGTTCAAATAGTTAAGCAAGATAACAATTATCGTCTTAATGTTGAACTTCCAGGAATTGAAGATATTTCTAGTGCTATCAAATTAATTGGAACTACTGCTCAATTAAGTTTTAAGGGTGAGGCAGATATTCCTCCAGAAGCCACAGCTTCAGCCACCTTCAATGATGTTTTTAGTAAAGATACTGGAATTAATGGTTCTCATTTAGTTAGATCAGTAGTTCAAATTAATCCTAACAATTCCGAACCTGAAGTTTCCCTAGAATTTAATCCTGAAGGATCAAAACTTTTTGCCGCTGCCACCAAAGAATATTTAAATAAAAGAATTGCTATTTTAATTGATGATTATCCTATTACTTATCCAACTGTTAATTCTGAAATTACCGATGGTAAGGCTGTAATTAGTGGTAGTTTTGATTCAAAATCAGCCAAAGAATTATCAGCTCAATTAAATGCTGGAGCTCTACCTTTATCAATTAAATTAATTCAACAAAATCAAATTGGAGCCACTCTTGGTCAAGATTCAATTAATAGTGGTCTTTTTGCTGGTATTGTTGGTTTAATTATAGTTTGTCTTTTTATGATCGGTAATTATGGAAAATTAGGTTTAATTGCTGATATTGGTTTAGTTATTTACAGTTTAATTACCTTAACTCTTTATCGTTTAATTCCAGTTACTTTAACCTTTCCTGGAATTGTTGGTTTTATTCTCTCTATTGGTATGGCTGTTGATAGTAATATTTTAATTTTTGAACGTATGCGAGAAGAAACTCGAAAAGGTAAAAATTGGAACAGTGCTATGGAACTTGGATTTGGTCGAGCTTGGGATTCAATCAAAGATGCCAATGCTTGTACGATTATTACTGGTCTTATTTTATTTAATCCATTTAACTGGCCATTTTTAAATACTTCCGGTATGGTTCGAGGCTTTGCCATTACTTTACTTTTAGGTATTTTCATTGGTATTTTTACTGGTGTTTTTGTTACTCGTAATCTTTTACGTGTTTTGGCTAAAGAAAAAATTAAAAATTAATATTTATTATCTACGATCTATAATCGACGATCCAACATCTAATTTATGAATATAATGAAATTTAGACCACTATTTTATATTTTGTCAGGATGTTTACTTTTAACTTCGTTCATCTCAATTATTTTTTGGGGTTTCAAAACTTCAATTGATTTTTCTGGTGGTTCCAATTGGGAAATGATTCTTCCTTCAAAACCAAATCAAGATTTAATTGGTAATGTTTTTAAAGAAAACAATCTTGATTCTCCTCAAATTATTATTAAAGATCAAAACTATAATTTAAAATTTAAAAACATTGAACCAGAAGAAAAAGATAAATTGACTCAATCATTTTTAAAATTAGATTCTCAATACAAGGAATTAAAATTTGAAAGTTTAGGTCCAGTTTTAGGTAAAGAACTGCTTCGAAAAACAGTTTTTGCTATTGTTTTATCAGCTATTGCTTTGCTTATTTTTGTTGGTAGTCGTTTTAAAGATTTTTCTTTTGGAACCTCGGCTGTTTTAGCTATGATTCACGATGCAATTATTTTAATTGGTAGTTTTTCTTTGTTTGGTCATTTCTTTGGTGCCGAATTAGACTCTTTATTTGTAACGGCCATATTAACTACTCTATCTTCATCTGTTCATGACACAGTTGTTACTTTTAATCGTATTAAAGAATTAAAAAGACAAAATTACAAAATTGATTGGGTTCAGTTAGCCAATCAAGCCGTTACCGAAACTCTTAGCCGATCTATCAATAATTCCATGACTATTATTTTTATGTTACTATCCCTAGTTATTCTTGGTGGCAGTACTACTCGTTGGTTTGCTACTGCTCTTTTAGTTGGTGTCGTTTGTGGAACTTACTCTTCAATTGGTGTGGCTATTCCTCTAGTTCTATTCTTCAAAAGAGATAAAAAGAAAAAATAGGTTATTTATATTCTTCAATTTTCTTTAACAAAACTTCTCGGTTGTTTAAACTCGGATCTTCTTCAACTTTAGCAAAAATACCAGTCAAAACTTCGCCAACTTTTCGGCTTGGTTTAATATTTAAAATTTCCATTACATCTTGTCCATTAACTTTCAAATCTTTAATTGAAAAAGGTTGTTTTTGGACTTCTACAATTCTGTCTTTAAATAATTCCCATCGCCAACTAGTTTCCTTAGATCCACTTCCCAATCTATCAGCTCTTCTTAAAGCAATCATTTCATCAATATATTCCGGAGTTACATTTCTAATAAATCTTCTAACTGCTTTATCTGTTTGAGTGGTTTCTACAGTAAACATGTGCCATCGTACTAATTTAAACAATTGTTCTGATTCTTTTTTAGACAATCTTAATTTTTTACCAACCTCAACAGCAATTCTGGAACTAAAAATTTCATGGTTATGAAAAGTTCGATTTTCTCCTTCTCCTTTCATTGATTTTGGTTTACCAACATCGTGCAATAAACTGGCCAATTTGGTTATTGGATTTAAACTAGAACAGTTATCTAAAGTCTTTAAATTATGAGTCCAAACATCATCAATATGGTGGCCTTTTTGAATCATTTCTACTCCTTCTAAAAGTTCTGGAATTATTTCTTTTAACAACCCACTATTTTTTAACAACATTATTCCGTGACTTGGAACTTTAGATTCTAAAATTTTAAATAATTCATCTCTAATTCTTTCTCCAGCAATATTATTAATTAAGGTGGCATTTTTTTGAATTGATTCAAAAGTTTTTTCTTCAATTAAAAATCCCAGCTGTCCAGCAATTCTAATTGCCCTCATCATTCTTAACGCATCCTCTTTAAATCTTTCATCAGGATTTCCTACAGTTCTAATTAATCTGCTTTGCAGATCTTCTTGTCCGTTATACAAATCTATAACTGACATCTGATGTTTAGAATCTGAAATCTGAGATCTGAAATCTGAGATCTTAATTGCCATAGCATTAATTGTAAAATCTCGTCTTTGTAAATCTTCTTCCAAGGTTTTTCCCCACTTAACTTCATTTGGGTGGCGATTATCTGAATAACCTCTTTCGGTTCTAAAAGTAGTTATTTCAAAAATATCTTCTCCGTCAACTACACTAATAGTTCCAAAACTATTATTATAAAAACTATTTTTGGGAAAAATTTTTTGAATTTCCTCTGGTTTTAAATTACTAGTAAAATCCCAATCATGAACTTCTCGTCCCAAAAGTAAATCTCTAACAGCTCCACCAACCACGTAAATTTCCCCGCCAGCATCGGTTATTTTTTTAGCTAACTTAATAATTTTTGGATTAAATTCAAAATTCATATCTTTCTATCCAATTATATCCAATTTATTAAAAAAGAGAGAAAAAGGGAAAAAACAGAAATCTAAATTGATTAGACAACTATTTCTTCCCTTTGTTTGTTTTTTGACGGCTATTTTTTTTAATTTATCATTATTAATGATAGTATCTTTTCGATCCTTGGGTTAAGATCTTTGGCTTGTTTTTCCTGTCCTTTAGAAACAGTCTCCTCAGCTTCTTGCATTAAATCCCTCAAATGGTCTAATCCTAATTTGATTGTTAAATCACCTAACGTTGAAGCACTAAAAATCAAAGGTTGACAGACCTTTTCATTCTTTAGTACTACTAATCGTAAATATCTATCAGATGACAATTTTTCATCTCTGATAGATTCCAATTTTTCACAAAGACTCTTTAAATTAGGTTTAAATTTATCTACCTCCAACATATTATCACCCCTTTCTATTATTTTTTTTGCCGTCAAAGTTCTAAAGTTTTTCTAAGCTTTTTCAAAAAAACTTCCTGCTATTTTAACACCTATATTAAAACAGTGTACAATTGGAAATATCTTATGTCACCTAAAATTAATTTAAAATCTACTTCAATCATTTCCTCTGCCACTTCCAAGCAAGAATTAATTGATATATTACTCAATAATCGCCAAATTATTGATAACAAAGATGATTTTTTTAAGCCTAAATATCCACAAATTTCCGATTTTGATTTAGATAAAAAAAAACTTACCCAAGCCGCCACTCGTCTTCAAAAGGCTATTAAAAATCAAGAGAATATTTTAATTTATGGTGATTATGATGTTGATGGGATTACTTCCACTGCCGTCCTTTGGCAAGCTTTGCATAATCAAGGTGCTAAAATTATCCCTTTTGTTCCTAATCGTGAACGCGATGGTTATGGTATTAAAGCTAAATCATTTTTCGATTTTCAAATTCAAAAAGATATTAAATTTGATTTATTAGTCACCGTCGATAATGGAATTGTGGCCCATAAAGAAATCGATCAAATTATTAAATCCGGAACTGAAGTTATTATTGTTGATCACCATCTAACTCTCGATACTTTACCAAAAGCCAGTGTTATTATTCATTCTACTCAAGTTTCTGCTTCAGTTTTATCTTGGTTTTTAGCCCAAAAAATAGATAATCAGGCAGATATTTCTCTCGCCGCTCTTGGAGCTGTGGCCGATTGTGTTCCTTTAGTTGGAATTAATCGTCAAATTGTAGTTCATGGTCTTCAAAAAATAAATTCTAATCCTAGTTTTGGTCTTAAAAAATTAATCGAAATTAGTAACATTAAAAATGAAACTATTTCAACTTATGAATTATCCTTTGTTTTAGGTCCTCGAATCAATGCTGTTGGCCGTTTATCAGATCCTACTGATGCTCTTCGACTTTTGTGTAGTCAAAATTTAACTCAAGCCACTAAATTTGCCCAAAGTTTGGATAAGTTTAATCGTGATCGTCAAACCATTCAACAGGAAAGTTTAAAAACTGCCGATGAACAAATTAAAAATAATCACCATAAATTAATTTTTGTTAGTAATAAAGATTATCTTCCTGGAATTATTGGTTTAATCGCCGGTCGTTTAACTGAAAAATTTCATTTACCTTCAATTATTATTAGTATTGATAAAGAATTTTCTAAAGCCTCTTGTCGTTCCATTCCAGAATTAAATATTGTTGAATCGTTACGCCAGTTTGATGATGATTTGGTTGAACTTGGTGGACATGCTGGAGCAGCTGGTTTTACTATTAAAACTGAAAATATTGATTCTTTCAAAACAAAAATTACCAATTTTATTAATCAAAAATTAGCCAATATTAATTTAATTCCAACTATTGATGTCGATGCTCAAATGGAATTATCAGCAATCAATCTAACTAATTGTAAAATTATCGATCAGTTTAAACCTTTTGGAATTGCCAATAATGAACCTTTATTTATATTTAAAAATCTTAAAGTCACTGATAAGCGTTTACTTGGTTCTCAAAAAGAGCATTTAAAACTTAAATTTAACAATATTGATGCCATTGCCTTTAAAAAAGGTGATTTGGATAGTCAAATTAATGTTTCTTCATCTGTTGATATTATTGCTTCACTATCAATCAACAGTTGGAAGGGTAATATTTCTCCTCAATTAATGATTAAAGAGATATTTCCAGTTTAAAACCATATACTTTTGAAGTAAAATACTCCCATGGAAAGAATACTCGCAATAAATTGTCTCCAACAAATTGGAGAAAAAGTCTTATTACAGGGTTGGGTTAATAATATTCGCGACCACGGTCAATTAATTTTTATTGATTTTCGTGATTGGAGTGGTAACGTTCAAATTGTTATTGACGCTAATAATAATCAAGAAACCCACCAATTAGCCTCAGGCTTAGGATTAGAATGGGTAATTGAAGTTGAAGGTAAAGTTGTTAATCGAGATTCAAAAGCCATTAATAATAAAATTCCTACTGGAACTATTGAAATTATTTGTGAAAAATTAACAGTTTTAAATAAAAGTGAAGTTTCCCCATTTCCTCTAGATACCGATGGTACTGAATTAGACGAACAATTAAGACTAAAGTATCGTTACTTAGATTTACGTCGTCCTCGACTTGCTAAAATCATGAAAGATAAAAGTAAATACATTTTAGCTGTCAGAAATTGGATGGATAAAAATGGCTTTACTGAAGTTATGACCCCACTTTTAACCACTTCTTCACCAGAAGGAGCTCGAGATTTTTTAGTTCCTTCTCGTATTCATAAAGGTAAATTTTTTGTTTTACCTCAAGCTCCACAGCAATTTAAACAATTATTAA
>CAYUUU010000018.1:0-10843 GCA_964448065.1 uncultured Gammaproteobacteria bacterium
CTATGCAACCAGGCCAAAGATTTGCTATCCGAGAAGGTGGCTTAACTGTTGGTGCAGGTGCTATTACAGAAATTATTAAATAATTATGGCCAAAGGTAACCGCATTCGTATTCGATTAAAATCATTCGACCATCGTCTTATCGACGAGGCTGCAGTCAAAATCGTTGAGACTGTGGTTACCGCTGGTGCTCAAGTTGAAGGTCCTATTCCTTTACCAACAGAGAAAAAAACTCTCGTTGTATTAACTAGTCCACATACCGATAAAAATGGTCGTGAGCATTTTCAAATTCTTACTCACAAACGTTTAATTGATATTACTAATACTAGTCTCCGAACTATCGACAGCCTCCAACACTTAGATTTACCATCCGGTGTCGAAATAGAAGTTAAGATGTAATTATGATTTCAGGATTTATTTTAAAAAAAGGTCAAATGACCAACATATACACCCAAGACGGTAAAAGAATTGCTGTTACTAAGTGTGTTGCTCGACCACTAAAAGTTGTTCAAATTAAAGATAAGGCAAAAGATGGCTATCAAGCTGTTCAGATTGCTTATGGTGAAAGTAAAAAATTAAATAAAGCTACTTCTTCTAAAATGGATAAACTAAAGTTAAGTATTTCTCCAGCAAAATTTGGGGAATTCTTTTTAACTTCAGATCAAGTTCCAGAAGTTGGTACTGACATTGCTTTCGATACTGTTTTTACAGTAGGTGAAAAAATTGATGTTACCGGCATTTCCAAGGGTCGTGGTTTTGCTGGTGTTATCAAACGACACGGTTTCAAAAAACAACCTATTAAAAATGCTTCTGATAGAATTCGTGCTCCAGGTTCTATTGGTGCCCAAACTCCAAGTAAAGTTGTTAGAGGTAAAAAAATGCCAGGACACATGGGAAATGTTAATAAAACTGTTGAAAATTTAAAAATCGTTTCGATTAATCCTGAAAATAACGAAATATTAATTAGTGGTTCTTTTCCTGGACATTTCAATTCTTGGATTACCATCAAAAAAATCTAAAAATATGAAAGCACAAATATATAATATTAAGGCTGAAAAAATAGGGGAAGCAACTCTTCCAAAAAGCACTTTTGATGCTAAGATTTCTGAAACATTAATTGCTCAATCAATTCGTGTTTATTTAGCCAATCAAAGATCCTCATTTGCTAAAGCTAAAAGTCGAAGTTTTATTAATGGAACAACCAAAAAAGTTTGGGCTCAAAAAGGTACTGGTCGTGCTCGACACGGTTCTAAAAAAGCTCCAACCTTCGTTGGTGGTGGTAGCGCTATGGGTCCAGATGGTAATCAAAACTACACACTAAACCTTAGTAAAAAAATGAAGCAAGTTGCTCTTAATTCTATTTTGACTAAATTTGCTAAAGACAATCGTATCCTTATAATTGATTCTTTTACTGATTTAACTCCTAAAACTAAAGAGGGAATTAAACTTATTACTGGACTAAAAGCTGGAAATGAAGTATTATCAAAAAGCTCAAAAGTTGGGATTATTACTACTCAAACAGTCTCTAGTGTTAAAAGAGCTTTTAGTAATTTAAAATCAGTAAATCTTTTGAATCTTAAATCTTTAAATGTCTATACTCTTTCTAATCAGAATTTCTTAATTTTGAGTCAAAAAGCTTTAGATCAATTTACTAAATAATTATGAATACTAATTTTATTGTTTTAACTCCAATAATTACCGAGAAAGCTATTACTGAACAGCAAACTCTTGGTAAATATTCTTTTTGGGTAGCTAGAAATACTACTAAAGGTCAAATTGAAAAATCTTTTGAAGCTATTTTTAAAATTAAACCACTTTCTGTTAACACTATTATTGTCAAAGGTAAAAATAAAACTGATTGGAAAAAGAGAAAACCAATTAAAAAATCAGATAAAAAGAAAGCTATCATCACTATCGATAAATCTAAAAAAATTGAATCATTAAATTTAAATATAAAATAATATGACCCGATCATTATTAAAAATAAAGAAAAAAACTAGTGGCCGAGATTCTCAAGGTCATGTTTCTACCAGACATCGTGGTGGAGAAGAAAAAAGATTTCTTCGTACCATTGATTGGAAAAGAGACAAAATTGATATCAAAGCTAAAGTAATTTCTATCGAATATGACCCTGGTCGTACCGCTGATATTGCTCTTCTTTCTTATGAAGATGGTTCAAAATCATATATTTTAGCTCCTGTTGATTTAAAAGTTGGTGATATCGTTGTTTCATCTACTAATGCTCCAATTAAAGCTGGAAATTGTTTATTAATCAAAAATATTCCAGTTGGAGTTCCTATTCACTGTTTATTTTTCAAAAACAATAAAGGTGCCCAATTAGTTAAAAGTGCCGGTAATGCCGCTTATGTTCAAAGTGTTGATGGTAACAAAGCTACTATCAAACTTCCATCAGGTGAAATTAGAATCTTTAATGCTGATTCTAAAGCTACTGTTGGTCAAGTTGGCAATGCTGATCATTCAAACGAAATTTTAACTAAAGCTGGTCAAATGCGTCACCGTGGTATTAGACCAACCGTAAGAGGTGTAGCTCAAGATCCTCATTCACATCCACACGGAGGTGGTGAAGGTCGAAGCTCAATTGGTATGCATCCAAAAACTAAATGGGGTAAACCAGCTTTCAAGAAAACTAGAAAACGTAAAAACGCTTCTAATAGATTAATAGTTAAGCATAGAAAATAAATATGTCTCGAAGTTCAAAAAAAGGTCCATACATCGATAAAAAATTACTTGAAAAAGTAATGAAAGGTGGTGCCGAAGCTATTAAAACTTGGGCTAGAAGAAGTCAAATTTCTCCTGAATTTATTGGGAAAAATTTTGAAGTTCACAATGGTAAAAAATTCATTAATGTCTATGTTACTGAAGATATGGTCGGTCATCGTTTAGGCGAATTTTCTCCTACTCGTACCTTCAAAGGTCATGGACGTGTTGTTAAAAGAGTTATTGAAAAGACGTAAACTATGGCTAATACAATTAAAAAAACTACACCAAAAATTGTTGCTCCAACTAAAGTTGTTGAAACTAAAGTTGAAAACAAAACCAATATTGTTAAATATGTAAATAAAAATATTTACATATCTCCTCGAAAATTGCGTTTAGTTGTTGATCGTATCCGATTACTTTCTCCAGTTAAAGCTTTGGCTAGTTTGAAATTTACCAACAATAAATCAGCTAGAATTTTAGTTACTGCTCTTCAAAACATCATTTCTGATGCTAAACACAATTTTAATCTTAATCCTGAATCTTTAAAATTCGATTTAATTAAAGCCGATGAAGGTTTAAAAATTAAAAGAATGGATAAAGCCCACGGCTCCAGATTTGCTCGTGGTCTTATTCAAAAAAGACACAGTCGACTAGTTATACATGTTAAAGGAGATCAAAATTAATTATGGGTCAAAAAATTAATCCAATCGGTTTTAGATTAGAGACTGTCAAAAACAGTCCTCAATGGCAATCTTCTTGGTATGCTGGCACTAAAAAATATGCCACTTATCTTTTAGAAGATAAAAATATTAGAGATTATCTCCAAAAGAAATTTTATTCTGCTGGAATTGTTTCTATTAGAATCGAGCGTTCAGTTAAAAAAATGAAATTAACCTTGGTTGTTTCTCGACCTGGATTAGTCATTGGTCGTGGTGGTAAAGAACTCGAAAATATTAAAAAAGAAGTTCAAAGATTATTAACTAAAGTTAGTGGTAAACAAGGGATTGAAATTCAAGTTGAAGAATTTAAACACGCCGATCTTTCCGCTAAATTAATTGCTGAAAAAATTGCTTATCAATTAACCAAAAGAATGCCTTACCGCCGAGTAGTTCTTTCTTCAATGGAAAAAGCTATCTCTTCTGGTGCTAAAGGTATTAAAGTTATTCTTTCAGGCCGAATTAACGGTGCTGAAATCGGTCGTCGAGAAAAATTTTCTCAAGGTACTGTACCATTAAGTACCATCCGTTCCATGATTGATTATCATGAATGTCCATCTTTAACCAGATCTGGTTATATTGGAGTTAAAGTTTATTTATGTTTAGGCTAAACAATTATGTTGCAACCAAGTCGTACCAAATATCGAAAACAATTTAGAGGCAGAATGAAAGGTTTCTCTAAAGGTAACTTAGTTACTTTTGGTGAATACGGACTTAAATCACTTGAGTGTGGTTGGGTTACTGCTAATCAATTAGAATCAGCTAGACGAGCTATTGCTCATTCCACCAAAAGAAATGGTCGTATGTGGGTTAGAATTTTTCCAGACAAACCTGTCACTGAAAAAGGCACTGGTACTATGGGTGCTGGTAAAGGTGATGTTAAAGGTTATGTTTCAGTTATTAGACCTGGACGAGTTATGTTTGAGATTTCTGGTATTCCAGAAGCTGATGCTCACAGTGCCTTAAAATTAGCTGCTGCTAAGTTACCAGTTGTATGCAAAATAGTTGCTAAAAAATAGGGGTAGATTTTATGAAAAAAACTGATAAAATTTCCTACAGACAAAAAAACCAAGAAGAGTTAACCAAAATTCTTATTGAAGCTCGAAAAAAGCTTATTGAAGCTAAATCTAAACAAGCTACTGGTAATTTAAAAGATACTTCTATCTTTTCTAAAATCAGATATGAAATTGCTTTAGTTTCAACCCTTATTAAAGAAAATAAAAATGACAAGTAAAATTATTAATAAAACTGGTAAAACCTTTATAGGTAAAGTCGTTTCTGATAAAATGACTAATACTATTGTGGTTTCTCTTGAATATACTAGTCGTCATCCAATTTACAAAAAAATTGTTACTAAGCATAAAAAACTTTATGCTGAAAATAATTTATCAGCTAAAATCGATGATGTTGTTAAAATTCGAGAAACTCGACCTTTAAGTAAACTTAAAAGATTTACTACTATAGAAATTATAAAAACATCTAAATAATTATGTCTGTCCAACTAAGAAGTATTATTAAACCAGCTGACAATTGTGGAGCTAAATCGGTCCAAGTTGTTCATGTTTACAAAGGACATTTTCATAAAAAAGGTTCTATTGGTGACATTGTTTTAGCTGTAGTTAAAGATGCTATTCCAAATGGTATCGTCAAAAAGAAAGATAAAGTAAAAATGGTTATTGTTCGTACCAAAAAAGAAGTTGGACGAGAGGACGGTTCTTATATTAGATTTAGCGACAATGCTGGTGTTATTATTGATTCTCAAAATAATCCACGTGGTACCAGAATTTTTGGACCAATTGCTCGTGAAATTAAAGATTTAGGTTTTAATAAAATTGCCTCCATGGCTCAAGAGGTGTACTAATTATGAAAATTTTAAAAGGCGACAATGTCAAATTATTAATCGGTAAAGATAAAGGTCGAGAAGGTCTTGTGGTTAAATCCATGCCAAAATCTGACAAAATTGTGGTTAAAGGACTTAATCTTTACAAAAAATGTATTAAACCAAGTCAAGGTAAGCCTGGTAGTATTGTTGAAAAAGAAAGATCAATTTTAGTTTCTAAAGTTGCTTTAATTTGTCCTAGTTGCAAAAAAGCTGTTAGAGTTGGTTATTTAATTGATAAATCAGGTGAAAAAAATAGAATTTGCAAAAAATGTAAAGCTATTTTAACTAATCCTAGTCTTAAAAAATAATTATGTTAAACACAATCATAAATACTACAATCAGAGAAGAATTAATTAAATCAATCGGTAAAAAACGTAATGTTTTTTCTTTACCAAAATTAAAGAAAGTCGTTATTAATTATCGTGTTGCTGAAGCTCGTGAAAGTCAAGAATCTTTAAATGCAGCTATTGAAGAATTAACTTCTATTACTGGTCAAAAACCAAAACTTTGCAAAGCTAAAAAAGCTGTTGCTGCTTTTAAAATTCGTCAAAATGATCCATTAGCTCTAAAAGTTGATCTTCGTGGTGCTCGAATGTATGATTTTGTTGAAAAACTATTCAATTTAGTCTTACCAAGACTTCGTGATTTTAAAGGTTTATCAGCTGAATCTTTTGATGCTATTGGTAATTACAATGTAACTATTAAAGATCAAACCTATTTCCCTGAAATTAACTTAGATAAAGTTAATAAAATCAGATCAGTTCAAATTACTTTAAATATTAGTGCTACTTCAAAAGAGGAAGCAAAAATGTTATTATCGACCCTAGGTTTGCCTTTTGAGAAAAAAGATCAAAAATAAAAATATAAATAAATATGGCTACTAAAGCAAAAATTGTCAGAGAAACAAAAAAATTAAAATACAGTGTCAGACATCACAATAGATGTTCTATTTGTGGTCGACCACACGGTTATATTCGTTTATTCGGCGTTTGCCGACTTTGCTTTCGCAAATTAGCTCATGCAGGAATGCTTCCTGGTGTTAAAAAGGCTAGTTGGTAAATAATAAAATTATGATGCAATCAACTTCTATAGATTTCTTAATTAGAATCAAAAATGGTTACCGAGCTGGTCGTAAGACCATTACTGCTCCTGCTTCCAATTTTTGTATTAGCATGGCCGATCTTTTAAAAAAGTATGGCTATCTTGCTGATTATTCCATTACCGGTGATGTTAAAAGAGTTATGACTCTTAACCTTGCTTATAATGACAATCAATCAGTCTTCACTGATTTAGTTATCTTTTCTAAACCTGGTCGTCGTATTTACGAAAAGAAATCATCCCTTCCATGGGGAAAAACTCCAAAATCATTAATTATTGTTTCTACATCAACTGGCGTTATGTCTCAAAAAGAGGCTAAAGTTAAAGGTTTAGGTGGAGAAATCATTGCCGAAATTTGGTAAACAATTATGTCTAGAATAGGAAAACAATTAATAAACATCCCAGCTGGGGTTACAGTTGTTGTTAATTTATCTGAAGTTACCGTTACTGGTCCAAAAGGTGAATTAAAACTAAACGTTGCTCCAAAAATTAATGTTGAAGTCAAAGATAATCAAGTTTTTGTAACTCGTCTCAACGAAGACAAAAAAACTAAAGCCAACCATGGTACTACCCGTGCTCATATCAATAATATGATTAAGGGTGTTGTTGAACCATTCAAAAAAGATCTCGAAATTAAAGGTACTGGTTACAAAGCTGTTTTAATGGGTAACAAATTAAGACTAAATGTTGGTTACATTCACCCAGTTGATATTCAAGCTCCAACCGGAATTACTTTTGTAGTTCCAGAAGATTCAAAAGTTTCTGTTATTGGTTGCGATAAAACCGTTGTTGGTCAAGTTGCCAGTAATATTCGAAAAGTCAGAAAACCAGAACCTTACAAAGGTAAAGGTATCAGATATGCTGACGAATTTATTAAACTTAAAGCTGGTAAAAAAGCTAAAGCCTAAACAATAATATGATTATTCACAATTCAAAACAAAGACGAGAAAACAGAGTTAGATCAAAATTAGCTCTTAATTCTGGTGTTCCAAGATTAACTGTTTTTCGCAGTAATTGTCATATTTGGGCCCAAATTATTGATGATAAACATGGTCGTACTTTAGTTTCTGCTTCCAGTAAAGCTCTTAAACTTAATAAAGGTACTAAAATT
Organism: uncultured Gammaproteobacteria bacterium; assembly: GCA_964448065.1. GTDB lineage: Bacteria > Patescibacteriota > Microgenomatia > UBA12405 > UBA12405 > WARW01. Next base: position 7,527 of record CAYUUU010000018.1, read on the forward strand.
GAACAATCAACTTTAGTTGGTGAGGAAATTGCCAAATTAGCTGCTGAAAAAAATATTATTAAAGTTAGATTCGATCGAGGATCATATCGTTATCATGGCCGAGTTAAAGCTTTGGCCGATGGTGCTCGTTCAAAAGGTTTAAATTTTTAAATTTATGAGTAAAGACCAACAATATCAAAAATACGAAAAACCAGTCAGTGAATTTACTGATAAGGTTGTCGAAATTAAAAGAGTATCTAAAAAAACCAAAGGTGGTAATCAAATCCATTTTACTGCTCTAGTTGTTTCTGGTGATAAAAAATCACGAGTTGGTGTTGGTTTAGGTAAGGCTAAAAGTGTTGCTGAAGCTATCCAAAAAGGTATTAAAAAAGCCCAAAATAATTTAATCACTGTTCCTATTGTTAATGGTACTATTTCAGGATCAATCCAATTAAAATTTAAAGGTGCTGTTATTATGATTAGACCAGGTAAAGAGGGAAGTGGCTTAATCGCTGGAGGTCCAGTTAGAGCCGTTATTGAATTAGCTGGTATCAAAGATATTGTTAGTAAAATTATTGGTTCTAAAACTAAATCAATTAATGTTTGGGCTGCTCTTAAAGCTCTCTCTTCATTAAAGTAAAACTATGGAAATCTTAAGTCAATTAACAAAAATTACTACTAAACCAGCTCGACGAATTGGTCGAGGTATTGGTTCTGGAAATGGTGGTCACACTGCTGGTCGTGGTTCAAAAGGTGACAAAGCTCGTGGTAAAAATAAGCTTACTTTCGACGGAAGCAAGATTAAAAAATCATGGATTAAACGACTTCCTTTCCTAAGAGGTAAACACCGTTTAAATAATCAAAAATCAGTCATAAATTTTAATTTAGCTCAATTAGAAAAATGGTTCAAAGCCAACGACACTGTTGATATAACCATTCTTGCTAAAAAAGCTAAATTATCACTCAAAGATCTTAAATCAGACTTCAAAATTTTAGCTCAAGGTGAATTAACTAAATCACTTAGTGTTAAGGGTATTCCAGCTTCTAAAGAAGCAAAAGCCAAAATTATTGCTGCTGGTGGTAATATAGATTAATGAATCGGCTAATCAAATCACTTTCTGTTTATATTGAAGGTTTTAAAACACCTTTATTCAGAAAAAAAATCACCATCACTTTTTTATTATTGATTTTTTTCCGCCTAATTGCTCATATTCCAGTTCCAGGTGTCAATATAACCCTTTTAAAACAATTCTTTTCTCAAAATCAATTATTATCCTTATTAGATATTTTTTCAGGTGGTACCTTAGCTAATTTTTCCATTGCTGCTTTGGGTTTAAATCCATATATCAATGCCTCTGTTATGATGCAATTACTTGCCTTGGTTGTTCCTCAAATTGAAGAACTTCAAAAAGAAGGGGAATACGGTCGAACCAAAATTAATCAATATACACGTATCGCCACTATTCCTTTTGCTCTAATCAATGGTTTTGGTATGTTTGCTATTTTAAAATCACAAAATATTATTACCAATTTTAATCCAATAGTTATTGCTGGTATGATTTGTAGTATGTTGGCTGGAACCATGATTATGATTTTCTTGGGTGAAATGATTAATCTCTATGGAGTTGGAAATGGAATTTCGATGCTAATCTTTGCTGGTATTATTTCTCGTTTACCAATCCAGTTTATTCAAACCATGAGTATTACTGATTTTTCTAATCCTCAAAATAGTTTAAACATTATTATCTTTATGGCCATGGCCGTTGTCTTAATTTTAGGCATTGTTTTAGTTGATGAAGCCATCCTTAGAGTTCCCATAAACTACGCCAAACGTGGTCAAAGCACTTATTTACCAATTAAAGTTAATACTGCTGGAGTTATGCCAATTATCTTTGCTGTATCCCTAGCCACTGTTCCATCTTTAATTGGTCAATTTTTAAGTAAAGTTTCCAATCCTACTATTGCTAGTTTTGCTGCCACTATTTCTAGTGTTTTTAAAACTACTGGTTATATTTATATGGTTTTTTATTTTTTATTAGTTATGGGTTTTACCTTCTTTTACACTTCCGTGGTTTTTAAACCAAAAGATATTGCTGATGAACTCAGAAAATCTGGTGGTTTTATCCCTGGAATTCGTCCAGGTATTTCTACTGAAAAAAGACTTAAATATTTAATTAATCGAGTTATTGCTATTGGATCTCTTTTTTTGGGAATTATTGCCGTAGCCCCATCAGTTGTCCAAAAAATAACAGGAGTTACTACTTTAACCATTGGAGGAACCAGTGTTTTAATCGTTGTTTCTGTAGTTATCGAATTAACTCGTAAATTAGAAAACATTGTTCAAATGGAAAATTACGAGAAATTAAATTATTAATTTATTAAATTTAAAACTAACGTTCTAAAGTTCTAAAATTATGTCTCTAAATCTTTTCATAATCGGTCCATCAGGTTGTGGTAAATCCACTCAAGCTAAACTTGTTGCTGAAAAGTATCAACTAACTCATTTATCTATGGGTCAACTTCTTCGCAATGAAATTGCTGCTAATTCACCAGAAGGTATTGAAGCCAAAGATTATTTAGATAATGGTAAATTAGTTCCAGAAGAATTGTCTTACAAAGTTTTAACCAATTCTCTTAATAAAATTAATAATCAAGATTTTATTATCGATGGTTTTCCTCGAACTTTACTTCAAGGTAAATTTATTGAAAATTATTTGTCCCAAAAAAACCAACCACTAGATTTAATTATTCATCTTGATGTTACTTTCGAAGAAATTCAAGCTCGTCGACTTGCCAGAGGTGTTGATTTTCAAGACGCTAGTCGTACTGACAGTACCCCCCAAGCTATTGCCTCTCGTCAAAAATTTTATGATGATAATAATAATTTAATTATGGATTATTTTCAAAACAAAAACCTTTTGTCTAGGGTTAATGGTAATCGACCAATAGAACCAATTTTTCAGGATATTTCTGATAAAATAGATAAACTTAAGTAATTTAAAATTAAAACATTAAAAATTAAAAATTATAAATTAAAAATTATTAACAAATGAAAGAACCAACAGTCAGAGGTCAAGTTACCGAGGTCTTGCCTAATTCTCTTTTTCGAGTTAAACTCGAAAACGGCAACGAAATTATTGCTCATTTAGCAGGAAAACTCAAAATGAACCACATTCGAGTTTTAGCTGGCGATAATGTTTCTTTAGTCCTTAGTCCAGAGGGCGAAAAGGGAAGGATTGTCTATCGCATATAAATTTAAATTTACTCTTTGATATTGTGACGTTTTTAGGTTACAATATCCAAGTTCCTATATATGAAAGTAAAATCTAGTATTAAAC
>CAYUUU010000019.1:0-10532 GCA_964448065.1 uncultured Gammaproteobacteria bacterium
TAAGAAATGATGATATGGTTTGTATTAAAAATATGGGGTGGATTGATAATATGGCAGAAGTTTTGAGTGCTTGTGATATAGTTTTTGGAAAAGCTGGTCCAAATTTTTTATTTGATTGTGTGGCTGGTAAAAAACCTTTTGTGGCAATTACTCATATTGGGGGACAAGAAGATGGAAATATTGAATTAATTAAAAAGAAAAAAATTGGATGGATTAAGGAAAAAAATAGTGAGTTGGTAGATTTTTTATATAAATATTTGGATAATCCAGAAATATATAAAAATAAATTTAAGGAGACAATAAAAAAAGAGGCAGATAAAAACGAAAAAAGTTTGAAAATGATTTTAGAGAAAGTGAAAGAGGAGTTAATTTAGACCTAAAAAGTACAAAAAAGTCCCACCAAAAGTTTTCTTCAATATTGGCTTTTCCATACTAAAAAAAGATTGGAAAACTCATCTAGGGCGCAAACCCTAGAAATATGCCTTCCTTTTCAGATGGATAGTTAGAAAAAACACCTTCTTAAAGTACTGCTTTTGATAGGACTAAGTATATTATATAATATTCATCATGACTAATAAAGGAAAAAACATAACCAAAGACATTTTAATTTTAGATTTAGTGGAGACTTATCCTAAATTGGCTGAAACTTTAACTGAAAAATATAAGTTTCATTGTATTGGATGTATGGCAGCCTCAATGGAAACATTAGAAGAAGGAGCCAGTGTTCATGGTATGAGTGATGACCAAATTGAAAAAATGGTGGCGGACTTAAATAAAATTATTGCTGAAAAATAATTTTAGAAAGCCAGAAAACGAAGAACAGTTTGAATAATAGGGCTAATAATTAGACTGATTATGTTTGATCCTTGGAATGGTAAAAAGAGAAGAACAATAATTAAAACAAAACCATATTTTTCAAAAGCTTCTTGCCATTGATATGATTTATCTTGAGGTAGCAGAGCTAAAAATATTTTTGAACCATCAAGAGGTGGAAGTGGTAAAAGATTAAATACAGCTAAAACAACATTGATTTGAATCAGAATAGATAAAAACAAAACTAAAACATTATTTAATGTAATAAATTTTACAATTATTGAAATAATTAAGGCTAATAATAAATTACTAACTGGTCCAGCCAAAGAAACTAAAGATTCGTCTCGTTTGGGATGTTTAAAATTAAAAGGGTCAATTGGAACTGGTTTTCCCCAACCAAAACCAAAAAATATTAAAGCAATGGTTCCAATTGGATCAAGATGTTTAAAAGGATTTAAACTTAAACGACCTAAAGATCGAGGGGTAGGGTCTCCAAGTTTATCGGCAACTAAGGCATGAGAAAATTCATGAATAGTAATGGCGACAATGAGAGCTAAGGCGGTGGGAATTAAATATAAAATATTTGCCATATTTCAAAAAATAAGTCGATTTGATATTATACCTTACTATGAGAACATGTAGTTTATGTAAAAAGGGAACAAAAGTTGGTCGAAACCGATCACACGCCCAAAACAGAACACCTAGAACTTTTATGGCCAATATCCAAAAAGTTACTTTAAACATTGGAGAAGAAAAAATCTCTGGTAGTTTTTGTACTAAGTGTATCAAAAAACTTAAAACCGAAGCTAAGGCTTAATTTTTAGGTTTATTTTGTTTTAATTATTTGGTAGTATTTTCCAATTTCTTGCCAGTTATTTTTGGTTTTGCCTTCGATTTGAACTTCATTGGGAATAAATTCATTTCCTTTGATAGATGAAGAAATAATTTTCATTTTTAATGTTTGGTCTTGTTGATTTTTGACAAAAGTCCAAGCAGTTGGCCAAGGATTTAAACTGCGAACAAATCGATCGATTTTTTGAATATCCCAATTCCAATCAATTTGGGCAGATTCTTTGGTAAATTTAGGAAAATAGGATTTTTGGGCATGATTTTGTTCAACTATATTAGTTGGATTGGAAATATAAGATTTAAGAATGTTTTCAAGATTATCAGAAGCTAGATTAAAAGCTTTTTGATAGAAACTGGTGGCAGTTTCAGTAGGAGTAATTTTAAAAGGTAATTGAGTAATAATTGGGCCATGATCTGGAAGGGCGTCGATTTGAAAAAAAGTAACAGCACTATTAGTTTCACCGTTAATAATTTGCCATGGTCCTGGAGTAGCTCCACGATATTTAGGAAGTGGGGATGGATGAATATTAACAATTTTAAATTTTGGGATATCAATCATTTCTTGAGTGAAGTATGGAGGGCCAAAAGCAACAACTAAACCTAGATCAGGTTTTAGATCGTAGATGATAGATCGTAGATCGTCGTTAAATTCTTCTGGTTGAAATAGTTTTAAATTGTTTTGATGGGCAAAATCAGCAACGGGATTGGCAATAACTTCTTGTTTTCGACCAACTGGTTTGTCTGGTTTGGTAAAAACTGCTAAAACATTAAAATCTTTAATTTCTAAAAGTTTTTTAAGAATAATGACAGAATAGTCGGAGGAACCAAAGAAAATTAGATTAGTCATGAATTAGTTTATCAAGTTAGTCAAGTTTATAAAGTCATAAAGTTGATTTGATAAAATAAATTATGAGAAAGATTATTCTTTATCCAAATAAAATTCTAAGAGTGGTACCCCTTGAAATTGTTAAAGTGAATTCTGTTCTAAAAAAAGAAATAAATGATTTAAGTTTAATTTTAAAAAAAGGGGATAATGCAGCTGGTTTGGCAGCGCCTCAGATTGGATTAAATAAAAGATTTTTTGGAACGAAGGAAATTGGTGATGGAAGTGTAAAAATTTTTATTAATCCTAAAATAGAAAAAACTTTTGGAGAAATGGTGTTTCCAATGTTGGTAGAAAATGGTGTTGAGGATGATTTTTGGGAAGGATGTTTGTCTTTTCCTGATTATTTTGGAACAGTAAAAAGATTTCTAAAAATAAAAGCTAGTTGGCAAGAAATTGAAAATAATATTTTAGTAAAAAAAGAAGCTATTTTTGAAGGGTTTGAAGCAATTGTGTTTCAACATGAATTGGATCATTTAAACGGAATAGTTTTTATTGACCATGTTAGAGAAGACAGAGGGAAGTTTTGCAAGATGATAGGAAAAGAGATGATAAAGGCTGACTTAAAAAAATTTAATTAATAATTAGTAATTAATAATTAAATTTTTATTGAAGTTGATTTATATGGAAGAATTTCTTCTAATAACTTTGGATTTTTAGTAATGTCATCTTTTAAAGATGATAATTTTTGAGGGAATTCCGTAAAAGTGGAAACTAAGTTTTCGTCTAAATTTGATTGTTTCATCCAATTTTTAACCATAGTTTTATTTTCAGTAGAAGTAATCAAACAAAAAAGTAATTTTTGGTTTTCTTTAAAATCAATACTTCCTGTGGTTAAACTATTTTCTGTATCTTTTGCTTCTTGTTCAGAATTAGGTAAAAATACAAAAATACATCCAGCTGGCAGAAAATACCTATCAGTGTTTAAGTCAGAATAACCTTTAATTGTTGTTACACAATATGATGGTGATGATATCCATATTTGATCTTCAGCAGCATAATCTGTCTCAAATCCAATACGATCAGCCAAAGAATTTAATGTTTTGTTTTTAATAATTTCTTGGGCAGCATAAATAGATGTTCCGTGAAATCTAAGAGGAAGATTGGTTGGACAATTTATTTTTATCTCTTGACTTAAATTATCATAAGTCCATTTTCTTTCAACAACATCAAATTCTTTTTTGGGTCTTAAAAATAATAATCTTGAATTTAACAGATCTAAATTTTGTTGTTTTAAAATATGACTGTGTTCAATTGTTTTAATTATTTTTTCTAAATATTGAGGATTTTTTGCATATTTTTCAGTGATAATATCAATTTTTTTAGTATCTTCTTCTTTTGTTAAATTAAGTTTAATTTGTTGTTGATTTGCAAAATTTTTTACTTTTTCTTTATAGGAATTAAATTCTTGCAAATTATTATCAATTTGTTCCGAATTGTTAGGTATTTTAGAGTCTAATCCCATAAAATTATTATAGACTTTTATTTTTTAAATCTTTTAGTAATTTTTCAGCTTCGGTGTTGGTTGGATAGGAATAATCAATGGTTTTTTGCAGATTTTCTTTGGCTTTGGCAAAATCTTTTTTGGCTAAATAAATTTTTCCAAGAGCAAAATAAGCATAATCATAATTGTTTTTTAGATTTATGGCTTGTTGATAGTAAGGGATAGCTTGGTCAGTTAAAGAAGCGGTTTCTAAAAATTGACCAATAGTGTAAAAAATCTTAGCGTCAGTGGGAGCTAATTTACTGGCTTTTAAGAGAGAATTGATTGATTCTTGGTAATAAGTGGAATCAATGGTGGAAAAATAAAGATAGTTTTGGGCTCGTTGTTTCCAAAAAGAAATATTAGCTGGGGAAATTTTAATAGATTTATCAGAAAGAATAATACTTTGATCAATATAATTTTGGTTTTTGGTGGTAACGGCAAGTTTAGCCAAAATATCGGACATTTTATCTAAATAAACAGGTTCGTCTGGATTTAAATTTTGACTTAACTCAATTAAAGATAAGGCACTTTGATAATCATTTTTGTTTTCATAATTTAAACTTCGGTTGTACATAATGTCAGCTAAATAAAAAGAAAAAATATTTTTTATTGAAATAAAACCAAAGATAATAATTAAAATTAATAAAAAATATTGTTGGAATTTAAATTTAACAGTTGGTTTAATTTCAATTTGATTGGGAATGTTAATAAAAGTTGGAATTAAGAAAAAAAATAAAGAAATTACAACAACCGAAAAACCAGCAAAATTAGTAATCAATATACTTATAAATGAGCACAAGATCGAAGTATTAATTGTCGATGATTTTAAATTTTTTATTAAAATAAATAAAATAACGATAATTAAAGAAATATAAGCAATAAAACCAAAAATTCCGGTGGTGGCTAGATAATTTAAGTATTCATTGTGGGCTTTGTTGTAAAGAAAATCCCATTCTGAGGTTAAATTATGTTCGGCAGGACGAGTCCAGTAATATGAAAAAGCAAAAGTTTCTGGGCCAGTACCAAAAATAGGGAATTTTTTCCAAAGATCTAAGCTTCCTTTCCAAACTATTTTTCGAATATCACCACTAGAAGTAATTAAAATTTTTGATTGTTGATTGTCTGTTATTGGTGAAATTTGTTTTGGCTTGAAAACAATATCTTTTATTGGATTGGTAATTAATAAAGATAGGATAATTAATAATGAATAATTAAGAATTAATAATTTTCTGAATGGTTTGTTTTTTAAAAAAGAAATTGCAAAATAAATAGCTAAAGAAACAAAACAAGCAATAATGCCTGATTTAGATTTGGTAAATAAAAAAGCAATAAAATAGATAATAGATGTTAGATTGTAGATCGTAGATAAGAAATATTTTTTTTGATTAAAAGTATTGATTGATTGGTAAATACTAAAGGGAATAATGATACACAAATAGGCAGCTAACCAATTTGGCTGACCAAAAGTAGAGAAGACTCGAGATTGAACATCTTGAACCCACCAATTTTTATCAATACCAAAATGCTGGGTAATGGCAAAAATTGAAACTAATAAGGCTGAAAAAAGAGAAAAATTGATTATTTTTTGGAAAAATTTTTGATCAATATAGACATTCAGAATTAAAAAAAGAACGATATAGTTAATAAGAGATAGTAGGCCGCCATTAAGTCGAGAATAATAACCAAAAAAGGAAACATGGGGATCGATAGAAAACCAAGTGGAAATTAGTTGAGAAAGGAAAAAGAAAATTAAAAAAAAGTTCAAAATATTTTTTTTAATAAGGGGAACATTTTTGTTTAAAACATTAATTAGGTGAGTGAAAGTAATTAAAATAGTAATAAAATATACAAAATATATTTTAGGAAGCTCAAAAAGTTCGGAATTAGATTGGGTAAAAATTAGAGGGGTACAGAAAAATAAACTAAGAAACAAAAAATAAATTAATTTGAGACGAAACTTCATAGTTTTTATTTTAACTTAAAATCGGCTAACTTGTTATAATTTTAAAGTGAGAGTTTTTAAAAACATAAAAAGTAAAATTAATAATTTTGTTGATTCTTTGAGTTGGGAGATTGGAGTTGATTTGGGTAGTAGTAATACTTTGATTTATTTAAAAGAAAGAGGAGTGGTTATTGATGAGCCAACAATGTTGGCTAGACAACGAAAAAGAAGATGGACAGGATTGTCAGCTCCAAAAGTAACAAGTCATGGTCCGATTGCTTTTGGTTTTAAGGCTAAATCAATGTTAAATAGAGAGCCTAAACAAATTGAAGTAGTTAGTCCAATTAAAAATGGAATTATTTCTGATTTGGAAGGTTTAGAAAATTTAATTTCTTATTACTTAAAATTAGTTTATGAAATTCCTTCAAAATATCCAAAATTGTTAAAACCAAGGGTTATTGTTGGAGTTCCAAGTTCAGTTAATCAAGTTCAAAAAAGAGCAATCAAATCAGTTTTTTTAAATTCTGGGGCTAGAGAAGTAATTTTAGTTGAAGAAGCAGTTTTGGCAGCTGTTGGAGCCGGATTACCAACCGATACCTCAACTGGATTGGTAGTTGTTGATGTTGGAGGTGGAAAGACTGAAGTAAGTGTGGTTTCAATGGGAGGAGTGGTGGTTGGAAGGGGAATTAAAACGGCTGGAAATGATTTGGATTTAGCCATAATTAATTATATTAGGATGAAATATGGAGTTTTAGTTGGTCAAAATAGTGCTGAAAAAATTAAATGTGAGAATAAAAAAATGGTTTTAATAAGAGGAAGAGATTTGGAAACCGGTTTACCAAAAAGTATTAATTTAACAGAAAATGAAATTAGAGAGGCTATAAGTATGGAAGTAGTAAAAATTGTTAAATTGGTATCGTTAGTCTTAGACGAAACACCTCCGGAATTAATGGATGATATTTTAAAAAGAGGAATTTTGTTGGTAGGAAATGGATCAAAAATTTTAGGATTAGAAAAATTAATTGAATTAGAAACAAAAATATTTACTAGAATATTGGATGAACCAGGTTTGGCGGTAATAAAAGGTTGTGGACAGTTAATTGAAAATAAAGAGCTTTTGAAACAAATAAAATTGGTTTCGGGAGTAAAATAATTGGTATGGATAGACAATTAAACGATATTTCTTGGAAATATTGGATATTAAGAATTGGTCTGTTTGTTAGCTGTGGAATTTTATTAGTAAATGTTATAAAACTAACAATAATTAAGGTTGGTTTTTATAAACAACTGGCCAGGGAAAATAAAGTAGTCGAGACAATTTTGCCAGCTTCTAGAGCAAAAATTTTGGATAGAAAAGGTAGGGTAATGGCAAAAAGTGAATATCAATATTTTAAATTAGATGGTAATAATAAAATTTTTGAAAGTGTTGGGGATTTTAGTGGGGAAAAAATTGAAGGAGAAAATTTAAATTATGAAATAAAAAGATTTTATCCCTATAAAGAATCAACCGCTTTTGTTACTGGTTATGTTGGAAAAGTTAATGATACAGATAAAACTGATAATAAATGTAATTTTGAATTAAATGATCAAGAGTTAATTGGTAGAAGTGGAATTGAAAATTTTTTGGATTGTCAATTAAGAGGAACTGATGGAAAAAGATTAATAGAGGTGGATGCCACTGGAAAATATATAAGAGAATTAGGGAGAGTTGAACCACAGGTTAAACCAGATTTAAATTTATCAATTGATGCTTATTGGCAAGACAAAATTTACAAATTGTTAGATGGTAAAAAAGCGACGGTAATAATTAGTGAACCAAAAACTGGAAAAATAATTAGTTTAGTTTCTAGTCCAGCTTTTAATCCTAATGATTTTTCTTATGATCCAAATCAAGATAAGATTAAAAGTTATTTAACCGATAATGAAAATTTACCTTTGGTAAACAGAGCTATTTCGGGAAGATATCAACCAGGATCAGTTTTTAAAATTGTTATGGCAACTGCCGGTCTAGAAAGTGGTGTTATTAATAAAGATTCAGAAATTGAAGATACAGGGACTTTGGTGATTGGTGATTATAGTTACAAAACTTGGAGTGGAAAATCTGACGGAATGGTAAATGTGATAAAAGCAATAAGAAGATCAAATGATATCTTTTTTTATAAATTAGGGGAAATGTTGGGTTTAAATAGAATAGATGATTGGGCCAGAAAATATGGTTTTGGAAGTAAAACGGGAATTGAATTGACTGGAGAATTGGCTGGAATTGTTCCTGATGAAAAATGGAAAAAAGAAGTTAAGGGAGAAAATTGGTATTTAGGAAATACAATTCATTTATCGATTGGACAAGGAGATTTAGTAGTAACTCCTTTGCAAGTAAATCAAATGACAAACACTATTGCTAATAGTGGTAAAAAATGTAAAATGTCGATTTTAAAAGATAGTAAAGTGGAGTGTGAAGATTTAAAAATTAATAGTGAAAATGTAAAAACAATTATAGAAGGAATGAAAGAGGCTTGTCATAGTGGGGGAACAGCATGGCCATTATTTAATTTTAAAACTGAATTGGCTTGTAAAACAGGAACGGCTGAAGTTGGTGATGGAAGTAAAGACACACATGCTTGGTTGACAGCTTTTGCGCCAGCTGATGATCCCCAAATTTCAATTACAGTGATGGTGGAGAAAGGTGGAGAAGGATCGGATGTGGCCGCGCCAATTGTGGGGGATATTTTAAAAGATTGGTTTGATGAACCAGATACAGTAGTTCCAAGATATACTACTAATAAGGAGGTTACCGAATAAAATGATTGAAATAGAAAAAACATTTTTGGTTAAAAAGATTCCAAGTGATTTGGATTTATATGAAGTACATGAAATTAAACAAGGTTATATTTCAGAAGCGCCATCACCATTAAGAATTAGGCAAAAAGACGATAAATTTGAAATTACTAAAAAATTACCATTAAAAGAAGGTGATTATTCTTCGGTGGAGGAAATAAATATTCCTTTGACAGAGAAAGAATTTGATAAATTGTGGACATTAGCGGAAAGATATTTGGAAAAAGATCGATATATTATTCCAATTGATGGTAATTTGATAGCAGAATTGGATATTTATAAGGGAAAATTGAAAGGATTGGCAGTGGTAGAAGTGGAATTTGTGTCAGAAGAACAGATGAATTCGTTTCAATCATTAGACTGGTTTGGTAGAGATATAACTCAAGAAGAATTTTCGAGTAATAGCTTTTTAGCAGGTAAAACTTTTGAAAAAATTAAAAAATATTTTTGAATAGTATTTTTTTAATGTCTTGACAGTGGGTGGTAGTATAGATAACAATGAAAGATAAAATGAAAAAATTATTAGTCGTCGAATCACCAACCAAAGCTAGAACAATTGGAAAATATTTAGGTAATGAATATGATGTAATTGCTACGGTGGGCCATTTAAGAGATTTACCATCAAATAAGATGGCGGTTAATTTGGATAATTTTGATATTGATTATGTGGTTGATTCAAAAAAGAAAAAAGTTGTTGAAGAATTAATAAAATCAGCTAAAAAAGCAGAATTTATTTATTTGGCTTCCGATCCTGACCGTGAAGGAGAAGCTATTTCTTGGCATGTAAAAACATTACTGGAAAATCCTAAAAATAAAATTGATAATAAAAAGATTACTAGAGTAACTTTTCATGAAATAACTAAAGAAGCAGTGGAAACAGCTTTAAAAAGTAGTCGGGAAATAGATATGGATTTGGTTAATGCTCAACAGGGTCGACGAGTGTTGGATAGAGTGGTGGGTTATAGTTTATCGCCAATCTTATGGCGAAAAATTAGACGAGGATTATCGGCTGGAAGAGTTCAATCGGTGGCAGTTAGACTTATTTGTGAAAGAGAAAAAGAAATAGAGGCTTTTAAAAAGGAGAAATTTTATACGGTTTGGGCTGATTTGGGTAAAAAAGTTTCTTTTAGGGCTGATTTGGTTAAAGTTGGTGGCAAAAAGGTTTTGATGGCTACTAAAATAAAATTGTTTGATGGTGATTATACTTATTCAAAATCTGTTTTTGAAGTTGAAGATAAAGTAAAAGATTTTATCAATTCTCTTAAAGAGGAATTTTTAGTGGAAAAAGTGGTGGGCAGAGAAGTTTCCAGAACACCGCTGCCGGCATTTACGACTTCTAAATTGCAGCAGGCGGCAGCCAGAAGAATGGGTTGGTCAGGTAAACAAACAATGAGTGTGGCTCAAAAATTGTATGAAAAAGGTTTGATAAGTTATCACAGGACTGATTCGGTTTATTTATCGGACAAGGCGGTTGGTGATTTTAGAAGTTATATTGAAAAAGAGTATGGAAAGAATTATTTATCGGAAAAAATAAGGGTTTATAAAAATAACAGTAAGAATGCTCAGGAGGCCCATGAAGCAATCAGACCGACAAATGTAATGCTTCGGACTATTGAGGGGGCTGATTCAAGAGAAATGAAATTATATGAAATGATTTGGAAGAGGGCAGTGTCGACTCAGGGAGCGGCAGCAAGGATGAAAAATACCACAATTGATTTTTCTGT
>CAYUUU010000020.1:0-10508 GCA_964448065.1 uncultured Gammaproteobacteria bacterium
TATTAATCAAATTAAAGATCAAATTTCAAAAAAGGCCTTAAATCTGATAAAATAAACAACTATATAAATTAAAAAACAACTTGAGTAGTTTTAAAAATAACAACGACCGCAAATTTTATAAAATAAACCAGTACATTAATGCGCCTGAAATCAGACTATTAGACGAAGATGGTAAACAAATTGGAGTCATGCCTATTACCCAAGCCAGACAACAATCCCAAGAAACTGGTTTAGATTTAGTTGAGGTTAATGGCAGTTCAAAACCTCCGGTTATTAAACTCATTAGTTTTGCCAAATTTAAATACCAAGAATCAAAAAAAGCTCAAAATGAGAAAAAAAATTCTAAAACTGGTGATTTAAAAGAAATTCAAATGACCCCATTTATAGGCCAAAACGATTATGAAACCCGAGTTAAAAAAGCCCAAAAATTTTTGACCACTGGAAATAAAATCAAATTAAGTATAAAATTCCAAGGTCGTCAAATGAATCATCAAGAATTTGGTCACAATTTAGTAACTAAATTCAAAACTGATTTACAAGATTATGCTGTTGCCGAAAGCGAAGCTAAATTAATCGGTAAAAGGTTAATGCTCACTTTTACCCCAGTTAAAAAAAAGGGAGTAACAAAAAATGAAGAAACAAAGTAAAAAACTAAAAGTCAGAAAATCTGTTCGTAACAGATTTGAAATTACTAAAACCGGAAAAGTTTTAAGAATGTCATCTTTCAACCGTCATTTACGACGCAAAAAAAGTAAAAAACAACTCCGCCGAATTAAAGGTAAACAACCAGTTTTAGGAGCATTAGCTATAAAAGTTAAAAAGTTATTAGGTAAACAATAAACTATGAGAGTAAAAACCGGAACAGTCAGACGAGCTGCTCACAAAAAAGTACTAAAAGCCGCTAAAGGTTTTTGGATGACCCGTCACAAAAGATTTAAAGTTGCTAACGAGGCTGTTATGCATGCTGGTCAATATGCATTTGTTGGCCGACGTCTCCGACGCCGAGATTTAAGACAAGTTTGGATCAGCCGTTTAAATGCTGCTCTAAAACCTTTTTCTGTCAAATATTCTGTTTTCATTAATTTACTTAAAGGTAAAAAAATTGAACTAGACAGAAAAACTCTTTCAGAAATTGCTATCAAAGATCCTGCAACTTTCAAATCAATTGTTGAATCAGTCAAATAAAATTATGATTACTTTTTCCCTTTTATTTTTTAGATTTTAAAAATAAAGGGAGTTAATTTAAATTTAAAAGCTCCCCAAAAGGGAGCTTTTTTGTTATCGAAGTAATTTGTTAAAATAAACTATGAACCAAAATCTGGAAACCATTAAAAACCAGTATCAAACTAAAATCGTCAGCATAAAAATTGATAAGGAACTTGAAAATCTTCGCATTGAACTTTTTGGTCGAAATGGTTTAATCAATGATTTATTTTCCAAAATAAAAGAAATCAAAAACGAAGAAAAACGTCAATACGGAGCCGATCTTAATCAACTCAAAACCGAATTAGAAAATTTACTATCAAGTAAAACTGTTGAAAAATCTGAAAAACTGACATCTGATAAACTGGCATCTGAAATCTATCATCTTCCCAAAAAAGGTCATCTTCATCCAGTCACTCAAACTGAACGAGAATTAAACGAAGTTTTCCGAAAATTAGGTTTTTCTGTCTACAACAGTCCAGAAATTGTTACCGATGAATTTAATTTTGAAAGATTAAACGTTCCCAAAGAGCATCCTGCTCGTGATATGCAAGACAGTATTTATATTAAAGAGCCAGAATATTTGCTTCGAACTCAAACATCTACTATCGAATCTTATTTATTAGCTCAAAAATCCAAAGATTTACCAATTAGAGCTGCTTTTGCTGGTTCTACTTTCAGAAATGAAAAAGTAAATCGTTCCAATCATTTTGTTTTTCATCAATATCAAGCCGTTGTTGTCGATAAAAATATCACTATGAAGGATCTAATTGGTACCATGGATTTAATGTTTAAAACTCTTTATGGACCCAATGTTGTGGTTCGTTATCGAGCTAAATATTATCCAGAAGTTCAACCAGGTGTTGGTCCAGATATGCAATGTTTCAATTGTCATGGTAAAGGCTGTCCGCTCTGTAAATATGCCGGCTGGATTGAAATGGGCGGTAGTGGCATGATTCATCCAAAAGTTCTCGAAATGGCCGGAATTGATACTAAAATTTGGTCAGGATTTGCTTTTGGCATGGGTTTAGATCGTTGGACTATGGCTCAAAAAAATATTAAAGATATTAGAACTTTAATGGGTGGCAATCTTGCCTATAAACCAAATGAGTTATAAATTACTTAATCACCAACAATATTTTTCGTCCCGCCCTGTCAAGGGAGGGGTTAGGGGAGGGTTTCTTCTATGAAAATAATATACTCACACCTTCAAAAATTTCTTCCCGATTTAAAAGTCGAGCCAACCAAACTCCGTGATGATTTAACCATGATTGGTCATTTCACCAACTATTTTGAAGAAATAGATAATGAAATAGTTTTCGATCTAGATATTAAAGTAAATAGGGGAGACTGTCTTGGTTATTACGGCATTGCTCGGGATTTATCTGTTTTCTACAATATAAAATTAATTTCTCCAGATCTGAAATCTGACACCTGCCCGTCTGGCAGGCGGGTCCAAAATCTGAAATCTGAACATCAATTACCAATCGATATTCGCACTAACAATGTTAAGCGAGTCATGTCTGTTAAAATTTCCAATTTAAATAATTCTATCTCTCCAACTTGGCTTCAAACATTTTTAAAATGCCATGGTTCCAAACCAATCAACACTCTTGTCGATTTAACCAACTATATTATGTTTATGTATGGCATTCCAAACCATGCCTTTGATACCGCCAAATCTGGTGAAAATTTAATTTGGGAAATGAATTCCAAATTTAAAGAATTTACTAGTCTTGATGGTTCAAAATTAATTTTAGATAACAAAATTTTAATGATTAATAACCCCAACAAAGCCCTAAGTCTTAGTTTTTGGGGTGGGGAAGCTTGTGCCATCGATCAAAACACCACCGAAACCATAATCGAATTAGCCGTCTATGATCGTACTACTGTTCGTCAAAATAGCCGTCAATTAAAATCCGTTACCGAAGCCAGTATTCGTCTTGAAAAAGATCTCGATCCAGACACTATTCCAATCGCTTTTAATCATCTTGCTAATTTAATTTTAGAAAATTGTGGCGGTCAAATTAATTCTCAAATTTTTGACTATTATCCTCAACCAATCGTTTCTCCTCAAATTGAATTCGATTCTCAAAAACCATCCTTAGTTTCCGGCATCGAAATTCCATCAGATTTTGCCATTGATTGTCTCACTCGTCTTGGCTGCAAAATAAAAAATAAAGTCTCCCTTTCTTCAAAGGGAGATGTCCCGATTCCTATCGGGAAAGAGGGGTTTTGTATTCAACCTCCAAGTATCAGAAAAGATATTTCTATCGAAGCCGATCTAGTTGAAGAAGTAATTCGTTTCTATGGATACCAAAATATCCCCATTGATCAACCATTAAATTTCAAAGAAATAACCGACATTACTCCAAAAGAAATTTATTTAATCGAAAATCTTAAAGATAAACTAGTTAATCTTGGTTATGACGAAGTTTTAACTTGGCCTTTAGTTACCAGTCCAACCGATCCAAAAACTGTTATCAAGACTCAAAACAGCATTAATTCTGAAGCAATCTATTTGCGCCAATCTTTAATTCCATCATTACAACAACAACTCGATCAATATACTCGTTTTAAATTACCTCAACCTCAATTTTTTGAAATTGGTAAAGTCTTTTCCAAACAAGGGGATAAATTTATCGAAAAAAATGCCCTGGGGATTTATAACTACAATCTTGAAAAACTTCGTAGAGACGTTTTGCAAAACGTCTCTACAGATAATATTAAATTTGATGGTAACTTTGCCGAAATAATTCTCGATAACCTTCCTAAGCCAGAAAAATACATTCCTAATCAACATCAAAATAATGCCATTGAACTTACTTCTCAAATAATTACTTTGGATGCTAATCTAATTCTAGACACCAAAGAAGATCCTATTAGTCTAATTAAAAAATATTCTGACATAATTGGTAAAGACCATCTTTGGAAACTAATCATTACCGATATTTACCAAGATTCTAAAACCAACAAATATCGTTATACTTTCCAAGCTTCATATTTTAATTTAGATGATAAATCTGCTAAATCTTTACACCTAGAGTCATTTAATTTACTCAATCTTTAAGCAAAAAATTACAAAAATATTTTTGTTTTAATACACACACAATACACATTAGCAATCAATCAAACAGACTGCTAAATAACTAATATTTTTTCATTTTACCTATCCTTAGGGATTATCTTATTGTGTTGGAGTTGTAGTTCCAATTGGGGTAGTGGTTGGAGTTAAGGTTGAAGTCAAATTTGGAGTTGGAGTTGGAGTTACATCCCAAGCTGTATTAACTCCAATTCTAGACTCTGCTTCCTGACTATTTCCATCTTTATCGGTAGCTTTAAATCTAAGAATGTGAGTTCCATCACTCAAATCATTTATAGAAATTTCATATGGTTTTTCTGTCCAAACTTTTCTTTCAATTCCATCAATCCACATTTTAACTTCAGTAATCTTTTTAGTCGAAGTCGCTGTTACTTTAACATTAAATTCTTTGGTCACATTACTAGATTGATCAGCCGGATAATCAATATGTAACACCACTAGACCTCCAGTTCGACAATAATCGCTTGGAGGAAAATATTTACCATTATCTGATTGTTCAGATATCCATTTATCAATTCCTTCTTGCCATCTATTTTTTCCATCTGTTGAAATTGGATCGTTTTCTTTAAATGAAAAAAATTCTTTAGAATCATAATTATTATTAGCCACATCCTCAGGCGTAGCTAATCCGTTTGAACCCTTACAAATCTTTAAATTCATATGAACTTTATCTTCTGTTGCTGATTGAGTTCCATCAATAAAATATTCTTGTTTACTAGGAAAATTATCATGAGCCAAATAACCAGAAATGCTATCAACTTGTAAAGAAACTATTTTTTCAGGAATTGGAAAATCCTGTTTATTTCTTTTTGGCAACTCATAAGCCATAATTTTTTTCCAAATAGGAGTTGCCCCAGACACACCAGAGGCAATTTTTCCCATTGGGGTATTATCATTATTTCCCACCCAAACTGTAGTTAAAAAATTTGGAGTCCAACCAATTGCCCAGTTATCTTTTTTATCATTAGTAGTTCCCGTTTTTGCTGCCACCTGATATCCGGAAATTTGTAATCCATTTACTGTTCCAAAAGTTAATTCTCGAGCTGAATTATCAGATAATATATTAGAA
This sequence comes from uncultured Gammaproteobacteria bacterium, assembly GCA_964448065.1. Taxonomy (GTDB): domain Bacteria; phylum Patescibacteriota; class Microgenomatia; order UBA12405; family UBA12405; genus WARW01. The sequence continues at coordinate 5,376 of CAYUUU010000020.1, forward strand.
ATAATAAATGCTTCCTGTGGTGTCATAACACTTTTGCCTTTAGTGTCTTTATATTCTTCCAAAACTCGACCATTATTATCTTCAACTCTTAATATTCCTACTAAATCTTTCTTTTCTCCACCATTAGCAAAAGCACAATAAGCACTAGCCAATTCGCTCATTTTAACTTCAGCTCCACCCAAAGTTACCGCCAAGCCAAACCTCGACAAATTAGCATCAGTTGGTTCAAGTGTAGAAATACCCATATCATAAGCCAAAGTTAACATATTTTTAACTCCCACATTAGCCAAAGTTTTTACGGCTGTAGTATTAATTGAATTACCTAAGGCATTTTTTAAAGACATCGGACCATTAAATTTTCCATTGTAATTTTGAGGGGTATAGTCTTTTTGACCAGCTCCACCCGGAAAAGTTACCGGAGTATCCATAATTAAAGTAGCTGCTGTCATGCCTTTTTTAATTCCTGCCAAATAAGTTACTGGTTTTATGGCTGATCCTGGTTGTCTTAAAGCTTGAGTCACCACATTAAAAGCTCCATCCGTTTTATCCGAAAAATAACCTCTAGAACCAACCATTGCTAAAACTTGTCCATTGGTTGGATCTATTGATATAGATGCTCCATTACTAATTCCCAAATTTTCAGCCTTATCAATTTCAGTACTAACAATCTCTTGGGATTGTTTTTGTAAATCCAAATCCAAAGTTGTTGTTACTTTCAAACCACCAGTTTCAATTACATTTTCACCATATTTTTCTACTAATTGATCTTTAATCCAATAAATAAAATGTGGAGCTAAGTTTTGACTATTATCAGTATTAAATTTATAGTTTTTTACCTCTTCCAAGGCCTTGTCTGAAGCTTCTTGACTAATATAACCATCCTCAACCATTCTTTTTAAAACATGAGCTGTTCTATCAATATAAGCAGTTGGTGTTTTTGAAAAAGGAGAATAAACACTTGGTAACTGAGGTAAACCAGCTAATATGGCTGATTCTGCTAAATCTAAATCTTTAACTGGTTTATTAAAATATTGGTTTACAGCACTACCAACACCCCAAGAAGCACCACCATATGGAGCTTCATTTAAATACATCAAAAGAATTTCATCCTTACTATATTTAGCTTCTATTTGAACCGCTAAAATTATTTCTTTTATTTTTCTAGTCAATGATCTTTCAGTTGTCAACAAAACATTTCTGGTCAATTGTTGAGTTAAAGTTGAACCTCCAGTTATTTTTCCAAAATAAAAAAAGTTTTTGATAATTCTTAATGGAGTTAAAAGATCAATTCCTTTGTGTGAATAAAAACTTTTATCTTCTACAGCCACCGTTGCTTGTTTTAAAGTTTCAGGAATATTTTCCCAAGCTACTGGAGTTCTTTTAGCATCATCATACAAATCATAAATTATCTTTCCATTTCGATCATAAATTTGACTAGTATAACCTTCATGTCTTACAACCTTAGTCGGACTAGGCAAATCTTTAGAAAAATAAGCAAATAAAATTATTAAACTAACAAAACCAACCACAATCAAACTTAAAAACACTACAAAAAACTTAAACCAAAATTTTTTACTTCTAAAATCAATTGATTTAAATTTTCTTTTTAAATTTTTCATCCAAAAAATTAATTTTCCTTTAAGATTTTGTAAAAAATTAATAATTTTTTCCTTCATTTTTTATTTAATTAAAACCATTAACGGAGCCATTAATCCTGACAACAACAAAGTTGCAAAAGTAATAATCAATATTGTTTTTTTAACTGTTTTAGCTTTAATTTTCATTATCTAAATCATACCACAAAACCATTATTGAGTAACCCCAATTAAACCCGAAAACTTATAAAATTTCTGGTATATTAATTCTATGGATGAACTTTCTAAAATCCCTGGTGTTGGACCAAAAACTCTTACAAAACTCCAATCATTAGGCATTAATTCTCTTACAGACTTAATCTATCATTTTCCACATCGCTATCTAGATTTTTCCAATATTACTAAAATTAATCAATTAATAGAAAACAATTCTGTCACTATTACTGGACAAATTATTAATTTTCAAAACATTTTTACTAAAAGTCACAAAAATATCCAAAAGGCTAAAGTTCAAGATTCAACTGGAATAATAGATCTAATTTGGTTTAACCAACCTTATTTATCTAAAAATTTCAAAATAGGGGATATTTACAGTTTTGCCGGAACCGTTTCTCTTTTTCAAAACAAAAAAACCATTATTTCTCCAGAATATGGCCAATATCACACTGGTAAAATTATTCCTATTTATCCAGAAACCAGTGGCATTAACTCCAAATGGCTTCGAAAAACTATCCAAACTCAGATTAATCATATTTTAGAAAAAATTAACGATATTTATCCTAAAAACTTACTTAACAAATTCGGTCTTCTCGATTTAAAAACTTCTCTTATTCAAATTCATTTTCCTCAAAATCAAAAAATGTTGGAACAAGCCAGATATCGCTTATCCATCGATGAAATAATTTCTCTCCAGGCTCAATCTTTTTTAAATCGTCAAAATTGGCTCGAAAAAAAACCAACTATAAATTTACAAACTAATTCCAAAATCGATCAAAAAATAAACCAATTTATTAAATCTCTTCCTTTTAAATTAACCTCTTCTCAACTCCAAGTTTGGCAAGAAATTAAAACTGATTTAATTTCTTCAAACAAAGTAGCTAATCGACTTTTACAAGGCGATGTTGGTTCGGGAAAAACCATTATTGCTATGCTGGCTTGCTATCTAACCCACCTAAATAATTCCTTGTCTCTAGTTATTGCTCCAACTGAAATTTTAGCTCAACAACATTTTAAAAGTTTTGAAAGTTTTTTTTCTAAAATCAAAATTCCCATCTTACTTTTAACTGGCACCAAAAAAATCGATTTTGCCAAAATAAAACCTAATTCTATTGTTATCAGTACTCATGCAGCTATCTATCAAAAAACTCAATTCAAAACCGACATTGGCCTATTAATTATCGACGAACAACATAAATTTGGTGTAAAACAACGTTCATTTTTAAATTCCTCTCTAAATTCTCCTCATTGTCTAACCATGACCGCCACTCCAATTCCTCGAACTATTAGTCTAACCTTATTAGGAAATTTAGATTTATCAACTATCGATACTTTGCCTCAAAATCGTGTTCCTATCAAAACTTTTTTAGTTCCTCAACCTAAAATTGCCAAATGTTATGACTGGATTGAAACTGAAATTATCAACCAAAAAATTCAAGCTTTTATTGTTTGCCCTTTTATCGACATTTCCGAATCAATGACTAGTGTTAAATCAGCCATCAAAGAATTCGAACATTTATCTCAAGATATTTTTCCCAAATTAAAACTAGGTCTAATTCACGGCAAAATGAAACCAGAAGCTCGTCAACAAGTTATCGATCAATTTAAAAATAACAAAATTAATATTTTAGTAACTACTCCAATTATTGAAGTTGGTATAGATTTTCCCAATGCTTCCATTATTATTATTCAATCAGCCGACCGATTTGGTTTAGCCCAATTACATCAACTTCGAGGCCGAGTTGGCAGGGGACATCAACAAAGTTATTGTTATCTTTTTACCGAGTCTGAAAACGACAAAGCCATAAAACGTCTAAATTTCCTAGAAAAAAATACTAATGGACTTAAAATTGCCGAATATGATTTAGCCACTCGTGGGCCAGGGGAAGCCTTTTCAACTATTCAACATGGTTTTCCATCCTTAAAAATTGCCAATTTTTCCGATTTAAAATTAATTAAAACCAGTCAAGAAATTCTTCAATATATTATTTCCACTAATTCAAAATTTAATCTCAAAAACTTAATTCGAAACCAAACCGATTCAAATTTTAACAATAACAATTAACTTACTAAACTTTATAGCTTGATAAACTTAATAAACTTGATAAACTACTAACCATGACAGCAGTACCAAAACATTGGCCTTCCAGCCGCCGACAAGGCCGCCGAAGAGCTACTATCACCGGGCAACCTATTGCCAAACCTACAACTTGTAAACATTGTAATCAACCTAAACTAGCTGGTTTTCAATGTCCCAACTGTAAACAGTGAAAAATAAATTCGATCCACGCCATATAAAAAGAATTAAAAATGTCCAAGCCCTTTTTGCTTGGGGATGTGGTGGTGTCCAACCTCAACCAAAAACAGAAGAATTTACCGAAATTATCAAACATATTTCCGAAATTGACACCATTATCACCGATAATGCTCCAAAATGGCCAATTGAAAAAATTAACAAAGTTGATTTGTCTGTTTTAAGATACACTATCTGGGAATTATTTTTTTACAAACAAAATCCTACCAAAGTTGTCATTGATGAAGCCATAGAAATTGCCAAAGAATACGGCACAGAATCCAGTTCTTCTTTCGTCAATGGAGTTATTGGTAGTGCTATAAAAAATGAACCTCAATCTTGATGAAATTCAACAATCTTTAGAATATAAATTCGTTGATACCAACAAACTATTTCAAGCCTTAACCCATCGTTCTTTTTTAAACGAACACCGAGGCGAAGATCTAAAATCAAATGAAACTTACGAATTTTTAGGTGATTCTATTCTTGAATTTTGGATTTCTGATAAACTCTTTAATCTTTTTCCTCAATACGATGAAGGGGATTTAACTAACCTTCGAGCTTTAATTGTTTGTACTCAAAATTTAGCCCTAGTTGCCAAAGATTTTAAACTTGGAGATTTTGTCCTTTTATCTCACGGCGAAGAACAACATCAGGGCCGTAACAACCAATCAATTTTAGCTGACACTTTTGAAGCTGTCTTAGGATCTATTTATCTAGATGGAGGCACCGTTCCCGCTTTTAAATTTTTAGAAAAAGCTCTTACTTCCAGTATTGAAACTCTTTCTAACAAAAAAATATATAAAGACCCTAAAAGTCTTTTTCAAGAAATTGCTCAAGCCAAAAAAGGAATTACCCCTCATTATCAAACCATAAAAGAATCCGGTCCAGATCATTTAAAAGAATTCGAAGTTGGAGTTTACCTTAATGATGAACTAATTACTACTGGAAAAGGCAACTCAAAACAAAAAGCCGAAGAAGATGCTTCAATTAAAGCTACCAAAATTATTAATAATCTTGTATAATCCA
>CAYUUU010000021.1:0-10492 GCA_964448065.1 uncultured Gammaproteobacteria bacterium
CGCTTGAGGTGCGTATGCCGCAAGGTGTGGGGGTTCAAGTCCCTCCATCGGCACAACGTAATGAATTACTTTGTAATTCAAACGTTGTTGAGACGTTAAAATTTGTAAAAATTTTTACGCTTCACTTCATTGCCCCGTCGTCTAATGGTAGGACATCAGCCTTTGGAGCTGAGTATTGTGGTTCGAATCCATGCAGGGCAACATAAATGGACATGTGATTTTGTATATTGATATAAATTTAGAAAAACCTTTTAGATTAATAGTATAATAGACTTCGTATGTCTCCTAAAAAGAAATGGTTAAAGTTTGATTTACACATGCATACTACCAGAAGTGATGGAAAAAACACCACTGAGGAGATGTTGTTAATGGCAAAAGAAAAAGGTTTAGATGTAGTGGCAATAACTGACCATAATGTGGCAAACGAGTTTAGTACTGAAGAAATATTTAAAAAATACGGTATCTATGCTATTCCTGGTTGTGAATTATCTTTATTGTCTGGTCATTTGTTGATATTAGGATTAGATCCAAAAATAATCAGTGAAGAATTAAAAAAATATAAAGTTAGAGCTACTACAAGTTCTATCGTAGTTAGAAAGAAAACTGTTAGAAAAATATTAAGATATTTTATTGATCAAGGAGCTTTAATTATTGCTGCTCATCCAAAAATACCATCTGGTTTTATGTCATTGAAGGGTAATTTTTTGATGGAACTTTATTGGAAAGGATTAATCCATGGAGCAGAAACACACAATGGTGAATTGGAACAAAATTTTAAGACTAAATTGTATAGATTATGGCATAAAATGGCCAAAAAATTTATTTCTGGATTAAATATTCCCCCTTATGCTGGTAGTGATGCTCATTCCAAGGAAAGAATTGGATGTAGGTTTAATATGGTTGAATTGGATGATCCAACAAAATTGATAGAGGTTTTAAAAGATGGAAAAATAGAGATTAAGCATGGAACATTCAGTGATTTGAATTAAATAGTGTTTTTAATTTTACAAAAACTCTACAGGTAGTATATTTGATATATATTTGATTACTTTTATATCTTTTAAATAAACAGATAAAAGTTATAATTTTTATTCAGGTATTTATTAAATTAATTAAAATATATTAGTTTTTATCTGATTTGGTTCGTACTGGATTATTAAATTTTTATTAGTCTGGTGAGCCTATTATTATTAATAAACAAAAATGTTTCAAAAAATTAAAAAAAGAGACGGTCGAATTGTTAAGTTTGATTCAAATAAAATTAAAATTGCAATTCAAAAAGCTGGTAATAAAACTGGTGAATTCGATGAAAAAGTGGCTTTTCAATTGAGTTTAAAAGTGTTGGATTTAATTGAAACTAAGATTAATAATAAAGTTCCAAAAGTTGAAGAAATTCAGGATATTGTAGAAGAAATTTTATTGGGATCTAAATATAAAAAAACAGCTAAAGAATATATTACTTACAGACAAGAAAGAACTACAACTAGAGAAGCAAAGGCTAATTTGATGCAAATTTATAAAACAATTGCTTTGGCTCAAGCTAATGAAGATAGTGATGTTAAACGAGGTAATGCTAATGTGGATGGTGATACAGCAATGGGAAAAATGCTTCAATTTGGAGCTGAAGGAAGTAAAGAGTTTGCTAAATCATTTTTAATGAAACCAGAACATGTCTTGGCACATAATAATGGGGATATTCATGTTCATGATTTAGATTTTTGGGCAACTGGGACTTTAACTTGTTGTCAATCCGATCCTTTAGTTTTGTTTGAAAAAGGATTTAATACTGGTCATGGTTTCTTAAGAACTCCAAATTCAATAAGTAGTTATGCTGCTTTAGCAGCAATATTATTGCAGGCTAATCAAAATGAACAGCATGGAGGTCAATCGATTCCAAATTTTGATTATGCTATGGCTCCTGGAGTAGTAAAAACTTTTCGTAAAAATATAATTTCTAATATTATTAAATTGTTAGAATTTTTATCTAATGAAAAAATTACTAAAGATAAAGTAAAAGAAATAATTAATAATATTGAAAAGAAAAATAAATTAATTTATCCAAAATTATCTTCAGATTTTTTAAAAGATTTAAAATTAAAAATTAAAACTTCTTTCAAAGAAAATTTAACCATTAAACAATTAGAAAAAGTAGTTGATTTGTCTGTAAATGATACCGAAGAACAAACCTATCAGGCAATGGAAGGCTTTGTTCATAATTTAAACACTATGCATTCTAGAGCTGGAGCTCAAGTACCATTTACATCGATTAATTTTGGAACAGATACAACTCCTGAAGGTCGTTTGGTTTCAAAAGCATTATTGGAAGCTACAATGAAAGGATTAGGTAAAGGAGAAACTCCTATATTCCCTATTTCAATTTTTAAAGTTAAAGAAGGTATTAATTATAATCCCCAAGATCCTAATTATGATTTATTTAAAAGATCAATGGAAGTTTCCAGTAAAAGACTTTTTCCTAATTTTGTTTTTATAGATGCTCCTTTTAATTTGAAGTATTACAAGCCAGGTGATTATCGAACTGAGATTGCAACAATGGGTTGTCGAACTAGAGTTTTTAGTTCAATTTTCCCTGAAAGTGATGGTATTGCTACTAGAAGAGGAAATTGTTCTTTTACAACTATTAATTTGCCTAGAATTGGAATTAAAAATGGAATAGTTTTAAAAAATCAACAAGAAGCTGATTGGAATAATTTTTATAAAGATTTGGATAATATGATTGATTTGGTGGCAGATCAATTAGTTGATAGATTTAATTTTCAAGGGGAAAGAAGAGTAAAGAATTTTCCATTTTTAATGGGTCAAGGTAATTGGATGGGAAGTGAAAAACTTGGTCCTAACGATAAATTACGAGATGTAATTAAACATGGAACTTTATCAATTGGGTTTATTGGTTTGGCAGAAACATTAGTGGCAATGACTGGTAAACATCATGGTGAATCATCAGAATCACAAAAAATTGGTCTGGAAATTATTAAACACATGCGAACTAAAACTGATGAATTGTCTCAAAAATATCAATTAAATTTTAGTTTATTAGCAACTCCAGCTGAAGGTTTATCTGGTCGTTTTACTAAAATTGATAAGAAAGAGTTTGGTGTAATAAAAGGAGTAACTGATCGAGAATTTTATACTAATTCTTTTCATGTTCCAGTTTATTTCCCTATTGGAGCATTTGAAAAAATAGAGATTGAGGCTCCATACCATGATCTTTGTAATGCTGGACATATTACTTATGTTGAACTTGATGGAAATTTAAGTAATAACATTTTGGCTTTTGAAGCAGTAGTTCATAAAATGAAAGAATCAGGTATTGGTTATGGCAGTATTAATCACCCTGTTGATCGAGATCCTGTTTGTGGTTTTTCTGGAGTTATAGACGGTGATATTTGTCCATCTTGTGGCAGAAAAGAATATGAAAATGGAATTGGTTTTGAAAGATTAAGACGAATAACTGGATATTTAGTAGGTTCGTTGGAAAGATGGAATGATGCTAAAAAAGCTGAAGAAAAAGCCAGAGTTAAACATTCAGTTTGATTTATTTAGTAATGAATAAAATTCAAATTCGTTTGGCTGCTCCAGTAGAGTCTGACAATATTGTAAATGGTGATGGATTAAGAACTGTAATTTGGTGTCAAGGTTGCAGGTTTCATTGTCCTGGTTGTCATAATCCAGAGTCTTGGGATGAAAATGGTGGTTTTTTAATGGACATTGAGGAGATAAAAAATAAATTAAAAAAAATTAAAGGCCAAAATGGCTTAACTTTTTGTGGGGGTGAGCCAATGTTACAAGCTAAGGAATGTAAGGAAATATGTGATTGGGTTAAAAAAACATTAGGTTGGTCAGTTTGGTCTTTTACTGGTTATTCTTATGAGGAGATTAAAAAAGAAGGTGGTGATAAATGGGAATTTTTGAAAAGCTTAGATGTTTTAATAGATGGTAGATTTATTTTGTCTCAACGTGATTTAAGTTTGAGTTTTCGAGGTTCGCGTAATCAAAGATTATTAAGATTAAAAAATGGTGAAATTTTATCAATAGAATAAAATTATATTTTTTTAGAACTTGGAGTGGAAATTTGAATTTGAGTTGGTGAAATTGTGGGAATTGGGGTTGGTAAGATAAGGGTTTGAGATTCAATTCTGTTTAAAACTTTCCAATCAATACTTTTGTAGGAAATATATCCAGCAACTATTAAAAGAGTTATTAATATTAAAATTAAAATATTACCTATAAAATCTTTATTTTCTGTCATATTATTTTTGTCTGGTAATAGTATAAATGTTTGGATAGGATAAGAAAATAGCTGGACTTTCCTCGAGTAAATATCTTTGAAAATCTTGATAAATTTGTTTACGTTCTTGTTGATCTAGAACTAATCTGCCTTCTTCTAGAAGTTTATCTATTCTGGAATTATCTAGTTTAGTTAAATTAGTTTTTGATTGAGTTGAATGCCAAAAAGTATATTGATCTGGGTCACTAGGGATACTTCCATAAGTTAAAATAGCGTCGAAATTATCTAAATCTATTTGGGTTTCTATGGTTATGGTAGTTTTTAAATTTAAAATGCTTTCCCAAGAATGTTTAATTTCTTCGGCCATTGGTAATAATTGACGATTATTAACTACCAAATTAATAGATTCTATTTCATTGCCCTTAAATAATTCCTTAGCTCTGGTTGGGTTGTAATTATATTCTTTAATGGCAGGGTTGTAAGCCCAAGAATTTGGAGAAATTGGTCCTAAACACCTTTCATTTTTATCGTTAGTTTTAACGGTAGAATAGGCCAAAGCTTGTCTAAGTTGTTTACTGCTAATTTTTTTAGTGTTAAAAAATATGGCAGAATATTTTTGATTAGTTTCAATTTTTTGAGTTATTTTCGTATTAGTCCATTTTGATAATTCCGAAGGTAAAGAAGTAATTTTTATTTGATCAACATCTCCTAATTTGTAGGCATTAACTAAATCAGTTTCATTAGAATAAAAACGATAATAAAGTCTGGGTAAATTTTTACTTACAGGATTTAGTTTAAGAGTTTTTAAATAACCATCTTGAAAAGTGTTAGATTTAACTTTGTATGGTCCAAGACCAATAGTTTTTTTCTTAAATAAATTTTGACTAAGAATGGATAAGACTGGTGAAAATTCGGTTTCTAAACTGATTTTTAGTTGATTATTAGTTAGTGGGGTAACAGTAATTCCAGAAATTTGATAATTTATATCATTGCTAGTTAATTTCTTACCATTGTGCCAATAAATATTATCTTTTAGGGTGAAAATATAGTTTTTATGATCGTTTTCAATGGTTAATGATTCGACTATTGGTGAAATTGATGGTTTATCATTTTCGTTTTTAACAGTTAATCCGTAACTAATTTTGTCGGAAATTTCTTCTGGTAATTTATCTAAAGTATATAACCCATCTATACCAATAACTTGAACTTGAAAAACTGGTAATTTTAAAACATTAATTATTTGGTGATGAAAAAAAACAATAGGAACAACTAAAACAATTCCAATTATAAAGAAATAATAATTTTTCTTTATAAAAGAGATTAAATATTGAATTTTAAAATGAATTTTTTTAAACAAAGTCTTAAATTAAGGTTTGAATAATAGATGAAATAAGAAATAGAACTACAACAAAAATAGTGAAATTAAAAACAACTTTTTCCCATCCCCTTTTTTGAATATTGGTAGACATGGAATTTGATTCAGTGTCTCCATTTGATTGAAAAAAAATCAAAACAGTAAGAACAACGGATAATATTATTTGAACAATAATTAAAGTAGTTTTCATTTTTTTGGTTTACTTCTACGAAGAATAAAATTATAAATATTTAAAATTAAGCCAACTGTAAAGGAAGTTAAAAGATAGGCAAAAAATCCTTTAACATAATAATTATATCCAGAAATATAGATATTATAAATTTTAAAATCATTTAGCAAAAAAATAGCTAAATAAAATCCTAAAGTATCAATAACAATTCTAAAAAATCCTAAAGTAATTAAATTTATAGGAAGTAGTAAAATTTTTAAAATTGGTTTTAATAATAACTCAAAAATAGCCAAAACTAAGGATACTTTTATTAAAGTTAGAGGCATATTTTGAAAAGATAAATTATGCCAAATTTGGTTAGCAGTCAAAAGAGAAAAGATAAAAAGTAAAATATATCTTAGTAATTTTTTCATTTTTTAGATTTTTTATTATTAGTAAAGATTATACCGCCTATACCAACAAAAGTGGAGATTAAAGCTAAAAATATACATAAATTAAAAAAATATCGATTATTTTTAATGGAAATTTTTTGATTATAAGAATTTTGGCTATTAATAGAAATTTCTAGTTTTTGGTTTTTGGGATTAATTGATTTTAAAAAAGATAAATTAGGAATTTTAAGGATGGTTGAACTTAATGGTGGTAATTGGTTAATAGTTTGTTGCCAGCCAATAGATTTAATTGATATTTCCAAATTTTTTAAGCTTTGATAATTTGGATTAGTAATTTTTATTTCTTGGTTTTGATAAAAATTACTATCGACAGAAGTAATTTTAAGATTTTGGTATTGTGGTTGTAATTCTTGGGTAGCAAATTCCACCTGAACAGTTTTGATGTTGTGACTGTTTTTGTAGGCTCCTGGAGGAAGAGGGTTTTGGCTGTCTAATCCGTGAAAAACGAAAGCAAAATGATTTGGATCTAAATCGTTAAAAAAATCGACACCATTGGTGGTTTTTGCCCAAGTAGGGTCAACAGATATCCAAACTTTTTGGTCTTGATCATAATATTGTGGCCAAGCATGGAGAATATCAGCATTAACATTAATTGGTTTAATTTTAGAATTATTAGTATAAGCAAATCCTTCAACTTCTCGGGCAGGAATGTTATTGGCTCTAGCTAAAGCAACAAAAAGATCAGTAAATTCAGTACAAAGAGATGTATTGGGTGAGAGTAGTGCTTGGATGGCTCCTTTACGGGTAGCAGAATTAATAGATTCATAATCGTAATTTAGAGTATTAACAACGTAGTTATAGATTTCTTTGGCATTTTTAAATTTTAATTGCTTGATAGAAGAATCATTAATTGGCCAATAGTTTTGAGGTTTCAAATAATCATTAATATTTATGTCTTGTTTAATATTGGCAGAAATTATTTTTGCTTGTCCAGAAACACTAATTTCTAGTTCTTGGCCAGTTGCCAATTTATATTGAGCCAACCAATTACCATCTTGATCAATTCTAATATTTTGAGCAACAGGGTTAATTTCTTTAAAAATTATTTGTTGACTGTCATTTTCTGGAGGAAGTGGAATTTCTATTATTTTAGGATTAGATTCGTTGTTTTTAATAAAATATTTAAAATTAAAATCGAAAAGTTGATAATTACCAAAAATTAATAAAGTTTTTTTATTTTTAATATTTTCAAAATAAATTTGAGTTTGATTGTTTAGGGAAATAATATTTTTAGGATTATTTGATGAAAAGGACAAAGACCCAAAATTTGACGGAACATAGATGTTGATGTTAACAGTATCGGTGTTTTTTAAATTTTGATAATCAGGTAAAGATAATTCCCAAATATTTCCCTTTTGAATGGCCAAATTAGAAATATTGTAAGTTAAGGTAAATTTAGTAATTTTGTCCTTACCAAGGTTGGCTTCGTTAAATTTTAAATTTATTAAATTATCGTCCCCTGTTCTGTCGACTTTTTGAACGATATTTCCTAAAGAATCGTTACCTTTAACATCAGTTATTTGAGGTCCATAAAGACTGAGTTGATAAACTGTCGGATAAATTTCAGAAAAATTATTGGTTAATTGAATTTCTTGGGTAACAGTGGCATTACCTTGATTATCAAGTTGATAAGTTAAATTTTGCTGACTATTAAATTCATCCAAAGCTTTGACAGGACTTAGGGAAAAAAGGAAAAAAGTAATTAAAAAAAGTAAAAACATAGAGATACTCTAATATAACATCCAGACATAAATTAAATTAGGAATAAATTATATTAATTTGGTCAATTGACTTCGGGTATTATTCGTATATTATTATTCCATGGCAACAATAGTATATAAAAGGCAAAAACAAATATTGGATTACATTAAAGAGATGATTGATACTTATGGTTATGCTCCAACATTAACCGAAATTGCTCAAAGATTGGGATTATCTTCTTTGGCTACTGTTCATGAGCATTTGGCAGTTTTGGAAAAAAAAGGTTTAATTAGACGTTACCGAGGAGCTGTTAGAGGAATTGAATTATTAGATACTGAAAATCATTCAACTATTCAAAATGTTTCAACAAGTTTTATAGAAGTTTTAGATAGAGTTAAAGAAAAAATTGAGGAAATAGTTTCAGCTATGGTTGAATTACCAGTTTTGGGTTTTATTTCTTGTGGTGAACCAATTGAACCATACACTGATCCAAATGCCACAATTGGAGTTAATGCTAATCTAGTAAAGCCAGGTGATCAATCTTTTGTGTTGCAAGCTAAGGGAGATTCAATGATTGATGATGGAATTTTAAGTGGAGATTATGTAGTAGTTAAAGAGCAAAAAAGTGCTTTTAATGGTGATATTGTGGTGGCAGTTTTAAAAAATGGTTTTGCAACCTTAAAAAGATATTATAGAGAAGCTAGTCGAATTCGTTTACAACCAGCCAATTCAACGATGTTGCCAATTTATGTAACTGATGTAGAAATTCGAGGAAAAGTAGTGGCGGTGATTCGACAATTTAATTAAGATATAATTAGTAATGCTTTATATTGTTGCAACACCGATTGGAAATTTAGGTGATATTACCCTAAGGGCTTTAGAGACTTTAAAAAAAGTTGATTATATTTTGTGCGAAGATACTCGAAATACTGGTTTAATGTTAGCTAATCTTGGAATAAATAATCAAGCGAAATTAATGTCTTTCTATGATGAAGTTGAGGAACAAAAAATTCCAGAAATAATTAGATTATTAGAAATGGGAAAAGAAATTGCTTTGGTAACCGATGCTGGAACTCCAATAGTGTCTGATCCGGGCTACAGATTAATTAAAAAATGTCGTCAATTACTTTTAGAAGTAACTTCTATTCCGGGTCCTAGCGCAGTTGTTAACGCCTTGGTTTTATCTGGATTACCAGCAGGGAGATTTTGTTTTTTAGGATTTTTACCTAAAAAAAGTGGAGAAAAGAAAAAAATCTTAGAAAATTATAAAAATATTGATGGAGCTAAAATTATTTACGAATCCCCTTTTAGATTAAAAAAATTATTAGAAGAAATTAATGAAGTTTGTGGTGAAAAAACTCAGATAGTAGTTTGTCGAGAAATGACTAAAAAGTTTGAGGAAATAATTTCTGGTAATGTAAATGAAGTAATTTCTAAATTGGCTTTAAAAGAAATTAAAGGCGAAATTACTTTGCTATTTTACTAATTTTTTGTTTTTCAGCCCAAGCAACAACTTCTCTGGTAGAGTCAATAGCATCTGGACTAACAGAAATACTGGTTACTCCCCATTTCACTAATTTAGCCACTAAATCCGGATAATTACTAGGAGCTTGGCCACAAATAGAACAAGTTATTCCTCGTTTTTTAGACTTAGTAATTAGGCGTTTAAGTGACCAGAGAACAGCCGGATCCATTTCGTTAAATGTTTTAGCTACCTCGCTATTATCTCTGTCTAGACCAAGTGTTAACATGGTTAAATCATTACTGCCAATAGAAATACCATCAATTCCAACATCAATAAATTTATCTAAAAGAATAACGTTACTAGGAATTTCCGCCATCATAAAAAGTTTAAATGTTGGAGATCTTAAAAGACCAGCAGCTGCCACAATTTTTTTAACTTCAGCTAATTCTTGGGGAGTACGAACAAAAGGAATCATTAACCATAAATTTTTATAGCCATATTCATTGCGAACTTTTTTAATAGCTTCAAGTTCCATAAAAAAGACGTCAGGACAACTAATATATCTGGAAGCACCACGAAAACCTAACAATGGATTTGGTTCTTCTGGTTCGTAAAGTTTTCCCCATTTTAAAAATCGATATTCGTTAGTTTTGAAATCTGTAGCTCGATAAATTACTGGTCGAGGGTTAAAACTTTTACAAAATTTAACCATTTCTCTGGCTAATTTATTAATATAAACAGTTTCTTTCTTTTCGGCAATAATTCTTTTTGGATGAATTCCAATGTTGGCTAACATAAATTCAGCCCTTAAGAGTCCAACCCCATCAACATCTTTTTTAGAAATTTTTTCAGCTAATTCTGGTTCTCCAAGATTAACGTAAACTTTAGTGGCAGTCTTTAAAGTAGATTTTAGATCGTAGGTCTTAGATTGTAGATTGGGAACATTTTTATTATTAGTTAAGTCACCTTTCCAAATTTCACCAGTAGTTCCATTTATAGTTACAATATCCCCTTCTTTAAAATATTTGGTAGCAGTTTTAGTTCCAACAACACAAGGAACTCCAAGTTCACGACTAACAATAGC
>CAYUUU010000022.1:0-9962 GCA_964448065.1 uncultured Gammaproteobacteria bacterium
CTCGAGAAGTAGTCCGAAGAGTGGCTATTGATGCTGGAGTTCCTTATATTACTGATCGTTGGTTAGGTGGTACAGTATCCAACTGGGAACAAATTAAAAAACAAATTAAAAAATTAATTGATTTAAAAGACGGTTTAGAAAAAGGTAAATTTGTTGAATCAACCAAAAAAGAATTATCAGAAATTAATAAAGAAATAGCTAGACTTGAAAGAAATGTTGGTGGTTTAGTCAATTTAGATAAAATGTTTGATGTTTTATTTTTAGTTGATGCTGGTTTTGAAAAAACTGCAGTTAAAGAAGCAAAAATTAAAAAAGTTAAAGTCGTCGCTATAGTTGATAGTGATACTAATCCTTTAAAAATTGATTTTGCTGTTCCAGCTAATGATGATAGTGTAAAAAGTGTCACTTTATTAGTCGAAGAAATTGGAAGAGCTATTAAAGCTGCTGGAGTAAAGTAGATCTTAGATCGTCGATGATAGATCGTAGATTAATTAATAATTAATTAAAAAAATGGATAATAAAAAAATAATTGAATTAGTTAAAAAACTTAGAATTGAACTTGGTTTAGGAATGATGGAAATTAAATCAGCTTTAGAAGAAGCTGAAGGTGATGAAACTAAAGCTAAACAAATTTTAAAAGAAAAAGGTTTTAAAAAAGCTGAAACCAAAGCTGAAAGAGAAACTCATCAGGGAAGAGTGGCTACTTATACTCATTCAACTGGAAAAATTGGAGTAATGGTGGAACTTTTATGTGAAACTGATTTTGTGGCTAAACATGAAGATTTTGTTAATTTAACTAAAGATCTTTGTTTACAAGTGGCTGCTATGGATCCAGAAAATGTTGATGAATTAATGAAACAAGAATTTGTTAAGGATTCGAGTAAAACTATTGAAGAAATGGTTAAAACTTTGATTACTAAATTTGGCGAAAATATGAAAATTAATCGTTTTGCCAGATTTGAAATCTAATTTTTATAAATCTTCGTTATAAATTTTTGGGTTCAGTGAATGTGTTACCACGTTCAAAAACCCAAGAAATTCATAACTTCAGATTTTTTATAAAAATAAAATAAGTATTTTTAAACCCTCCAATGAAATTGGAGGGTTTTTTGTTATAATGAACCATATGATAAATTTCACTGACGTAAACACCAGAATGGAAAAAATATTGTCGTTGTTTGTTAACGACATTGCTTCAATTAGAACTGGCAGAGCAACTCCAGGATTAATTGAAAATGTGGCAGTGGTGGTTTATGGTGGTCAAAAAATGAGATTAATTGAACTTGGATCGATTGGAGTTCCAGATGTTCGAAGTTTAACCTTTGAACCGTGGGATCAAGCTTTAATTAGAGAAATTTCTAATGGAATTGCAGCAGCAAACATTGGAATGACTCCAAATGTTGATGGAAACATTATTAGAATGAGTTTACCAATGTTGACAGTTGAACAAAGAGAAGATTATGTAAAACTTTTGGGAAGAAAATTAGAAGGGGCTAGAGTGATGATTCGAGATGCTCGAGCTGATTTTAGAAATGATATTCAAAAAGCTAAACAAGATAAATCTATTTCTGAAGATGAATTTAAAAAAGATGAAACTGAATTACAAAAAAGTACAGATTTATATATAAAAAAGTTGGAAGAAACAGCTAAAAAGAAAGAGTTGGAAATTCGAGGATAAAATAGATCGTAGATTTTAGATCGTCGATCGTCGATAATATAAACATGGATTTGATAATTTTCATAATAGCTTTGTCGGTGTTAGTTTTGGTTCATGAATTTGGCCATTTTTTTATTGCCAGAAAAACTGGAGTTAAAGTGGAAGAATTTGGATTGGGTTTACCACCACGAATTATTGGTAAGAAATTTGGGAATACTATATATAGTATAAATTTATTACCAATTGGAGGATTTTGTAGATTGTATGGTGAAGACGGCGACGGAAAAGGAACAGATGCTTTTAATCATAAAAAACCATGGCAAAAATTGTTAATAGTTTTGGGTGGGGTGCTAATGAATTTGGTTTTAGCAGTTGTAATTTTTACTGTTGTTTATTTAATTACTGGAGTTCCAAAAGTAACCGATCAAGTTAAGGTTTTGAGTGTGGCTAATAATTCTCCAGCGGCTAGTGTTGGATTAAAAGAAGGGGATTGGATTAA
Organism: uncultured Gammaproteobacteria bacterium; assembly: GCA_964448065.1. Taxonomy (GTDB): domain Bacteria; phylum Patescibacteriota; class Microgenomatia; order UBA12405; family UBA12405; genus WARW01. The sequence continues at coordinate 2,157 of CAYUUU010000022.1, forward strand.
AAAAGTTGAAGATAAAGAAATTAAAACAGCAGATGAATTGACAACTGAGGTGGGAAAATATAAGGGAAAGTTTGTAAAGTTAAAAGTTTATCAAGTTGATAAAGTTGAAAGAGAAATAAATATTGAAGTGAGAGAGAATCCGCCAGAAGGGGAAGGAAGTATGGGGATAATGATTTCTAATACAGAAATGGTAAAAATTCCCTGGTATAGATTAGATTTATCAATTAAAGCTGGTTTTGAAGAAGCTTATTATTGGGGTAAAATTATTGCTTCTGGGGTTGGTCAGATGATTGGTGGATTGTTGTCTGGTAACCCCCCAAAAGATGTTAGTGGTCCAATTGGAATGTATGAAGCCACTTCAGCTATTAAACAAAATCAAGGACTGCTAGCAGTGATTCATTTTTTTGGAATAGTGTCGGTTAATTTAGCTATAGTAAATATTTTGCCTTTTCCAGCTTTGGATGGAGGCAGAATAATTTTTGTTCTTTATGAAATGATTACTCGTAAGAAGGCTAATCAAAAAGTAGAAATAATTGCCAATAATTTAGGTATGATTTTGCTTTTAGGTCTGATACTCTTGATTACAATTGGGGATATAAAAAGATTTTTCTAAATTCAGCCAAAATTCATCTATTGACGAAGTTTTTTAAAAATGTTTAACTGATACTATATAAATGTATTTTTTAAACAAAATGAAAAAACAAAACGGTTTTTCCCAAATTTTTGTAATGGTTGTAATGTTAATTTTAGCCGTAGCTCTTCCAATAACAGCAAACTTGGTAAAAAAGGTTCAAGATAATAGAAGTAGCGCAGCTGGTAAATGTCCTCTTTATGTCGGACCTGTAGCTTGTCAAAAAGACACTAATTGTGATTGGAATGGGTTAAGATGTGTTGAGAAACCAACTTGTTCGGCAACAAAGTGTGGTGATTGTGCTACTGCTGGTGCTTGTGCAATTGATGGTTGTAAATGGAGTTATAGTGGTAATTATTGTGAAAAGGCAACTACCTTAAATTGTACAGTTGGGGCTAAAAGATGTACTAATAATACTGTTGATGTTTGTTCAGATAGACTTGGTGGTTGGACTTTTAGCTACAATTGTCCAAACGGTTGCAATAATGATGGTTCTTGTAAACCAGCAACTTGTTCATCAACAAAATGTGGTAATTGTGGAACTGTTGGTGAATGTAACGGAGTTGGTTGTAAATGGAGTTATAGTGGTAATTATTGTGAAAAAGCAACCGTAAGTTCAAATCCTTATACTGAAAAATGGCAGACTGGGGCAGTTGGTAGTGGGGCAAAATGTACTGCAGCAGGTGGTGTTTGTGGTGATTATACTTCTACTCCAGTTGATGGTGAATCTTGTATGGTAGGTGGAAGAATTGAGAACGGGGTTATTGCTTCTGGATTATGTAGTGGTGATACAACTGTAAAATGTTGTAAACCAAGTGGTAGTGCTCCTGCCCCATCTACTCCAACTGATTGTGGAGAAGTTAGAAATCAATGTGATGGAAATAATCTAAATCATTGTGATGGAAAAAATTGGAGTTTAATTACTGCATGTGTAGCTGGTTGTGATAGTAGTAATAATACTTGTAAAGATGAATGTACTCTTGGCCAAACACCTACTTGTCCAACTTCAACAACTAGACAATTTTGTAATAAAGATGCTGATAATGGAATTCGTCTAAAAACAGAAACTTGTCCTAATGGCTGTGAAGCTGGTGTTTGTAAAAGTGCTCCAACTCCAACTCCTATTGTTATAAAAATAGATGATCCTGTTTGTACTCCTGGAGAGAAACAATGTTCTGGAGCTACCGCTCGAGTCTGTAAAAATGATGGTACTGATTGGACTGATATTGCTTGTGGAGCTATTGGTTGTAATGCTATTACTAAAGTTTGTAATGAATGTACTCCTGGGAGTCAAAAATGTACTGCTACTAATAAATATTTTACTTGTACTACTGATGGTAATTGGTCAACTACAACTACCAATTGTTCTGGTAGTCAAGTTTGTACAGTTGATAATGTGGGAACTACTGTTTGTAAAGATCCAGATTATACAGCTCCAAAATTAAACTTATATTTTGCAATTTCTGGAGTTAAAAAGTTGGATTCTTGTTTTGGTAATCTTAAATTTAATGTTACTGTAACCAAAGATGGATCTAATACTGTAACCTCCAGAGAAGTTACGGCAACTGTTGTAGATAATAGATTTAATACTAATCTTGGTGATCAAATATTTAAAATTTCTGATTTTGCTTTAACTAATGATTATGCTCTAACCGATAAAATCAAAATAACTATTGGTAGTAATAGAAAAATTTTAGCTACAATTTATGGTAAAGATAGTCAAAATGCAGGATTCCCAGCATTAAATAAGAGTCAGATTTTAGTTTCTGATTTGGCTAATAAAACCTTGTCTTTATTTGATTATCCAATATTAAATGGAGATATTGGAACTCAAGGTTCACTTGGAACTCAAGATAAAGTTGTTAATGGAGCAGATTTTGCTTTTATGAAAAATGAATGGGGTAAAACTTGTAAATCTGGAGAAAATTTAAATGCTGACTTGAATGGAGATTGTAGAGTTGATACTTTTGATTTACAAATTTTGAAAAATGCTATGGCTGAGCAATATTCTCAGAAAACAGATTAAAAATTAAAAAAAATAATGAATAATAAAACTGTAACAATTTTATTGCCAATAATAGCAATAATAATAATTTTTGAAAGTATTACTTTAGTAACTAAATTAGAAAATAATCAAAGTAGTAATGTGGTTAATAAGGTAGTAGAAACAGTTACTCCAACTGTAGTTGAAGAGAAGAAAGATGCTTTAGATTTGGTTTTTGCTACTGATAATAAAGATATGGAAATTGGTAAAAAATATACAGTTAAACTTCAGGGTTATGTAAAAGAGAAGAAAATAGTTGATAGTTTAGAGTTGGCCATAAAATTTGATGCTAAAAATTTAGAAGTAAGCAATTTGGTTTATGATAAAAATTTACCTAAACCATCAATATCAACAATTTCTAAAAAAGATGGCATGATTGTAGTTAAATATCTTATTGAAAACAAATCAGGGTTAACTCTAAACGAGAGTAATATTGTTTCTCTTTTAACCTTTGATGTTAAGCCAATAACTGTTGGAAATTACAATTTGGAAATTGCTACTGGTAATGAAGGAAAAGAATTTGCTACTATGTTTATAGAGAGTACTACGGTTAAAGGTTTATCTTTTTCCGCTAATAAATTAGAAATTAATGTGGTTGATAAAAAATGAAAAAAATAGGAATAAATTTATTGTTAGCAATTGTTTTTTTAGGTTTATCAACTGGAGTGGTAGCTGCGGCTGATCCAAAATTAACATTATCTCCAACTAGTGGAACTTATAATTTAAATGATACTTTTAAAGTGACTATGGGAATTGATTCAGCTGGTCAAGTGGCTGGAGCGGCTGATGCGGTGGGAACTTTTGATTCAGATAAATTGGAATTAGTATCTATTGATACTGCTACTGATATGATTTTTAATTCTGGAACAACTACTGGTGGAAGTTGTATGCCTGGTAATAATAGTGAATGGGCTAGTGGTAAATTTTCAGTAACTTGTTATTCAAATATGTCAGCTGGTGATGCGGCTGTTAAAGGAAATTTAGCAGTCTTTACTTTTAAAGCTAAGGCAGTTGGAACAGCTAATGTTAAATTTACTTGTACTGGTGCTACTGGTGATTCTAATATTATTCAGTCAGCAACAGTCAAGGATATTATTGTTTGTAGTGCTAATGATAATGGAGTATATACAATAGTTTCTTCTGGAACTTCAACTTCAACTCCAACTCCTACAACTGCAGCAACTACAACCACAACAACTACTAAAACGACTGAATTACCTAAAACTGGTGGAGTTGCTTCTACTTTTGGATTGATTGTTTTTGGAGCTATTAGTTTGGCTTCAGCTTTGTTTTTGAAATTTCTATGAAAGGTAAAATAAATTTAAAAACTATTTTAGTTTTTGGAATATTAATTTTGGTGATTATTTTGTCGGTTGTTTTAATAAACAAGGTTAAGACTATGGCTAGTAATGCTAGTGCCGATTATGAACCTCAGGGTTTAGTATCAACTCCAGCAACTGATGGCAAAAGTGCAGTAGTGTCTTGGGAAACTGATAAAGAAGTAAAAGCTTCGGTTTTTTATGGAACAAATATTGCTAGTTTATTATTAATGGCTAGTGATAGTGAGGAAACTACAAGTCACAGAATTTCTTTAGGAAGTTTGAAGCCTAATACAACTTATTACTATAAAGTGGTAGTTGATGAAAATAATACTTTTGATAATGATGGATCAATGTTTAGTTTTGTTACTACTGCTGAAGTAGAACCAACACCAACTGTGGCTTTGGAACCAGAAATAACAATAGCCCCAACAACAACTCCAAGTGCGACTTCATCGGCTAATGGTACTAATTGTGATAACCCACCAGATTATAATAAAAATGGAGTGGTTGATGGGTTTGATATTATAACTTGTAAGAAAGGAACGACTACTGGAACTGCAACTGGAGCAGCAACTCCAACGATCGCTACAAACTGTGCTGGTGATTATGATAAAAATGGAGTGGTTGACGGGTTTGACAGAATAAAGTGTTTGCATGACGGTAATAAATAGGGTAAAATACCAAATAATTAAAAAGGAGGTGTCAGTTAATTAATGCCAATCATAGTAAAAAAGAAAAAAGGTGAATCAAAAGACGATATTATCGGTAGATTTAGAAGACTTTCCATGGAAGAAGATATTGCTGAAGAAGTTAGAAAAAGAGCTTCTTATGTAAAACCTTCCGAAGAAAGATATGCTAAAAAGAAAGTAATCGTCTGGCGAGATAAATGTCGCCGAAAATCTAAAAATTCAAGAAGACATAATGATTCGAGATAAACTACAAAAAGATAGTTTTGAGGCTTTAAAAGCCAGAGATAACAAACTGGTGGATGTTTTGCGTTTTTTAAAATCGGTAATAGATAAAAAAGAAATGCAATTGCCACCAGGGTCTTTGACTGAAGTTGAAGAAACTAAAATTTTAAATAAAGAATTAAAAGATAAAGAAGAATCCAAGGAGATGTTTTTAAAGGCTGGTAGAAATGATTTAGTTGAACAATTGGATTATGAGATAGAAGTAGTTAAAAGATATTTACCAGAAAAAATTAGTGAAGATCAACTTGTTAAAATGGTTGAAGAAATAATTTCCCAAAAAGGTAATAATTTTGGAATGGTTATGAAAGAAGTTATGGCAAAAACTGCTGGGTCTGTTGATGGAAGTGTTATTTCTAGAATTGTAAAAGAGATATTAGATCGTCGATCTTAGATCGTAGATATGGAAAATATAATTTTAATTAATAGTATTAGAAAAGATTTCAGATCTCAGATTTCAGATTTCAAAATTAAAGAGTTGGCAAAAAAAGCTTTAATCGAAAAAGGTTTTTCTAAAGATGTAGAGTTAAGTATTTATTTTGTAGGCAGAAAAAAAGCTAGGGATTTGAATATTAATTATCGTCAGAAAGATTATTATCCACAAGTTTTGGGTTTTCCGATGTCGATGGAAAAGGATATTGATGGAAAAATTAGACTAGGGGATATTGTGATTTGTACTCAAAAATTAAAGTATGAAGTTCAATTTCAAAAGTCGACTTTAGAGAAAGTTTTGTATGCTTGGTTAGTTCACGGAGTTGAAAATTTGATGAAAGGCTAATTTAAATAATTAATTCGATGTTATTTTTACGTGCTCACGCCCTTCTCCGCCAGCTGGCGGATCGGATGATTGCGCGCGAAAAAATATCATCTCATTAATTTTGATTTAAATTCATAACTTCAAAATTTTTTAATTAAAAATAGATTACTTTGATATATTTAAAAAAATTATTGATACAGTTGCTATTATTGTAAAAACGGAGCTAATTTGGTTTAATCGTTAGATGTCAGTTTTTCACCTTAAATATAGACCCTCAAAGTTTTCTGATCTAGATTTGGTTGATGTGGCCCAAACTTTAAAGAAAATTTTACAAGCCAAAGATATTCCTCAATCGTTTTTATTTGCCGGACCAAAAGGCGCAGGTAAAACTTCGGCGGCTAGAATTTTAGCCAAGGCAGTAAATTGTTCTGATTTAAAAGATGGGGAACCTTGTGGTAAATGTGAAAATTGTAAAGAAATTGAAAAAGGTAATTCATTGGATATTATTGAAATTGATGCGGCTTCAAACAGAGGAATTGATGATATTAGAGCTTTAAAAGATAAAGCTTATTTGCTGCCAAGTAAGTTTAGTAAAAAGGTTTTTATTATTGATGAAGTTCACATGTTAACTAAAGATGCTTTTAATGCTCTTTTGAAATTAATTGAAGAACCTCCTAAACATACGATTTTCATTTTGTGTACGACTGATGCTGAAAAAATTCCAGAAACGGTTTTGTCAAGATTGATAAAAATTGATTTTAGAAAAGGTGAAAAAAAAGAGTTATTAAATTCTTTAAAAAAGATTATTGAGGGTGAAAAAATTGAGATTGATGAAGAAACTGTTAATTTTGTTTTGGAAAAAAGTGATGGTAGTTTTAGAAACTTACAAAGAACCTTTAATGAAATTTGTTTACAATTAGGAAAAAATCTTAATTTTAATGAGGTAAAGATTTTTTTTGGAAATAAAAGTGGAGATTATAGTGAAATTGATTTTGAATCTGATTTGAAAAATGGTGAAACGAAAATAATTTTGGAAAAATTGGAAAAGATGGCTGACAATGGGGTTGATTTTTCTTTGTTTTTGCAAAATTTAATTAGTTATTTTCAAAAAAAATTATTAACTTTTTTTGGGGTTGGTAGTAGTGAAAATAAAGGATTAAATTTAAATGAAACAGAATTTTTAATTAATCTTTTGATTAAAGCTTCTAAACAAGAAAAAGATGTAGAAATTGAACAATTACCATTAGAGTTGGCGGTGGTGGATTTTGCGGGACAAAAAAGATCTCAGATCTCAGATATCAGATGTCAGAACCTTACGGTAGACAAGGAAAAGAAAATTATTACAGAAGTGAAAGAAGAGTTGAAAGAACCTGTAATTACTGAAGTTGTGGCTGATGAGGAAGAGATACTTTTAAAAGTTAACAATGATAATGTAAATCTAGGATTAGATCAAATTGAGGAAAAATGGGGTAATTTACTAATGACAATTAAACCATTTAATCATTCAGTAGAAGCTTTTTTAAGAGCAGCTAGACCATGTTCGATTAGTGGTAAAAAATTAGTTTTGGAAGTTTTTTATCCGTTTCACAAAGAAAGATTAGAGGAAGTTAAAAATAGAAAAATAGTCGAAGATTGTTTGATTAAGGTGTTTGGAAAAGATTTATGTTTTGAATGTGTTTTGGGAACAAACAAAAAAGAACCTTTGGTTATTAAAAATGATACTCCAGTCGAAAATATTAGTAATCAATTAATGGAACAAAAAAACCCTGAAGAAAGTGGTAATAAAAAAGATATTTATGACGTAGCAAAAGAGATATTTGGTTGAGGTATAATAATTAAGAATTAATAATTAAAAATTAATAATATTATGTTTGACAAAGCAAAAATGGTTTCTCAGGCTTTAAAATTAAAAAAAGCGATTGAATCTGAGGTTTTAGAAATTGAAGAATCAGGAATAAAAATTAAGGTTAGTGGTGATCAAAAAATAAAATTTTTATCAGTAAATGGAGTTGAAAATAAAATTTTATTGGACACTATTAATAAAGCTTTAAAAAAATCTCAAGAAATGGCAGCTAAAAGAATGA
>CAYUUU010000023.1:0-9831 GCA_964448065.1 uncultured Gammaproteobacteria bacterium
GAGTATCAATAACGTTAATTTTTGTATTTTTATAAAAAACAGAAGTATTTTTAGACAAGATAGTAATTCCTTTTTCTCTTTCCAAATCATTAGAATCCATAATTCTATCCACATTCATTTCCGCTTGATTATCTCTAAAGGTGTGAGTTTGTTTCAACATTGCATCCACCAAAGTAGTCTTACCATGGTCAACATGGGCGATTACTGCAATATTTCTAATATCATTGAATTTGGGCATCCTTGCATTGTACTATAATATTCACATTTTGCAAGGAAAAAGGCACTATTCAGCGAAAACAAAAATTAATGGTTTTAACCATCAACCTTGATCACCTCCCAGTGCCTTTAATTATTGTCGTGTTGTTGGTGCATTGGCACAATTATATATAATCATACCTTTGAAAATATGAAAAATAAAATATACAGAAATAGGAACAATTACCAAGAAACAATATGGTATTTGCCATATCTGAATCTTTGAATATAAAATCGACAATAATAGCAACGATACTGAAACAGAATACCAAACCAAATTTGAGATAACAAAATACAATCTCCTTTTTTTCTTTGTGAAGGCCTCTTTCCCGTTCATAATATCGAAAATCAAAGTAAAAATAATTGATATTCCCAAATAAATAAACATTTCTTTTACCTCCTCACTGTTTTGACCATTAGGTAGATTCCTACACCTACAAGACAGATAAATATTGTTTCTACCGGAATCAACGATAAATCGGAAATTAAGATATCATAGACAATATCAAGAATAAAAATTATCTCAATCACTGGCAAAACAAACAAACTCGCAATACAAAAATCTTTGTCTGTTATTTTGACGTCTTCGTCTATTTTTATTATACAAATAACAGCCAAGATAAAAAATAATCCATAATCAATGCATAAAAAAACTGAATAAGACTTTCAATAATCACTTCCATTTTTCCTTCCACCTTTCTATAATTTTTTTAATTTTTTTATGATTAATAATTATTATTAATAAGAATAAAAAAAATACAGATATTCCAAAATTCATATTCTGTTCATTACCAGACATCCCTTCAAAAAAGAAGGAAACACTGTATGTGGGTAAACAAAAAAAAGTAACAATTCTGAAGAAAAATTTATCAAATCTTTCTTCCAGAAAAGTTGAAACTATGGAACAGACAATCAAAGCCAGTACTGATATATAAGCAAAAACAGTGGCTATAATTTCGAATACCTTCATATCAATTCTCCTTTCTCTTTTCTTACAACACTCAAATATTTCAAAGTGCAACACGCACTTAATATAAAAATAAAGACGCAATGTCTAAATCTTATAAGCCAGATTATACGCCATATTTAACAAATCTAAACTAAGTTATAATTATTCATGTTAAAAAAGTTTCTGATTATTTTGTTTTTATTTATTGTTTTTCTTTCTTTATTTTTAATTTTTCCTAAAAAAATAACTAAAGAAAAAGTCGAAAATAAAATTACTAAAACAGTTCAAAAAGTTGAAGAGATTAAAGAAACCATTGCTCCAGAGCCTACCAAAATGCTTGAAACTGGATTACCAGATACACACCAAATTATTGCCACATTCATTCAACAAGCTCCCGAGAAAAATTGGGATGAGCCATGGCAAGATGCTTGTGAAGAAGCCTCTCTTTTAACTGTCGATTATTTTTACCAAAACAAAAAATCAATTTCTGTTCCAGAAAATCGTGATGCTATTTTAAAAATGATTGAGTTTGAAAATAGTCAAAATTTTACTAGTGACATGAATATCGATCAAATGGTTATAGTTGGCCAAAAATATTTAGGTTACCAAACCAAAATAATTGACAATCCTACAATTCAAAACATTAAAGAGTATCTTGCCAAAGATATTCCAATTATAGTTCCCGCCAGTGGCAAAATTTTATTTAAAGAAAATACTCATTTTAATTCTGGTGGCCCTTATTATCACAATATTGTAATTTTAGGCTACAATGACGACAAACAACAATTTACTGTTCACGATGTTGGCACCAAAGCGGGCAGTTATTTCCACTATTCTTATTCATTATTAATGGAAAGTATTCATGATTTTCCTATTTCTGGCAAAAAAGAAGATATTAATAATGGTCAAAAAAAAGTTTTAGTTTTGTTAAAATAGGAAATGACTTTTAAAAATATCATTTTTACTTTTTCATTTTTATTAGTTTCCAGTTTTCTTTTATCAGCTTGTACTCCCAAGTTTGAATCAGAAAATTTAAATTTAAATACCAATATGGGTCAAAATCAAACAACATCAACTCCAATTCCAACTATTACTATTTCTACAAACCCAACCATAACTCCAGCCTCAAATTCAGCTAAAATAACTAGCAATACTGTCATTTTGACTACCAAAGATGGTCAAATTACTTTAAATTTATTCGCTGACAAAACTCCAAATACAGTTGCTAATTTTATTGATAAAGTTAATTCAGGATTCTATAATGGTCTTACTTTTCATCGAGTTATTGAAGGTTTTATGGCTCAAGGTGGTGATCCAACTGGTACTGGCACTGGTGGCGGTAAACAAAAATCTGAGTTAAACAATATTCCTTTTGTCCGTGGCACAATTGGATTAGCTCGAACTGCCGAGACTGATCAAATTAGTAATGATAGTCAATTTTTTATTTGTTTTACCACCGAAGGTTGCCAACATTTAACTGGCCAATATGTTAATTTTGGTCAAGTTATTTCTGGTCTTGAAGTTTTAGATAAAATTCAACAAGGCGATAAAATTATTAAAGCTGAAATTAAATAATATGATTAAAAAAATAATTACTGTAATTTTCATTTTAGTAGTTCTTTTTGGAGTTTTTAAAATATTATCCAAAAAACCTTCATCTGTTATCAATAATTCCATTACCCAAGATTTAGTTTTATTTTATGGCAGTACCTGTCCTCACTGCAAAATTGTTGAAGAGTTTATTAATACCAACAAAATCACTGAAAAAATAAAAATTGATCAATTAGAAGTCTACGAAAACAAAAACAATGCTTCTTTAATGGCTTCAACTGTTCAAAAAGTTTGTCCAGATCAATTAACCAGTGAAGGTCTTCCAGTTCCATTTTTAGTTGATACTAAAAACAACAAATGTGTTATTGGTGACACGCCAATTACTGACTATTTGTCTGCTCAAGTCAAATAGGTCAGATGCTACAATTAAATTGTGAGTCATTCATCTAAAAAATCTAAAAATTTTAAAATTACTCCCAAAGTCATTTTTCGTTTAATTATTTTTTTTATTTTAATTTTTATTCTTATTGTTGTTTTTTCTTCCAACAATCAGAATTTTTATTCCAGTCAAACCGACGATCCAATCATTTTAGTCAATGAAACAATGTTTAATTCTTGGTATCAAAAAATTCCTCAAGATTATCGTCAAAAAATTGAAAACATTGGTCAAAGTTCAGCCGTCAAATTTATTCAAGAAAAATTTGATTATTTAAAACAAGAAAGTCAATATTTTCCTCAAAAACAAATTAAAGAAATTCAAAAAATGATTATTCAAAATATTTATCATGATATGATGAACAATATTGATCAACAATAAATTATGTCCAACATTCAAGAATTTAAAGATAAATTATCAATTTTAAAAACCAAATTAAATTTTATTGATAATTTAAAAACTTTAAACGATTTAAAAATTAAATCAGCCGACCCCCAACTTTGGCAAAATCCACAATCTGCTCAAGAAATTCTTCAAAATATTTCTGATCTTCAAAAGAATATTCAATTAATTACTGATATTGAATCAGAAATTAAATCTCTCGAAGAATTCGAAGACTTTTTAAGTGGCAATCCCGATCCAGAATTAGAATTAGAAATTACTTCTCATATTAATTCTTTATCAAAAAAAATTTCATCTCTCGAAATTCAAACCTATCTTTCGGGAAAATACGATAAAAATCAAGCCATATTTTCTATTCATGCTGGTCAAGGTGGCACCGAAGCCATGGATTGGGCATCCATGCTTCAGCGTATGTATTTAAAATTTTTTGAAAAAAAAGGTTGGAAATACGAGTTAATAGATTTAGTTTCCGGAGAAGAAGCTGGAATTAAATCAGTTTATCTAAAAATTATTAGTCCTTTTGCTTATGGTTATCTAAAAAAAGAGGCTGGCGTTCATCGTTTAGTCAGATTATCTCCATTCAATGCTGATCAACTTCGTCAAACTTCATTTGCTAAAGTTGAAGTTACTCCAGTAATTGAAAATGACAGTAGTATTAATATAAAACCCGAAGATATTGAATTTTCTGCTTTTAGATCTGGTGGAAATGGTGGTCAAAATGTTAACAAAGTTAGTACCGCAGTTCGTTTGGTTCACAAACCAACTGGAATATCTGTTAGCAGTCAAAGTCAAAGATCCCAAGAACAAAATCGTAATTTTGCCATGGAAGTTTTACTTTCCAAATTGTGGGCTATCGAGCAAGAAAAACAAAGTCAGGAACAACACGATATAAAAGGGGATAATGTTGTGGCTGGTTGGGGCCATCAAATCAGATCTTATGTTCTCCATCCTTACAAAATGGTCAAAGATTTACGTACCAGATATGAAACTTCCGACACCACTTCGGTTCTCGACGGCAACCTAGATGAATTTATCGAAGCTGAACTAAAAATATAAAGTTTTACTTTTAACTTTATAAACTTTACAAACTCTTGTATACTGAATTATTGATTATTAATTATTTATATATTATTAATTTTTAATTATTAATTATTTAAAGTATTATGGATATTCCAAATTTATCTCAAAATTATCAAACTCCAGTTACCAGTCCAACCACTTCTATTCCAATCCCAAAAAAAAATATTAAAAGCAACAATATGAAATTTATTGTTCTTATTGTTTTAATTTTAGGTATTGTCAATGGTTTTTGGATTTCTCGTTTTTTTCCTACCAACAAATCATCTTCCAATTCAGATAGCAAAACTGGTATTTTTGATACCACAATTTCCACTGAAAACATAAAAGACAAAAATCAAATTGAAGTTGGTAAAACTTATGGTGATTCAGAAAAAGATTTCAAAGACAGTGCTACTGGAACCATTGTTGCTGGTAACATTAATGGTGAAGGAACTCATATCTTAAATCGTGAAGGTGGTGTTAGTCAGCGTGTTTCTTTAATGTCTTCTACTACCGATCTAGATCTTTTTGTTGGTCGTAAAGTTGAAGTCAAAGGAGCCACCAATGCTTCAACTAAAACTGGTTGGTTATTAGATGTTGGTTCTGTCAAAGTTCTTGAATAAATATGAAAATTGTTTTCGATCAAGTCAACAAAAATTTTGGTGTCATCGATGTTTTAAAAGACGTCAGTTTTGAGATTGATCAAGGCGAATTTGTATTTATTTTAGGTAATTCTGGAGCTGGCAAATCAACTCTTTTAAAACTAATTTTAAATCAGCTTAAACCAACTTCTGGAACCATTACTGTTGATGATGTTGATTTAGTTAAAGGTAGCAAAGAGGAAATAGATAATATTCGCCGTCGTATAGGCGTAATTTTTCAAGATTATCAACTTATCAATGATAAATCAGTCGAAGAAAATATTGCTCTCGCCCTAAATATTGTTTCCTATCCACCAGAAAAAATTTCTTCTCGTATCGATCAGGTCGTCAAAGAAGTTAACCTAAGTTCTCGTCGCTATTTATTTCCAGCCCAATTATCTGGAGGTGAACTTCAACGAGCCGCTTTGGCCAGAGCCTTGGCTATCGAACCCCAAATAATTTTAGCTGATGAACCAACCGGCAATCTCGATATTGAAAACTCTTGGAATTTAATCAAACTTCTAAAAGATATCAATAAAAAAAATAATACGACTATTATTATGACCACTCACAATCAAGATATTGTCGATTCTTTAGGTAAAAGAAAAATTATTATCCAAGATGGTGAAATCAAAAAACATCATACTCATTTAACCCAAGAAAAATAATATGAATCATATTAAAACAACCTGGCACCACATCAGAAGATCTCCATTCCAAAGTTTAATTGCTCTAGTTGTCATGACTTTAAGTTTTTTTGTTATGTCTCTTTTTGTTTTTACTAACACTGGTCTTTCCTCTGTCTTGAATTATTTTGAAACTAAACCAGAAATTACCTTATTTTTAAAAGATGGCCTAGACAAAACAACTATCGAAGGTATTCAAAAGGAACTTTCTAACTACAAAAATGTCAAGGAAATAAAATATGTTTCCAAAGAAAAAGCTCTCGAAATTTACAAAGAACAAAACAAAGATAATCCACTTTTAACTGAAATGGTTACCGCCAGTATTCTTCCAGCCTCTTTTGAAGTTACTGTTTCTCAACCAGCCACTCTAGAAGAAATTTATCAAAATTATTCCACTCGAACCAGTGTCATCGATGAAATTATTTATCAAAAAGATGTTATTAAATCTTTGTTAAATTGGACTAAAAATATTCGTATTACTGGAATCTTAATCACCTCAATCATTGGTCTAATTTCTCTTCTAACCATCATTACTATTATTGGTATGAAGATAACCAACCGAAAAGAAGAAATTAATATCAGCCGTCTTCTTGGAGCTTCCAAGTTTTATGTTAAAAAGCCTTTCTTGTTGGAAGGTTTATTCTATGGAATTTTTGGCAGTTTCTTTGGTTTTATTTTTACTTTTATTATTATCTTAATAATCAAAAATTCGGTTAATAATTTTTTCAATCCAGTTATATTTTTCAGTGTCAATCCTGCTTTATATCTAGAAATTCTTTTAATCGAACTTGTAATTGGTTCTATCCTAGGTTTATTTGCCAGTTGGATTGGTTCCAATCGATACATTAAATATTAAGTTTAATGACTAAAAAAATTTTTTGTTTACTATTTTTTGTTTTGGCCACTTTTTTTCTAACTACTCCTATCTATGCTGATGAGACTGAGGATTTACAAAATAAAATTTCTGAATATACTCAAAAACTCAACGAACTTGGCACAGCCAAAAACACTCTAGCCAATCAAATCAAAATTCTTAATTCTCAATATGAACTAACTCAACTAAAAATTACTCAAACCGAAAATTCCATCAAAGGCTTGGAACAGGAAATAAACAATCTATCTGTTGAAATCGATAAATTAAACATTCAATTAAACGATCTTTCTCAATTGTTTGTTTACCAAACTGCTCAAAATTATAAAAATCAAAAAAAAGCTCCTTTATTTTTCTTTTTATTAAAAGCCAATTTAAATGATTTTTTGCAACAAAATCAATATGTTTCTTCGGTTCGACAAAACAATCAGGAAAATTTAGTTAAAATGGGAACTATTAAGGAAAGATACGATATCCAAAAAACCGCCAAAACCAAGAAACAACAAGATATGGAAACCCTTCAAAAAACTCTGGCTGCTCAAAAAATTAGTCTCAATAGTCAAAAAGCTGCCAAGGATCAACTTTTAGCAGTTACTAAAAATGATGAAAAGAAATATCAACAAATGTTAAATGATGCTATTGCTCAATTAAGTGCCTTTAGAACTTTTACTTCTGGTGGTAGTTTATTGTCAAATCAAACACATTGTGACGAAGATTGGGGTTGTTATTTTAATCAAAGAGATTCTGAATGGGGTAATATGGTTTTTGGATGGAGTTCTGAAAATGGTAAAAAAGTTTATTATGATATGAAAGGGTATGGATGTTTAATTACTTCAGTAACAATGGTGTTGAAACATTATGGTAAATCTGTTAAACCATCTGATTTAGCACAAAATTCTAGTTTATTTGATGGAACTACTGGTAATTTTCGTTTTGGAAATTTGTCTACAAATGGATTCGACTTTAGTCGAACCACTATTGGATGTACTAATAGTCTTTCATTAGCAGATTCAGAGCTAAATGCTGGTCGACCTGTTGTTGCTGGTGTAGGTGGTAGTTGTAGATATCCTGCCCATTTTATTGTTATAAAATACAAGAAAGATGGACAATATATAATCAATGATCCTTATCCAGAATTTCCTGGATTTAATAAAACTTTTTCTTCTACTAAATATAATTTAGTAAGAATGGATTCTATTAGGTTAAAATAACCAATTAAAAATCCCCTCCGCTTGTTAGCAAAGGGGATTTAAATGTTATTTAATTTATATCGACGATCGATAATCGAACATCTACGATCTCTCTTAGTATCCTCTAGCGTATTTTCTTAAAGCTAATCCACTAGCAACTAAAGTTACGATTCCAATAGTTTTAATTATTAAATCGCCGGCTCCAGTAGCTGGAACTGTAGACTTACCAATAAAGTAACTAGCATTATCATCGTCACAAGTATTATCTGAACAAGCTTTAGTATTGTTAGTTCTACTAACAATTGACTTAATTTCAGTAACATCAGTTACTTTAGCTCTAACTAAATATTCTTTATGTTCACCAGGAGACAATCTATCAATAGTCCATTGAATAAGTCTTTCGTCACTATTATAGGTGCCAGGAAAGAAAATTAAAGTTAAATTATTTGGTAATTTATCACTAGCTTTAATGTTAACTAAGTCTTGATTACCAATATTTTCAACTTTAATCTTAAACTCAATAACATCGTTTTCATAGAAAACTTTTCGGCTAGATTCAATATTATCAAAATACTGAGTATCACCAATACCTCTAATTGTTTTATCAATCGAGATTTCTTTTTTGGTTTCAGTAGTTGAGTATTGAGCCTTAACTCCGGTTGGTTTAACCAAAGATAAGCTTAAAACTGCTAAAGCAGCCAAAGTTGTAGTTAAATTTAAAATTTTGTGTTCCACCTGTGTATTTAATTTTTAATTATAGGCTATTATATGTAATAAATACTCATTTGTCAAGCCAACCACCAGTGACTTGTTTTTTACCATCTATTTGTCATATACTCTACCTATGAAAAACTTCTTAATCGATGAACTTTCAGTTTTCTTTCCCTGCTACAACGAAGAAAAAAACATTGCCAATACTGTTAACAAAACCATTCCTGTATTAAAAGGAATTGCCAACAAATGGGAAATAATTCTAATTAATGATGGTTCCAAAGATAATACTGCTAAGGTTTTAGATCAACTCAAAAAAGCCAATCCTAACAATATTAATGTTATTACTCACAATCCTAATCGTGGTTATGGTGGGGCTCTCAAAAGCGGTTTGTATAACGCTAAATATAATTGGATTGCTTTTACTGACTCAGACGGCCAATTTGATTTTTCTGAAATTACTAAATTTATAGAAAAGCAGCAAAAAACCAAAGCAGACATTGTTATTGGTTATTATTTGGCTCGTCAAGTTTCAAAAGTCGCTATTTTAACCAGTAAAATTTGGGAGTTAATCGTTTTTGTTCTTTTTGGCCTGCATGTTACCGATATTGATTGTGGTTTTAAATTAATCAATAAAAAAGTGGTCGATACTATTCCAAAACTAGAGGCTGAAAGGGGAGCTTTTATTAGTAGTGAATTTTTAATTAAATCCAAAAAGGCTGGTTTTAAAATAGTTGAAGTTGGAGTTCATCATTATCCTCGAGTTGAAGGTGCTGCCACTGGACGTCAATTAAAGGTTATTATTAAAAGTTTTTCCGATCTTTTTAAACTTTGGTTTAAAACTACTTTTCATCGTGCTTAAAAAATTTTTAAAAAATAATTGGTTAATTATTTCTATTATTTTAATTGCTTCTTTCCTGCGTCTTTATCGAATTGGCGATTATATGGAGTTTTTAGGCGATCAAGGTCGAGATGTTCTAATAATTCGAGACTTTTTAAAACATGGCAATTTATTTTTTATTGGGCCTCAAACCAGTATTGGCAACATGTATCTTGGCCCATTCTTCTATTATTTAATTG